>CANGNX010000021.1 GCA_947455415.1 Opitutia bacterium | reverse complement strand
TTCTTCAAGTGTCCTGGAATGGAGGGGTGGCAGAGTGGTCGATTGCGTCTGATTCGAAATCAGATGTACCGCAAGGTACCGGGGGTTCGAATCCCTTCCCCTCCGCCAGGTTAATTTAATGGGATGAGAACCCTTGGGTTCGGTGAGCCCGCATGGGCGAACAGGCAATCCGAAGGATTGGGGCGCAAGCCCTGCAGCGAAGCGGAATCAATCCCTTCCCCTCCGCCAGGTAACTAATTTAGGGGACACGTGGGCACGGGGTAATGAGGGTGCACGCAGTCACACCGCTGGCCATTTTAAATGATGCAGCACAGAAATTAGGAGTAATCGCATCTCCCCGTGTCACCGTGCCCACGTGTCACCGTGCCCCCTGGAAAAATATACGACAGGAAAAGAATCTTTGAGTTCTGTCAGTCAGAGGAACATATCATTAGTTATGAGATTACCCCTGATTGTCGCAGCGCTCGCGCTCATGCCGATTTCGAATGGCTTCGCCCAGGCCAGTGATTCCACGCCGCCGCTTATAACTCCTTCGGCCCAGGATCCTAATAAGGATGCGCGCCTAGCTTGGTGGAGAGAGGCGAGGTTTGGCATGTTCATTCACTGGGGCGTGTATTCCTCCTTCGGAGGTGAGTGGAAGGGCCAAAAAGTTGAAGGGTACGCAGAGCACCTCCAGCGCATCATGAAAATCAAGCGTGAGGAGTATTTAGAGACGGTAGTGAAGCCCTTTAACCCTACCGAGTTTAATGCGGATGAGTGGGTGAAGACGGCCAGCGAGGCCGGCATGCGTTATATTGTCATTACATCGATGCACCACGACGGCGTGGCTATGTTTGATTCGAAGGCCGACGACTACAACGTGGTGAAGACGAGTAAATTTGGGCGAGACCCGCTGAAGGAACTAAAGGCGGCGTGTGATAAATACGGCGTGAAGTTGGGCTTCTATTATTCGCACGCACAGGATTGGTCGGTGTCGGGCGACCCGCGATACCCTGAGCCTAATGGACCGGAGCGTCGTAAGGCCGTTGTAGAAAAAAAAGTTTTCCCGCAAATTAAGGAGCTGATCCAAAACTATCACCCCGCACTTTTTTGGGGCGATACGCCGCACCACAATCCTAAGGAACTTAACGAACAGATTTTGGCTTATCTGCGTAAAGAAGATCCGAACTTAATTATCAATGGCCGTGTCGCGGGTGCGATTTATGGAGATTACCTTTCGACGCCGGATCGTCCGTTTGAGTTTGGACCGATGAGCAAGCCAGAGGAGAAGGATTGGGAGGCAATCCCAACGACGAATGAATCATACGGTTACCACAAGTTGGACAAATCCCATAAGCCGCCCGCACACTTTATTCAGCTCTTGGCCAAGGCCGCGGCGAAGGGTGGAAACCTGCTTTTAAATATTGGGCCAATGGGCGACGGAAAAATGGCGCCTGAAGATTTAACGATTTTGCATGAAATCGGAAAATGGTGGAGCGTGAACGGAGAGTCGGTGCGAGGCACCACGCGGACTCCGCTCATGCGTCAGGCCTGGGGCGATTCCACGCTTAAAGGGAAAAATCTTTACCTCCACGTCTTTGAATGGCCCAAGGATGGGAAATTAGTCGTAGGTGGATTGAAAGCGGAAATCGAGAAAGTGGTTCTTTTGGCTGACCGCGAAAAAGAATTAGCGGTGAAGCGTAACGGCTTGGATGTTGAAGTGCAGTTGCCACAGGTGGCACCAGACCAAGCCGACAGTGTTATTTTAGTCCAATGCAAGACTGCACCCGCAGGTGATGCGGCATTTCTTCTGCAAAATAATATGCCCAACCATCTCAGTGTTTTCTTCGGTGAGCTATTAGGCACAACGAAGAAGGACGGCTGGAGACTCGGCCGTGGCCAATCTATCTCTGCCAACGTGACGGGGTGGAGCCAGAAGGAGTGCGGCGTTAAGTGGTCCACTCGTCTGAAAGCGAAAACAACTTTTGATGTTGTCGTGCGTTATGACGCACCAGGTGCCGACGGAAAAGCTAAAGTCGAAACAGATGGTGGAGCCGTGACCAAGAAAAGCGAAGACACCTTCGGCGGAACTTTCTTTGTTCAGGTCGGAGACCAGAAGCTCAAAGGCGAAATCATCCAGCGCGGAGACGGCGTGGAGCTAAATCTCGGTAGCGTCACCGTGGAGTCTGGCGATGTGTCCGTTCAGGTGCTGACCGATACGATTACTGGTAAAGAACTCATGCGTCTGCAGTCGGTGACATTGACTCCGCGATAATTAAAAAGGGCCGATCTTGTGATCGGCCCTTTTCTGTCTGACTGTTTTAAATCAAGACTGCTCTTCGATTTTCAGTGGCCGGTAGCCTCCGATGCTCTTAAAGTAAAAGAAGAGCAGGAGGTAGATGCCGGCCATGGTTAAAGGAATATAAGAGTCGGCCTTGAGGGTGGCGCGGTCACCCGCCTGATTCGCTTTCACGATGGCACGTTGTTCGGGCGTGCCAGCTCCCCCCGCTTTTTTAGCGGCCTCGAGTTTTGCGCCGTCGACAGCAGTGACGGGGGCGAGGAAGAGGTATTTGGATTCACTGGAAGATTTTGCCGAAGCGTAAACTGCGGGTGCGTCTTTTTGGAGGGCTTCAGAAGTGAAGCGATCCTTGGCGTAGCCTAATCCAGGGCCACCAATCAGGCCGGCGGAGAGCATACCGACGCCGCCCATGATGGACATCGCGACGGCGCCCGAGCGCGGGAAGCGATCGCCAACAACGGCGAGCATCGTGGGCCAGAAAAATGTTTTTCCGAGTGCGTAGATGCCCAGTGCGATGAGCGCGACGGTGAAGCTACTCATGCCGCTGGCTAATTGCAGTCCAACGCAGGCGAGCAGTGCGCATGTGAGGAGTAGGCTGATGGGAGTGAAGCCCAATTTGCTTTCAATGAAGTGTGCACAGAAGCGAAGCCCAAACATAATCGCCGAGGTCCAGATGAATAGCATCTTGCCTTGGTCGGCTGTGAAGAGGTTGCCGGTGATGGATTCAATCCAGCCGTCGGTGCCTAATTCAACCGCACCGACGAGTGCGTGAGTGATGAAGAGGACGAAGAGCAATAGGGATCCGACGGAGAACCGAGTAAGAACACCAACGCTAATGACAAGCAGCCCGCCCACCAGGTAGCCGATGAGTTGAGCGTTGTTGGGTGCGATGCCGAAAAGGGGCAGGGTGTTGCCAAGGAAGATAACAATAAGCCCGCTCGCAATGATGGCACCCAGGATGCCGACGTCTTTAAACATCGAAGAGAAATTGGCACCTTTGAGTGCGGCTTCCGATTGTGGGAATTTTTGACCGAAGAACATTAACGCATAGCCGGCGGTGGGCACCAGGTAGAAGGCGAGCTGACCTTTCCAGCCGATGTGTAAGACCGTGCCTAAAACATAGGAGGCTACGGCGCCAACAACCATGCCGAGAGGCCACGAGGCGTGCAGGATGTTTAAGTAGTGCATCCGTTGCTTAGGGAAGATGGTGGCAACGAGCGGATTGGCGACGGCTTCGAGCGTGCCGTTGGCGTAGGCAAAAATAAACATACCCCAGAAGAGGTACCCGTAAGCATTAGATGGATCGGTCGCGCCAAAGGTGACGATGGCGGAGACGATGTGACCGACGAGTGCGAGCGCGACGAGTTTGCCGTAACCGAATTTATCCACGAGGACGCCGCCGATAATAATTCCGAAGCAGAATCCGGAGAAGCCCGCGCCGCCGATGGCACCGAGCTGGGTGGCGGTGAAGCCGTATTCAGCGGCCCACGATCCAAAAATGCCGCCGCGAAGGGCGAAGCCGGCGCCGGCAGCGAGGATGGCCATGAAGCCTGCCCAGAGCAGGCGTTTGGCGTTGGGCACGGTGGAGTCGATATGGGTAGGGGTAGCCATGGTGTTTCGGGGTATGCGACTTTTTAGGGTAGGTTCAGCGTGCTGTCGAGCGGTCAAGTGGCGTCGCTAATGAGGGGCGTGCCTGCGGCTTATGCTATATGATTATTTATGAAGGTCAGTTGCGAGTTGCGGGCTTTGAATTAGGTTTCAGAAATAAATAATTATGCGTTTCCTCTCACTCTTATCGCTCACCTTCGCGGCAACATTGTTTGCGCAAGAAAAGCCAGCGGCACCTTCGCCCGAAGTCATGAAGCGAGGTGAGGCAGTTTACGGAAAAACCTGTATTGCATGTCACCAACCCACAGGCCTCGGTATTCCGCCAGTCTTCCCGCCGCTTGCTGGGTCGGAGTGGGTGGCAATGAGTCCATCGATTCCAGTCCGAAATATTTTACACGGGATGACGGGGCCGGTGACGGTTAAGGGCACGACCTACACGAGCATGATGCCTGCCGTCACAGGACTGTCCGATGGCGACATTGCTGACGTCGTAACCTATGTCAGAAATTCTTTTGGTAATAGCGGTGCTGCGGTGACGGAAGCGGACGTGAAGGCGATTAAGGCACAGTACGCTGATCGTAAAACGCCGTGGACCGCTGAAGAATTCCAAAAAGACGCCAAGTAAGGCGTCTTGATGGACTGGGTGGCTTGACTCATCGATGACGATGGGCAGGCTCGGCTTTTCTTACCTCTCCCCGCGTAATGAACAAAAAGCCTAAAATCGTCTTCGCTGGTGCCGTGCAGAATTGTGCCCGGTTTTTACCTGCCGTCTTCGCGAACATCGAAAAAATGGCATCACTGGCTTCAGAGACCGCATACGTTTTTGTGGAAAATGATTCCACGGATGGCACCAAAGAGGTGCTGAATCAGTGGGGCCAGGGGCGGGCTAATTTTAATTTAATTAATATGGACGGGTTGAAAAGTATTCCGGTGCGCGGGTTACGACTCGAAATAGCACGCGGCACTTTTCTTGAGCTGATTAAAACTTATAAAGACTACCGCGACTACGACTTGATGATTGTGTTGGATATGGATGACGCGGGCTCTTACCCACTGGATGTGGCCGAAGTGAAGAAAGCCATCGACTTTCTTGCGGCTGAATCTGATCGCGCTGCGGTATTCGCGAATCAGATTGGGACGTATTATGATGTCTGGACTCTGCGTGAGCCCAAGCTCTGCCCGGGGGATGCGTGGGAAGAAGTCATGGACTATGTGGCGAAGCATAAAGTTTCTCCAGAGGAGGCTCATGCCCAGACATTTGCTAAGCGCGTTCACAGTTTCCCGCCGACCATGGCGCCATTCGAAGTGGAGTCAGCCTTTGGCGGCCTCGGCATTTATAAGATGGGATATGTGATAAAAAATCCCAACCCTTACCTTGGCTCGAAGATGAAAGCGGTGCCTACGGACGATGGCTCCTTCGCCATTGCCCGCTGGCAGGTGTGCGAGCACGTGCATTTTAACCACGGGATTCGCAGTATTGGTGGGCGTCTCTTTATTATGCCCAGTTTAATTAATGGCGATTACACGAACGGATCTTTTCCGCCTATCGTACAGTTTTATTTCCGATAGCAGGACTGGGTCTTTTCTAATCGATTAGGCGGGGTGGCTTGACCCATGGGGAACAACTGACACTTTTGTTGGTCAGTTTACTGTCCCTAACATGTCCAACCCCTCGTCATCATCAAACACGCCAACGCGGACGCGCGATGAAGTGACGGAGGCCCATTTTATGGAGGCGCGGGCCAGGCTTTTAGATTTAGCGGCGTTTCTGGATCGACTGGAGCGAGCCAGTGGGTCGGATGATCACCGCGTGCGCGGCTTGCGTGCGGCTTTGCCAATCTTGCTGGAAAAAGACCCAGCGCGCGTGGCCAAGATTTTGAATTTGTGGAGTGATCCTACGACGGCCCCAATTGAGAAGGCTGATACCAAGGCAGCGAGCGGCGTGTGGCCTAAAATAAAATAACCATGCGCTACATCGAACCTCACGGCCATATGGTCAGTCGGACCACCGATGACTATCAGGCGATGGCGCTGGCTGGCTGTAAGGCCATTTGTGAGCCGGCTTTTTGGGCGGGCTTCGACCGAAAGTCGGCCGATGGATTTTACGATTACTTCTGTCAACTAACGCAGCATGAGCCGAAGCGGGCTGCGAAATACGGCATGCCGCACTATGCTTGGCTCTGCATTAACCCTAAAGAGTCGGAAGACATGGGCTTGGCCAAAGAAGTCATGGCGATGATTCCGGAATTTTTAAAAGCACCCACAGTTTTAGGTATTGGTGAAATCGGTTTAAATAAGAACACGCGCAACGAACTCAAAATTTTCGAAGCGCACGTCGACTTAGCGGTACAGCATAATCAAATGATTTTAGTGCACACGCCGCACCTGGAAGATAAGCGCAAGGGCACGCAGTTAATCATGGATGCATTGAAGGCGAATGGCAAAGTGCAGCCCGGCCGGGTCATTATTGATCACGTCGAAGAGCACACGATGGCGGCCGTGCTGGACCAGGGCTACTGGGCGGGCATCACGCTCTATCCTGAATCAAAAGCCTCGCCGCAACGTGCGGTGGATATGATTGAAACCATTTCTGCTCAGCGGGTTTGGCTGAACAGTGCGTGTGATTGGGGTCACAGCGATCCGCTGTCCGTCCCCAAGGCGGCGCTAGAGATGCGTCGACGCGGGCATTCAGGTGCGGCGATTGATCGATTGATTTACGGCAACCCGGCGGAGTTTCTCGCACAGTGTCCAAAATTTATTTTGCCCGAAGCCTAATTTTATTCCGTGAAATTATCGTCCGGACTCACGCTCGCGTATTGCACCAATATTCACCGAGGTGAGGGCTGGAATGAAACTTTTGATGGGTTAAAAAAACATGCACTGCGAGTGCGTGACTGCGTTTCTGCGGATAAGCCCTTTGTGCTAGGCTTACGTCTGAGCAATCAAGCATTGGTTGAATTAAAGGAGCCGCGTGCACTAAAAGATTTCAGAGATTGGCTCGAAAAAGAAAACTGCCTCGTTGCCGGTATTAATGGATTTCCCTTCGGAAGCTTTCACGGCGTGGCGGTGAAAGAAAAAGTTTTTTCGCCTGATTGGTGTGAACCTGCGAGATTAGAATACACTAAAGGCCTTTTTGATTTATTGGCAGAGGTTGGCGCCGTTGATCGTGCGGGAACCGTTAGCACCCTACCTGGGTCATCCAAAAGTTTTAATCGCGATGCCGATGCGCAGAAGTTGATGCGTAAAAATATTTTAGAATGTGCCGAGCACTTATCACGTCTGCGTGATCGCACTGGCTTGAATATGCGCTTAGCACTTGAGCCTGAGCCTATGGGCCTAGTTGAGAATACGGCTGAAACCATTCAGCTCTTTAATCAATTAAGAGACGAGGCATCGAACGTCGCCCACGTTGATGAATTCTTGGGTGTCTGTTACGACACCTGTCACTTTGCTTTGCAGTATGAGGACCCAGCCGAGGCCATAACGCGACTCAATCAGAATGGAGCATCCGTTGTTAAGCTGCACTTAAGTTCAGCGCTGCGCTTAGAGCCGACTACTCGGGCATTGCAACGACTGTCATTCATGCAAGAGCCCGTTTACTTGCATCAATGTATCGGAAAAAGAAAAGATGGAACGCTTGAACGCTATAAAGATATTCCCGACGCCTTGGCTTCGCAGTCTATCCAGGTGCTTGAAGAAATGCGGGTGCATTTCCATGTGCCATTAAATGCAGAGAACCTGGGCGACGATTTATCAACTACTTCGGCGCACTTAATGGGTGCACTTGATGTTGTTGCCCGCACTCCGGGTTTAGTGCGCGAATTAGAAATCGAAACCTACACTTGGGAAGTTTTGCCGGAGGCAATGCGATCGCACGATGTGGTCGACCAAATTGTTGGTGAGTACCAGTGGACGTTGCGTGAGCTTTCACAGCGGGGAATCAAAACACTGTAGTACGATGCGTACATTTAGAAACATACTAGTCTTAATGCGGATGGCTAATTTACCAACGGTTTGGTCGAACATCATAGCCGGCTGGGTGTTAGGTGTCTGCCTCATTGCTTTTGATGTGCGCGATAATTCGCGACTACTGGGACTGGTTTTTAACCTTCAGTTATTCTTGGTCATACTCGGGGCGTCCGCCGTTTATGCCGCTGGCATGATATTAAATGACGTTTTTGATTGGGGCTGGGATAAGGAGTATCGACCTGAGCGACCGTTAGCTTCGGGTCAAGTGTCACTGCAGGCTGCGAAAGTAATGGCGGCTGGTTTGCTGGGCCTCGGTGCTGCCTTAATTATTTTTGGTGCTGCACCTGCGGCGCGTCTCATTGAAGCGATTCTGGTTACAGTATTAGTCGGCTTCGTTTTCATTTATAATCGCTGGCACAAAGGAGTGTCATGGGCGCCGTGTGTCATGGGACTTTGTCGCTTCATGCTGCCCGTGATTGGCTTGGTGGCTGTGGGAGCCGCCTCCGTGGCTTCGACCGCGGCAATAGGCATATTATTGACGCATGCCGCTTCGCTTTGGCTGCTGACAGTTTCAATTACCTTATTGGCCCGCCACGAAACACGTCCGGACGGATTAAGATCAAATAAAGATTTCCTGCTCCTGCTTGTCCCGATTCCCTTGCTTCTGATTTTGCCCTGGAACGGATTGATTTGGGTTTCGGCCGTGGGCTTCTGGTTTTGGATTCTAATTTCTAATCGCCGTCACCCGTTACCGGCGGGCGTGAGCGGCCGCGTCGAGGATCGCTTGGCGGCATTTCCATTTATTGACGCCATGGCGGTCGGTTTGGCCTTCGGAATTTTGTCGCCCCTAGTGGCCGTGGCGGTTCACGCCTTTTTATTAGGGTGTTTCGTTTTGGTGTTAGTCGGTCGACGGTTTGTTCCGGTGACTTAAGTGGGAACTTGGCTTGTCCTTGGGCGTCTAACCCTTTCATCCTTAAGCCAAGGCGATGCACGAACCCCTCGAATTAGATTTTTCGGTAAAATATAAGCACCGGATTTATTTTACCGATGGCGCCTTCAACGTGGCTAATCCGATTGTGTCGCAATTAGTCGGAGGAAATAAAGTGCTGGTGACGGTGGATGTGGGCTTAATCACCGCACGTCCTGCATTGTTGACCGAAATTGGTGCCTATGCGCTTGCGCATAAACTCTCTCTGACCCGGCCGCCTTTTATTTTAATGGGAGGGGAGGCGTGTAAGTCAGACGACAAAGTGGTGCAGCAGGTTTTATCGGCCATTGAGGCGGACAAGATTTGCCGACACTCCTACGTGGTGGCAATTGGTGGAGGCGCATTTCTTGATGCGGTCGGATTTGCGGCGGCGATTGCACACCGCGGGGTGCGATTAATTCGCATGCCCACGACGACCTTGAGTCAGGCCGATGCTGGGGTGGGTGTTAAGAATGGTATCAATGCTTTCGGTAAAAAGAATTTTACGGGAACTTTTGCGCCACCTGTGGCAGTCGTGAACGACACAGACTTCCTTTCATCGCTCGACGTGCGAGGCCGACGCGATGGCTTGGTTGAGGCGGTTAAGGTGGCAGTCCTTAAAGATGTCGGTTTTTTTGAGAAAATCGAAAAGCAGGCAGCGCAACTTGTGGGCGGCAATCAAGAGATTTTAAGCGATGTGGTCAGGCGTTCGGCTGAGTTGCACGCCGTGCACATTGCAACCGCGGGTGATCCATTTGAACTGGGCAGTGCCCGTCCGCTCGACTTGGGCCACTGGGCGGCGCATAAGTTGGAGGTGCTGACGGCGCATCGACTGTCGCATGGCGAAGCGGTCGCGATTGGTCTGGCACTGGATATCATTTGTGCCCGCGAGATGGGTCTCTTGCCGCCCGCGTTGGCTGTACGTATATTAAACTTATTAGAAGCGCTCGGCTTCAATTTATATGTGCCCGAACTTCATTTAGCGGGCGGGAATTTGTTGTTGAACGGCCTAGAGGAGTTTCGTGAGCACCTGGGCGGACAGCTAACCTTAGTGCTACCAAAGGCACTCGGTGAATCCACGCAGGTTCATGTATTGGACGCCGTATTGGTTCAGCGTGCGGCGGATGAATTGAAGGCGAGGGTGGTGCGATGATTCGTCGCGCCGTCTTAAATGTCGTCGGCCTTTCGGCTCGTGACTTATCGAGTGGCGTGATGCCGCGATTGATGAAGCGAGCCAGCAATGGAAGTGCCGCCCTGATTCGGCCAGCGTTTCCAGCGGTGACGTGTACGGCGCAATCGAATTACCTTACTGGTCAGTTGCCTGCGGTGCACGGCATTGTAGGTAACGGTTGGTATGATCGCTCACTCAGCGAGGTGCATTTTTGGAAGCAATCGAATCGGCTTGTGGAGGCGCCCAAGGTTTGGGATGTGATACATGAGCGTCGGCCAGGAGCGAAGGTCGCTAATTTATTTTGGTGGTACAATATGGGAACGCAGGCGGATTTATCAGTCACACCGCGGCCGATTTATAAGGCCGACGGCGGAAAGATTTTCGATATCGCGAGTTATCCGCAGCGATTGAAGCCAGCGTTGAAAGCGGCTCTGGGCGAATTTCCGTTTCATACTTTTTGGGGTCCGCGGGCGGGAATTGCAGCCACGCAGTGGATTGCGGATGCCGCACGCTGGATGGAGCAGCACGAGAAGCCGGACCTTAATTTAGTTTACCTCCCGCACCTGGATTATGATTTGCAGCGCTTTGGGCCCAATGACCCACGCAGTGACGAAGCACGCAAGCAGATGGACAAACTGGTCTGCGATTTAGCGGAGGAATTAGAGGCCGCCGGCGTAGAGGTGGTGATTTTATCAGAATATGCGATCACGGAGGTGGAACGCCCGGTGGCTTTAAACCGAATTTTCCGTGAGCAAGGTTGGCTTGAGATTAAAGATGAAGCGGGTGCAGAAATTTTAGATACGATGAACTCAAAGGTGTTCGCCGTCGTGGATCACCAGGTTGCGCACATCGTGGTTCAGGATGAGAAATTATTGTCGAAGGTGAAGACGTTGCTCGAACAGACGGCTGGAGTGGGGCAGGTGCTTGATTGCAATGACCAAGAGAAGGCTGGTATTCGTCATGCTCGCTCGGGTGATTTAGTTGCCGTGGCCGATGCACGTAGCTGGTTTAGTTATTACTGGTGGAACGAGGATGCGAGGGCGCCGGATTATGCGCACACTGTGGATATTCATCGCAAGCCTGGGTACGACCCCGCGGAGCTTTTTATTGACCCCGCCATCAAGTGGCCGGCTTTGAGTGTCGCCTGGTTTCTCATGAAAAAACGTTTGGGTATGCGTGCCTTGTTGCAACTCACGCCGCTTTCAGGCGAGCAGGTGACGGGTTCACACGGTCGCGTGCCAGAAGACTCGCTGGATTGGCCTGTATTAATTACGGGGGCTAAAGACGGTGCCGCCAAGCAAGTCGCCTCTACTGAGGTTTTTGGCTATATTACTAAAGGATTTTAAGTCTCTGTGGCAGAGTGAAGATTTGTCTTGATGTTATAACATATGTTCTAACAATAGATGCCATGGCCAAAAAAATTAAGGTAAGAAAAATCGGTAATTCTTTGGGCATCATCCTTCCCAAGGAGTTGATGGATGAATTGCGCGTGGAGGAAGGTGATTCGCTTTATTGCACAGGGGGTAAGAGTGAAATCAAGTTAACAGCAGCCAACCCGGGGTTCGCTCATGACCTCGCCGTTTTTAAAGCCCTTAATAAACGTTACCGCAACGCCCTCGGCGAATTAGCAAAATGAAGGAGCCGAAGTGGATAACATTGGAGGCCTGCCAAATGTTACACGGAATCTTAATTGCCGATTACGGGGGAGACGCGGGCATTCGGGATCAGGGGCGACTAGAGTCGGCCTTGGCTCGTCCGCAAAATCTTTTCTCTTACGAAAAGGCAAAGTTGCCACAACTAGCTGCGGCATACGCCACCGGGATTGTCGAGGGTCACCCATTTGTTGATGGGAATAAGCGAACGGGATTTATTCTCGCCGCACTTTTTCTCGAAATAAACGGGGCAAAGTTTGATGCGCCTGAAGTTGAGGTTGTGGTGCAGACTGTTGGTTTGGCCTCGGGCAAGGTAACCGAAGCGGAGTATGCACGCTGGCTCGAGTCTTCACTGCGCCCTGCCGGTAAGGCAAAGTCCCGAAAGAAGCGGAGGTAATTAGGCGGTGAGTCGCTCGAGGCACTCGGCGTACAACGCCTGAGTCTTGGCGATCACATCATCGGGCAGGCGCGGGCCGGGGGCTGTTTTATTCCAAGGCTGGGCTTCGAGCCAATCGCGCACGAACTGTTTATCGTAAGAAGGTTGGGAGCGTCCGGGCTGCCAGGTTTGGGCGGGCCAGTAGCGTGAGGAGTCGGGTGTTAGTACCTCATCAATGAGTACCAGGGAGCCATCGGGTGCGGTGCCGAATTCAAATTTAGTGTCGGCTAAGATTACGCCAGCTTGGGCCGCACGAGTGGCGCCCATTTGATAAAGTGCGATTGAAGTGTCGTGCACCGTACGGAAAATTTTCTCTCCGAGAATTTCGGAGCACTGAGCGCAGGTGATGGCTTCGTCGTGTCCTTCGGCGGCTTTGGTGGAAGGCGTGAAGATGGGCTGGGGGAGTTTTGAGCCATCGAGCAAGCCCGCGGGAAGTTTGTGATCTAAGATTGCGCCCGACTTTTTGTATTCTTTATAGCCACTGCCAGCGAGGTAGCCACGCACCACGGCTTCGACAGGAAGCGGTTGTAATTTACGCACCAGCATGGAGCGAGGGATGAGGTGCTCGTGGCCCTTGAGGGCATGCTTAAGTTGGTTGGCGTGATCGGGGACTAAGTGTGTGGGAAAAAGTTTAGCCGCTTGATCGAACCACCAGAGGCTGATGTGTGTGAGGAGGATTCCTTTGCCGGGTACGCCATTGGGCATGACCACGTCGAAGGCCGAAAGCCGATCGGTCGCGACGATGAGGTAGTGTTCTCCGAGGTCGAAGACTTCGCGGACTTTACCCTTCGCTTTAAGCGGAAACGGTAGACCCGTCACGGTCATCAGTGCTTCGGCGGGTAGGGGCGGAGTCTTCATGTCGGTCGCGTGGTATGGAAATAGCGGAGGGCGGGTGCGGAGGGCAAGGACAAGCCATGCGATTGGCTTTGTCGGGAGCAATTATTCTCTGCAATTTAAGTTCGTGCCGATTTGTGCGACCATTCTCCGCCACCCTGATGAAAATTTAGCGAAGTGTACGTTGGAGCCGTTACGCCGGCGGTCGGAGCTGGAATTTTTCGCGGCGTCGCCTGGCTTTCAGGTCGATGGCACGAACATGATTCTGCTCGAGGTCGGGGCGCCAGTACTCAGCGCGGCGGATGCGGGTCGGAGGCTTTTATTATTAGACGGCAATTGGAAGCACGTAGAGTTTTTGCGTTCGCGCGTGGTCGGCATGCCGGTGGCGCGATCATTGCCTACGATTGAAACCGCTTACCCGCGTCGCAACCGCGACGGGCTGGATCCGCAAGTCGGATTGGCCTCGGTCGAGGCTTTATATTTAGCCCTTAAGATTTTGGGTCACGACGACCCGACTCTGCTCGCCGATTACCATTGGCGAGACGAATTTTTCCGCCGAGTGGCTGAACTTAAACTTTAAGCGAAAGCAGGGACAGTCGGATGGCTTCGCCGGCAGCGGCTAAGCCAAATGCTCCCGCTACGTGTGAGGCGGTGCCGTAGCCCCATTCGCAATTGGGATGCAGGTCTTCGCCTTCTGGAATTTTTCCGCCGGGCAGCCCTTCGCAATCGGTTGGTTGGGTGAAGGGCTCGTCTGACCAAACGCAGGAAATATTAAAAAGACCTTTGCGCGGGAAACCGAAATTCTGGCGGAGTCGTTTACGGACGAGCATCATTAGTGGGTCGTCGCGCGACGCAGTGAGGTCGGTCACTTTAATACGGGTACCGTCGAGGCGACCCGCACAACCGCCCACGGAAACCATGCGCAGCCCGCGGCGACGGGCTTCATCAATCAAACCACATTTTGGGGAAAGGGCATCGATCGCATCGATAACGACGCCGTTGAAGCCTTCGAGGACTTCAGCTGGATTATTGCGGGAGAGGAAGCGCGTGTGTTCGGTGACTTGGATTTGCGGGTGAATGGCGCGGGCACGATTGGCCATGACGCTGGTTTTATTGAGCCCGTCGTTTCCAGTGACGGCGTGTAGCTGTCGATTGGTATTGGAGATGCAGACGGTATCGCCATCGACGAGGGTGAGGTGACCGACGCCCGAGCGGGCGAGGGCTTCGACGGTCCAGGATCCTACGCCACCAAGGCCGATGACCATGAAGTGACTTTGGGACAGGTGCTTTAAGCCCGCTAAACCGTAAAGTCGGCCAACCCCTGCGAATCGATTTAAGTAGTCGGCCTCCATCGTTACAAATTGAGCGACTCCTTTGTATAGTCCAAGAAGTAAAATGCAGTCATCCAGGCTTGAAGATAAGCCACGTAGCGCAAATATAGGATTAACGTTATGGCTGACTCTGCGGCAAAAGATTCTGAAATATACAAAGTGTCGGAAGTCCCGCTCTGGTATCGCTCGGTGCAGGTGGCAGGGCTGGCAACGTTACTGGGTTTAGCGATTTCGTTTGGCTTAATCTATTATAATTACCTCCAAGCCCAGACAGTCGCCGAAATTTTCCGTCAGAGCCGTAAGCCGATTTTGCAGTATCGCCTAGAGAAGGGTGCTTGGCCGAGTAATTTCACCTTCGATAAAATTCCGGCCGACCTCGAAGTCTATGAGTTTAGCACAGCGGTGCGTGGCTTCGCCGACGTAGGGCTGAAGGGTGTGTGGCAATTTACTTTGGTAGATGTAAATGGAAGTGCCGTACCGAAAGTCATTTTTAAGTCTGATGACAGCAGCTTAAGCGCGCGCCGAGTTTTATTCGGCGTGGATTCTCAATTAGATGACGGCAAGGACGCCTCAGGCCGGCTTTTGGTCGTAGCGTCGCAGGCCGAGTTTACGCTGATGGGCGAGTAATCGCTTCTGCACGCGTGCGTAGGTCGGCTTCATAAAGCGCGTTCACTAATTCATCTAAATCACCAGCGAGCACTTGTTCGATGCCGTGGACCGTGAGGTCGATACGGTGATCGGTGATACGATTCTGGGGAAAGTTATAAGTGCGAATACGTTCGGAGCGATCGCCAGAACCAATCATGTTTTTACGGGTGTCGGCACGGGCCTCGCGTTCTTTCGCGCGAGTGAGGTCGAGTAAGCGTGAGCGCAGGACGCGCAGGGCTTTTTGGCGATTACGTAACTGGGAGCGTTCGTCGGCACAGTAGACCATTAGGCCGGTGGGCTTGTGGATAATTTGCACCGCAGACTCGGTTTTATTGACGTGTTGGCCGCCGGCTCCGCTGGCTCGGGCGACGGACATATCGAGGTCTTCGGGCTTGAGGACGACTTCGGCCTCTTCGGCTTCGGCGAGAACGGCGACGGTGGCAGCGGAAGTGTGAACGCGGCCCGAGGCTTCGGTGGCGGGGACGCGTTGGACGCGGTGCACGCCGGCTTCGTGGCGGAGTAGGGCGGTGGCACCTTCGCCTTCGATGAGCACGACCGCTTCGCGGACGCCACCGAGATCGCTATGGGAGAGCGACATTAATTCATGTTTCCAGCCCTTCTTTTCGGCAAAGCGAGTGTAGGCACGTAAAAGTTCGGAGGCGAAAAGGGATGCCTCTTCACCGCCGGTGCCGGCGCGGATTTCCACCATCGCATTACGTGAGTCGTCGGGGTTGGGTGGAACAATCGAGCGAATGAGTGCTTCGCGAGCTTTCTCGATTTCGGGTGTGACGCGTTTGATTTCCTCGTCGGCCATGCGACGCATTTCGGGGTCGGACTCTTTGGATAGCTCAATGGCCTCGGCTAGTTCTTTTTCGAGTCCGGTTAGGAGGTCGTCGGCTTTAACCGCCTTGGAGGTAAAGCGTAGTTCGGCCCCGAGGGCAGCGGCACGGCGGCTATCGCCGAAGGTGGCAGGGTCCGCCATCAGTCCTTCCAGCTCGGACAGGCGTCGTCGCAGGTTAGAAAGGTCGGGTCTGAGGGGGGTGTCGGACATTAGCGGGTTAGGAATCGGGCTTGGACAGAAGGCGTCTGTCGGTTAGTTAATGGAGGCGTGGGGTTGCCCTTCGCAAGCCCTTACCTCAACCTCTTTAATATATGCCGTCAAAGGAACCCACGCTTCGTGGCAGTCACGTTCTCACCTGTATTTGGGATTTTGATAAAACCCTTTGTCCGGGCTACATGCAAACGCCTCTCTTCCGAGCTTTTGGTGTCGATGAAGATCAGTTCTGGAAGGAGACGAATTTACTACCTGGGTTGTATGCGCGGAAGGGCATTCGTACCTCCAAGGACTCAGCCTACCTCAATCACTTAATCAGTTACGTGAAGTCGGGGGCCATGAAGGGCCTGACGAATAAGCGACTACGCGAGCTTGGTGCCGAAATTGAGCTCTGCCCTGGACTGCCTGAATTTTTCCCAGCACTGAAGGAATCGGTGCGCGAATTGGGTAAGAAACATAATTTAGAGGTTACCTTGGAACATTACGTCGTAAGTACGGGCTTAGCTGAAATGATTCGTGGCACGGCGATTGCCCCGCATTGCGACGGGATTTATGGCTGCGAATTTTTAGAGCATCCGTTGCCGCCACATTTCACTAAACAGGATGAATTAAATCTCGAATTGCCGACAGAGATTTCACAAGTCGCTTCGATGGTAGATAATACCATTAAAACCCGATTCATTTTTGAAATCAACAAAGGCTCCAACAAGGACACCTCGATTGACGTGAATGCCGTCGTCATGTCGGAGGACCGCCGCGTGCCTTTTCAGAATATGATTTACGTGGCGGACGGACCGAGTGACGTGCCCGCGTTTTCGCTTTTAAAGAAGAATGGCGGCAAAGCCTTTGCCGTTTACGTGGCCGATAATGATGCGGAATTTGCGCAAAACGATGCGCTCCTGCAGTCGGGTCGCGTCCATGGTTATGGCCCGTGCGATTACACGGCTAATGCGTTTACGCCGAAGTGGATTCGCCACGCCCTCGCGGGTATGGTGGAGCGCTTAGTGCAGGAGCGCTCGCGCGCCGTGGAGGCACGCGTGACTCGCCCGCCACGCCATTTGTCGACGGACGCAACGCTGCCGACCGACGAAGCCACCTCTCAGGGTAATCTTTTTGGTAATTAATTTTCTATGCCTTCTCCTGCTCGTAAACGTTCCACTACATTAGCCCGGCCCGCCAGCGAGAGCCGCCCCATCTTGGCGGTGTCGTTGGCTTTAATTGGCGCCTTCTTATTGGTGGCGATGGTTTTTCATTCGCCCAATGACCTGAATTTATTTCCGCAGTGGTTGGAAAAAACTTTTGGTCTACAGTCGGCCACGGATGTTACGCCGGAAAGCAATCCCTGCGGATCCTTCGGCGCCACGGTGGCTGTCACGCTTTTCAGCTTGTTTGGTTACACCACTTTTCTCGTCCCGCTATTCCTTTTCGCTTCAGCTTGGTTCTGTTTAAATAACCGAGCCCACACGATTTGGCCGACCAAGGTCACACTGATGTCGGCGTGCGTTTTATTTGGCGCTCCCATTGTGGCAATGTGGCTGGGCACGGAGAGTGTGGGTGCGTTTGACCCGAAGGGTGCGGGCGGAGTTTTGGGTGCGTTCTTATTCCTCAAACTTTGCCAGCCGGTATTAGGCGATTACGGCACCTGGATTTTAATTTTCCCTTACGGTTTCTGTTTATTAGGTGCTTTATCGGACGACCCAAAGGCTACGCTGGCAGCTTGGATTGCGGAATTGCGCGACAGCTTTGGTGCTTGGAATGCGCAGCGCAAAGCTGAGGCAAAATTGGCGGCTGAAGAACGTAAGCGAAAGCTGGCAGCCTTAGCCGAGATGCGTCGCGTGCAGGCACAAGTGACGGGCGTTGAAATGGAAGTGCCTCCAAAGCCTACTCCAAAAGTGGCACCCGAGCCCGAGCCCATTGAAGTTCCAGCCGTCGCCACCGTGAGTCCGGATAATGTTTCGATTACGCCCACCGAGGAATCAAAGCCCGAAACGCCAGTGCCAGCTAAGCCCTCGCGACCTGCACCTGAGCCCTTAACGGTATCGGGTACGGGTAAGGTGGTGGTTGTGAAACCAGAAACTATTGAGCGTGCCAAGGCTTCGCAGCAATTGAAACGTCGAGGCGAGTACATGTTTCCGTCGGTTAATTTATTGCGCGAGCCTAAAGCCGCCTCGGCATTGCCGCAGGAAGATTTTAAGAAGCGCGCGGGCGATTTAATTCAGACCCTAACGCAATTTAAAGTGTCCGTTGTGCCAGTAGATCCCGAAAACGGGATTGATGTTGGCATTCAACAGGGGCCCTCGATTACGCGCTATGAAATTAAGCCTGCGCCCGGTGTGCGCGTAGAAAAAATTGCGAATCTTTCGAATAACATCGCCATGAACTTGGAGGCCGAGTCGGTGCGCATCTTGGCGCCAGTGCCAGGTAAGGGGACGGTGGGTATTGAAATTCCGAATCGCAATCGCAAGGACGTGCTCTTGCGCGAAATCATCGAATCAAAGGCTTGGGTTGAATCGACAATGGAGATCCCCGTCGTACTTGGTGTCGATAGTGTCACCAACAAGCCCGTCATTCAGGATTTGGCAAAGATGCCACACTGCTTGATTGCCGGATCAACTGGCCAAGGAAAGTCGGTTTGCATCAATTCATTTATCGTCTCGATGTTGTACCGCTGTACGCCGGAAGACCTGCGTTTCATCATGGTCGACCCCAAGGTGGTGGAACTGAAAGTTTACAGTAAGTTGCCGCACTTACTTATTCCGGTGGAGACTGACCCCAAGCGCGTACCTGCTGCCCTGAAGTGGTTGATTGCTGAAATGCAACGCCGGTACAAAATTTTCGGCAAGTGTGGCGTGAAGAATATTACGGGCTTTAACACAAAGTTAAAGAAGGACGCTGATGCCCCGAAACAGGAAGAACTGCCGTTGAGCTCGGCGGAACAAGCCGCGGCGAAAGAAGCCGCGGAGAGCGTCATCGATGATGGCATCAAGATTCCAACTGAGAAGTTACCTTATATCGTTTGTATTATTGATGAGATGGCTGACTTGATGATGGTCGCCGCGCAAGAAGTGGAGACCTCGATTGCGCGCTTGGCTCAGTTGGCACGTGCGGCCGGCATTCACCTCGTGTTGGCTACGCAGCGTCCTTCGACGGATGTGATCACGGGCTTGATTAAGGCGAACTTGCCGACGCGCATTGGCTTTAAGGTGACATCGAATATTGATTCTCGGACGATCCTCGATCGCAGTGGTGCGGAGACGTTGGTGGGTCGTGGCGATATGTTGTTTGTGCCTCCAGGCAGTGCGACGTTGAATCGCGTGCAGGGTGCGTACGTCGACGAACAAGAAGTCGCGGCGATTATTGATTTTATCAACGAGAGGAACGGCGATCCGCAATTCGCAGAAGACGTCATCGAGGCTATTTCCGATGCAGCCACCGATGAGACGACAGAGGGCAGCGGTGGAGATGGCGACGACCCGCTGGTGGCTCAGGCGTGGGCGATTATTAAAGAGACCCGTCGGGCTTCGGTCTCGATGTTACAACGTCGATTGAAGCTGGGTTACAATCGAGCCGCTCGCATTATGGATATTCTCCATGATAAAGGTTATGTGGGCCCAGAAAATGGCTCCAGCCCACGCGAAATCTTGGTCGATTAATTATACCGCATGTGCGGTGGCTGCGGCCGACGCTAGGTTTTGCGAGAATCGACTTGCACATTAAGGTGCATGCACAATCTCGTGGGTATGCCTGAAATCGCTGACTTATTTGTACAAAACAAAAAATGGTCGGAAAAGATTCGTCGTCAGCAGCCCGAGTTTTTCGAAACCCTTTCGAAGCAACAGAAACCTCGTTACCTCTGGATTGGTTGTTCGGACAGTCGGGTGCCGGCGAACGAGATTGTGGATCTTTTGCCCGGTGAACTTTTCGTGCACCGCAATGTTGCAAATTTGGTGGTGCATACGGATCTGAATTGCCTCTCGGTTTTGCAGTACGCGGTGGATGTGTTAAAAGTAGAGCACGTCATTGTGTGTGGTCACTATGGCTGTGGCGGCGTGCAAGCGGCCTTGGAGCGTCAGACTTTTGGTTTAATTGATAATTGGCTTCGGCACATCCATGACGTGCATCACAAGCATGCACTCGCGGTGGAATCGGTTTTGGGTCCCGCAAAATTGGACACCCTTTGTGAACTCAATGTCGTCGAACAAGCCCTCAACGTTTGTCAGACCACGGTGATGAAAGATGCTTGGGCTCGCGGGCAGAAGTGTCAGGTGCACGGCTGGGTCTATGGGTTGCGCGATGGATTAATAAAAGACCTTGGCATGAATGTGGACGGCACGGACCAAATTACACCCGTCTACGGCAAGGTCATCGCACGATACCGCACTAAGGTATAGTCCGTGAGGTGAGGACGGGTTTGTCGGTCGGTGTGCCGGATGCATGAATGTTGGTATGCTAACTGATGATCGTCCTCGTGAGCGATTAACGCGCTTGGGTCCGCGTGCCCTGATGGATGCAGAGTTATTTGAATTGTTAATAGGGGCCGGCACACGCGGCAGTTCGGCGCAGCAGGTGTCGCGAAGTTTATTGGCGGCCGCCGGAGGCTTGGGAGAGATGGCGACCTGGGAGGTCGTGGATTTTGCGCGGGTGCATGGGCTGGGTCCGGCGAAGGCAGCGGAGTTAGCCGCGACGATGGAGTTAGCTCGGAGAATTCGAGAACGCGTTCAAGACCCCGGAGAGAAAATGGATTCACCCATGAAAGTGTGGACGAGACTCGAACCACTTTCTGCGGGCTTGTTAGTCGAAAAATGTTGGGTGCTTTGTATGAATCGGCGTAACCGATTGATGGCGTTATCCGAAATCAGTTCGGGAACGGCGACGAGCTCGCTGTTGCACCCGCGCGAAGTTTTCCGTCAGGCACTTCGCTATGGTTCACCAGCGGCGATTGTGGCACACAATCACCCGAGTGGAGACCCTTCACCGAGCACGGCGGACCGGACAGTGACGAGGCAGTTGGTGGAAGCGGGGCGAGTGGTAGGCGTCGAGTTGCTTGACCATATTGTTGTTGGCCGCCCCGAGTTGGATCCCACCGGTAAGGGTTGGTTTAGTTTTGGGGAGGCTGGGTTGATTTAATGACAAGCGAAGACAGGCGTTTCATTCGCTGATGAAACGCCCGTCTTTTAAATGGTCCCCCGCCTGTGCCGATTCCGATTGGAGCTCCAGTGTTTCCTGGATTTAGGTGGGCGGTACGTTGCCACGGCTCGGACGAGGCCGGTCGGGTCGCACCTCCCGTATATTATGTTCGTAGGAGACGGAGGCTGCCGCGGT
>CANGNX010000020.1 GCA_947455415.1 Opitutia bacterium | reverse complement strand
TCGCTCCGACAAGGCAAACTGCCACCCGTCGAGCCAGTCGAAGAGGCACGCTAAAAGTCGTCTCACAGATTTAACAGAGTCCAAACTTCCCTTTCAATAAAAGGGCACACATAGTCGCACCCATCAGTGATGACTTCTCGCACCCTCATCGAAAAAGCCCAGTCGGCCCTTCACCTTCGACTCCTCGCCCTTCAACGTCGCATTGTTGCTCGTCGTGCCGGTGCGATGATTGTCATCGGCGGCAACGATCGTCTTGGTGGCTCAGAATTAGCCAATCAACTCACCGAGTGGTTCGACTCACGCACGGTTCGGATCTGCTCGCCCGACACCGCCCTGGCCGAAATCGAAACGAAGCCCTTCCTCTGGCCCTATTGGCAACAAGCACCCGCTCAAGGCCACCTCACGATTGTCGTTGGCGACTGGACCACGCGTACCGCACTCGCCGCCACCAGCAAAACGCTTAGCGGCGAAAGCCTGCGTCAACGCCTCAAGGCCCTGCGCTCACTTGAAGAAACCTTAGCCGCCAACGGAACGACACTCGCCAAAATCTGGATCGAGACTCCGGAAAAGTCTTTAAAGAAACGTTTACGCAACGCCGAGGATACCGATGCCGAAGGTTGGGTGGTCACCAGCAAAGACCTCCTTCTCACTAAGGGCGATGGACATAAAATCGCGCGCAGCCTGCGTCCGCTCGCTTCCGGTAAAGGCATGAGCTGGAAAGTAATCAATGGCTCCGATGGCAAACACCGCGACCTCTTAGCGGGTCGTAGCATCCTCCAACAACTCTCGGTCGGACTTCGTCGCAAGCCCGCCAAAGTTCGCAAGCCAAGCAACCGCACACGTGGCCTCCTCGAGAGCCCAACCGCCCAACCCGTTTTAGAAAAGAAGGAGTACAGTCAGCAAATCGCTAAGCTCCAAAACCGACTCGGTCGACTCACCCGGATTGCCGCTAAGCGCGGACTCGCCACGGTCATCGCCCTCGAAGGCGTGGATGCCGCCGGCAAAGGTGGAGTGATTCGTCGCCTCGCCGCCAAACTCGATGCGGCGCACTATCAAGTCCACCCCACTCCCGCCCCCACCGCCGAAGAAAAGGCCCGTCACTATCTGTGGCGCTTCTGGACTAAGGTTCCACACGCGGGACACGTCGCCATCTTCGATCGCTCCTGGTACGGACGCGTGGTCGTCGAACGCGTGGAAGGTTTTGCGCGTACCGATGAATGGGCCCGTGCCTACGGTGAGATTAATGATTTCGAATCCTGCTTAGCCGAGTCGGGCACCATCGTTCTAAAATTCTGGATTCATATTTCAAAAGACGAACAGTTACGTCGCTTCCAAGACCGCGAAAAATCCCCACACAAGCGTCACAAAATGACCAAGGAAGATTACCGCAACCGCAAGAAGTGGGACGATAATCAAAAAGCGGCCGAAGACATGATTGTACGCACCGACACCCCGCACGCCCCTTGGATCGTGGTGCCAGGCAATGACAAACGCTTCGCCCGCGTCGCCGTCCTTAAGTCCGTCTGCCGTGCTTTGGCCGATCGCTTAGACTAAGCCATTCCGCCAACCACCGGCGATGCGGACCGCTCACGGCGGCGTCATCAAGCTGCGCGACAGCTACCCACTCCCATTGAGCCGAACGATGCATGTGTTGCTGCATCGCCTTGGTTAAGGTGACCTTAATTAAATTCTCTTCATAGGTCACCTGCCCAATCGTACGCTTCCGCACGAGCACCGGGGAGGCCGTGGTTTTTATATTTAAATGTAATAGGTCGGGAATCTCCGCCACGCCCGCCAACCGACGAGCCTGCGCGTCCTGACGATGCAGTAAAACTTTCCCGCCCTGCATAATGAGTGCCCGCTGCACCTGTTGCGTGGTTCGCTGCTTCGCTTCAAACTTCGGAATCTGTCCCGCCACCTTTTGAGCCCGGGCGACACACCATTTTGATAACGGACATGCCTCACAGTCGGGCGCGGCCTTGCGACAAACCGTTGCACCTAGCTCCATCATCGCCTGATTAAAATCTCCCGGAGACTGCACCGCGATTAATCGATTCGCCAGCGGCGAGAAATGCCGTGCCGCCGTCACTCCGTTTTTCAGTACGCCGCGATGACCAGTCAAGCGTGCCAATACCCGAATCACATTTCCATCCACCACCGCCACGGGCTCATTAAACGCAATGCTTGCAATCGCCGCGGCCGTGTAGGGCCCGACACCCGGAAAGTTTTGCCAAGCTTCGGCGGTACGTGGAATTTCTTGAAGCCCAGCGACCTCTTTGGCCAGTCGATGTAAATTACGTGCCCGACTGTAATAACCCAAGCCCGCCCAGAGCTTCATAACCTCGGCTTCCGACGCCGCAGCGAGCGACTTAAAGTCGGGCCAGCGAGCCACCCAGCGCTCGAAATAAGGGGTCGCCGTGGCAATCTGGGTCTGCTGACACATCAACTCCGAAACTACCGTTCGGTAAGCTGAAATTTTCTGCCGCCAAGGCATCGGACGCTGATGCTTTATAAACCACCCCAACAAGGCCTTACGCACGGCCGGAGCCGCCGAAATCAGCTTTTGGTCGTTAGGTTTCATGGGATGGGGCTGGAGTTAAATTCGGGGACGGGTAGACCTTGTGAGCAATGAAGCGTAAGGCAAAACCGGATTCCGAAGAAACCCCTAAAAAGGTTTCCATGCACACCGTTAAGCTGGATCCCCTGCAAGCCGCGACCCTTCATAAGATTCTTAAAGAAAAGGGCTGGGTCTCAGCCGTGGTCGACCACGCTGCGTTCGCCTACAAGGGTCCGAGCGTCAACATCGTGCACTACCAATCCGGTAAATGCGTCATCTCCGGGAAAGGCACCGAAGAGTTTGTGAAATTTACCCTCGAGCCCGATGTCACCGGACAAGCCGTGCTGGGCTACGACGCCGAATTAAACCCCGAATGGTTTGAAGAGCACGCCGGCCTGGATGAATCAGGCAAAGGCGACCTCTTCGGACCCGTGGTCTCCGCCTGCGTCATCGCCACGGGCGACATGGTACGTCAATGGATTGAACTCGGCATCAAGGATTCGAAAAAATTAACCGATACAAAAATCGCTGAACTCGATCGCGTCATCCGCGAAACGCCTGGGGTCTCCGTGCGTACAACTTTCGCACGCATGGCCAAGTATAACGAGCTCCATTCGCGTTTCGGCAAAAACCTCAATCGCCTCCTCGGCTGGATGCACGCCACATCCTGCGAAGAGGCGCTCAAGGGCTACGAACTAGCCCACGGACGGAAACCCGCCTGGGGACTACTTGATCAATTCTCCGAAGAGCCACTCGTACAAAAAGAACTCGCCCGCAAAGGCGTCACGTTCGACCTACGTATGCGAACCAAAGCAGAATCGGATCCCGTCGTTGCAGCGGCTTCCATTGTTGCCCGTGCCACCTTTGTCCGCGAACTGGAAAGATTATCCTTAGACGGCGGCGTCAAACTCCCCAAAGGCTCCGGTGCCGATGCGAAAGCTGCCGCAACCGAATTAGTCGGACGACTAGGACCCGCCATTTTAGTCAACTTTGCGAAACTACATTTCAAGACCGCCTATGAGGCGCGCGGACTTGAACCACCCGCACCAAAACCATTCAAGGGCCGCAAGAAAGCGGAGTAAGGTATGGCGTCACTCGTGTCCTTTGATCGTAAAAGGGGCCACGGTCGCCCAGGGATTGCGGGTATCGATGAGGCTGGACGTGGCTCGCTCTGCGGTCCCGTCGTCGCCGCTGCCGTCCTCCTTGATGCTGGCTTCTACGGTGAGGCGGGATGGGTGCGAAAAGTTTCAGGTGCGAATGATTCTAAAAAACTTTCGCCTGCAAAACGCGCCGAGCTTCATGAGACCATCATGCAAATGCACAGCGAAGGAAAACTACGTGCCGTCTGGGCCCAATCATCCGTCCTCGAAATTTCTGCACATAATATTCTAGGCGCCACGCGATTAGCCATGGGACGCTGCGTCATGCAACTGGCTCAAGGTGCCCTCGCCCCCCTCTTCCCCGCCGCCGGCACCGAGGGCGAACTGTTCGGCCGCAGCGATGAAAAAAACTTCCTGGTTCTCGTCGACGGACTGCCCCTGCGGCCCTTCGCCTGGACACATGAGGCCGTTAAAAAAGGCGACGGCAAGAGCCTCGCCATCGCCCTCGCCTCCATTGTCGCTAAAGTCGAACGCGATAAACTCCTCGTAGCCATGGAAGCTAAATACCCCGAATACGGTTTTGGCACCCACAAGGGCTACGGCACCCCTGATCACGTGGAAGCCCTCCGCCGATTGGGCCCTTGCGCCGAACACCGTGAATTATTTGTGCGTGGAATTTTAGCGGGCGAAGAGCCGCCTCCCGAATCGCATCCCGAATTCGACTTCAATTAAAGCGCCACAGCGTCGACCAATAACCACGCCCACGTAGCGACTACTCCGTCGCCCTTGGCATGGAGTCGATCGTAATCACGGATGAGCGCACGCAAGGTGCCCGGACTCATACGGGGCGCACCTGTCACGCCACTCCCATGCAACGCCCGAAATAAGTCCAGCGATGATGCGTAAGTTTCTTCGAGCTCCAAAACGCCATGTGCTTTCACGTCAAATTTCGCATGACTCAATAATTTCAACCACTGCGTTTCATCACGCCACCGCAGCGGGCCCTCACCCATCAAGTCGCGCAACTGATAAAGACAGGGATCACAGGGCACACCCAAAAGCAAACGTCCGCCTTTCGGTAAGGCCTGATGCCAATGGCGTAAAACCACACCAGGGTCGGCCGCCCAATGCAATAAACCTGTCGAAGCAATTGCCGGCGTTGCTGGAATTTCGGTAAAGGCATCATGCACTTTCCATTCTGCTAGCGGCACGTTTTCTTTCCCCACCGCAACCATCTCAGCCGAACCATCCGTGGCCTGTACCCGAACCCCCTGAGCCAATAAAGCGGTAGTCAAAAAACCCGTACCCGCACCGAGCTCCGTCACCTTGGCCCCGCGGTGGAAAGGCGCAAAGGCGGCTAATGCTTCCGCAAAGCGACGCTGAGGAGCGGCGTGCTCATCGTAACTCCTAGCGCATTCATTGAATCTCATGGCGACGATGGGGCATTTAAGAAATCGGCGAGGTCGTGTCCGACGCCTTCGATTATCTGACAGCCGACAACTGCTTGGCAAACTCCCTCTGGGTTTAATAAATTATCATTGGCGCCCACATAAGCTTCCCACCCCGCAGGCAAGCCCTGGCGGGCAAACGAGACCAAAGCAATTCCGGCAGGCTCGGTTAAAATATTTAGCCCAGCTAAAAGGTATTCTTTTTCGTACGGGAGGTCCTTACTTCCCGCCGGACTCAATCCCGCACGCTGACGAAAATCTGCAAGTGCGGCTAACGGTTCCTTCTCCATCCAGCGCTGCAGCCAACGCACTTGGGTTTCAGAAACTTTTCCACACTTACCATGCTCGGCACAAAATGAAGTGAACGGGGCAATTAACAAAGCCTGCTTTGGTAATTGCACCCCGCGGGCCGCAGCCTCGAGCAATAAATGGGCACCGAGCGACCAACCAATCACACGATCGCAATTTGTTAAATGCTCCGCCGCCCCCATTACGGGCGGAAAGATTAAATGCTCGGCATCAGGCGCATGCGCCACCGCCAGGGGACGAATCTCATCCAGTGCAATACCCCAGCCACCAATCCATCCAATCTTCATAGCACCGCCCCCTGCATCGCTTTAATAAATTTTTCTAAATCTGCAGATGTTAAGCCACGTCGCAGTGAAACACGTAATCGGCCCGTTCCCGCGGGCACCGTGGGTGGACGAATCGCTGAGACTCGAATACCGGCCGCTTTTAATTTTTGCGCAAAGTGTAACGTGCGTGCCGCATCGCCGAGTATAATTGGGATAATGGGCGAGTGCCCAGCTGGCACCGCAAAGCCTGCTTCGCCCAAGGCCGCTCGCCACTCGCGGGAGAGCGCTTGTAAGGCTGTACGCTCGCTACCAATTTCCTCCGTGCGTTTAATCGCTGCCAGCCCAGCGGCTACCGAAGCAGGTGCGAGGTAAGTGGAATAAATAAATTCTCCCGCAAAATTAATCAGGGCCTCACGCACCGCGGACTCTCGACTCAACACATAGGCGCCCTGTGAACCCAGGGCCTTACCTAAAGTTCCCACGACAATATCCGCTGCCCCTCGTACACCTTGCTCTTCTTGCAGGCCTGAACCAGTGGCCCCATGCCAGCCCGTGGCATGAGCTTCATCCAACACCCAACAAAATCCGAAACGATCACGCATCTCCGCCAAACGTTTTAAATCGGGGCTATCACCATCCATCGAGTAAACGCTCTCCGTGACCACAAAAACGGCACCCGCATGGTTACTGGCCTCTGCTAATTTAATTTCCAGAACATCGAGGTCATTGTGCGGAAAACGAATCATCTTCGCCCCCGAAGACTCAATCCCTGCCAACATACTGGCGTGCACCAATCGATCCGCCAAAACCAAATCGCCCGGGCGCGGCAATCCACCTAACACCGCCGCATTAGCGGCATAACCCGTATTAAAAATAATTCCATGCGCATAGCCATGCCACGCCGCCAACTTCTTCTCTAACGCTTCATGTAAAGTGGTGTAACCACTAACGAGCGGCGAAGCCGATGACGATGCCCCCCACTCTTTTAATGCCGCCGCGGCAGCCGCCGTGACGCTGGGGTCTTTCGACAAAGCCAAGTAATCATTGTCCGCCAAATTAAGTTCGGCATCACAACTGCCACGTGGGTGCAATCGACGCAACAAGCCTTGAGCCTCACGCTCGACGAGTGATTGCGTTAAACGACTGAGCCAAGTTAAACTCACGAAAATAAACCCGAAGCGAAAATTGCTTTTTGTTTTTTATAACCCGAATCACCCGCGAGCTTAATCTTGGAACACAGCAAGCCATCGCGATTCGCCGCCCACACTTCGCGTGACGTGCGTGCATGTGCCGCGTTCAACCACACCGCTACCGAAGTTTTAATTTTCTTAGACTTCAAATAGGCTACCGCTAATCGCGCCTGATTGATGGCACCGAGCCGGTCTTCCACCACCACCACTACCAAGCTGGGCTTAATTGCTTTAATAAAGTCGGCCCAATCCAAGCCCGATGGATCAAGTGGCACCGCTACACCACCCGCACCTTCAATCACTCGGTGCGTTGATGCGGGCAACTTACGATACACATCCAACAATCGCGGCAAAGAAAGCTTCTTGCCTGCTCGCTCCGCCGCCGCCAACGGCGCCAAGGGCTCTGGTAAAGAAATCAGCGTGTGCGGTTCCGCCCAGCTTCCTGCTGCGCGCGGCGCATCTGCCGGACGGCCCACGCCGGCACCCGACTCGACTGGCTTGATTACTTGCACACGACCCGACTTCGCCAAACGACGAGCAAATAAACCCGCGACGTGAGTTTTACCCACGGCGGTGTCGCTCCCGGTGACGAAGATGACAGCCATAAATTACTTAGTCGAACAACCGCAGCCACCACCCTCACACGCATCGTCTCCACCTTGTGCGGCGACGAGTTCAGCAGGGTTAGGCCACGCGGCTGCCTGGGCCGACGAGGGAGCGATTTCGCCGCGATGCACACGACGGGCCTCATCGGGGTGCAAGGGATGCAAGCCGAGTCGCTTCATTAAATTCATATCTTCTTCGATGTCCGGATTACCTGTGGTCAAAAGTTTTTCGCCCAAGAAAATCGAGTTCGCACCTGCTAAGTAACAAAGTGCCTGCGTTTCATCCGACATGTTCGCACGACCCGCGGAGAGGCGTACCATTGCCTTCGGCATAAGAATACGAGCCACGGCCACCGTGCGCACAAACTCAATCGAATCGACAAACTTGCGTCCTGCTAACGGAGTTCCTTCGACCGCGACCAAAGCATTGATTGGTACCGAGTCAGGCTGCGGATCTAAACTCGCCAACTCTACGAGCATCTTAAGTCGATCATCCACCGTCTCACCCATGCCGATGATTCCACCCGAACAAACTTCGAGCCCCGCCTTGCGCACATTCGAAAGCGTCTGCAAACGGTCATCGTAGGTACGCGTGGTAATGATTTTAGAATAATGCTCACGCGAAGTGTCGAGGTTATGATTATAAACATCGCAACCAGCCGACTTTAAACGCGTGGCCTGCGCTTCAGTCACCATCCCCAGCGTACAACAGACTTCGAGGCCGAGCCCTTTCACGCCCGAAACGGTTTTCAATACGCTGTCGAATTGCTTGCCATCCGCCACGCGACGCCAGGCCGCACCCATACAAAAACGCGTCGCCCCGCCCGCTTTCGCACGCTGCGCGTCTTGCAAAATAGTATCCGTCTCCATCAACGCCTCGCTCTCCACGAAAGTATTGTGGTGCACGGACTGCGGACAGTACGCACAGTCTTCGGGACAGGCCCCCGTCTTGATCGACTTCAAAGTGCATAGTTGCACGCCGGCCGGATCTTGGTGGGCTTGGTGCGCCTGCTGGGCCTTGAAAATCAAGGTGTTCAACGGCAAATCATACAGGGCGCGAGCATCATTTAGGTTAGGCATAATTGTAGGTATTTATTTAAGAAATGGTGTGAGCTTCGAGCGTGGGCAAAACTTCGTCCACCGCCAGTCGCACGGCTTGCACGAGGTGCCGAATTTCATCTGGCTTAATTGCAATCGGTGGCACGAATAAAATACTGTCTCCCAACGGACGGATAATAAGACCGTGGCGACGGGCAGCTAAAGAAACTTTATAACCTGCACGTAAATCCATGGGCCAATGTCGTTCCCTTTTTGCGGGACAGAAATCAATCGCACCCGTCAGGCCCACCTGACGGTAATGAGCGACGTGTGGATGGGCGGCGAAAGCAGTTTCAATTTCGCGTCCGAGTAACGCGGCACTTTCTGCGAGTTGACCCGAAGCAATCATCGGCCGCAGCTTCTTGAGCGAGGCACGCGCAACGGCGCAGCCCAATGGATTCCCCGAGAAAGTGTGACCGTGGAAAAAGGTTCGGCCTTCGGAAAACTCTCCTGCGAATGCTTGGTAGATTTCTTCCGAGGTCAGCGTCGCACCCATCGGCAAGTAACCCGCCGTTAATCCTTTCGCTAAACAAAGAAAATCGGGAATCACGCCTTCTTGCTCCGCTACCGTAAGCGTGCCCAGACGACCAAACCCCGTGAACACTTCGTCTAAAATAAGGTGTACGTCGTACTGCCGACAAAGCTTAGCCACGGCTTTAATAAATCCTGCCGGCTGCTGCATCATACCTGCCGCACCCTGCACGCGAGGCTCAATAATTAAACACGCCGTTTCAGCTGCTTGTGCTTTCAGTAAGGCTTCGAGTTCGGATAATGAAGCCTGCGCATCTGTTCGCTGCACACGGCCCGCACATTCGCTGTGCACCGGTGCAGTAAATTTAGTTGAGGCAAACAGCCATGGCTCAAAACGCTGGTGAAAACCTCGGTGATCACCCGCTGACATCGTACCAAAAGTATCGCCGTGATACGCACCCGTCATCGCAATGACGCCGCGCTTCGCAGGTCGACCGATCAACTGCCAATATTGAAAAGAAAGTTTAAGGGCGACTTCTACCGCGTTGCTGCCGTTGTCCGTGAAAAAACAGCGAGGCAGCGAACCTTGCGTTAATCCTGCTAAATCTTCCGCCAGCTCAGTTGCGGTCACGTGATTCATCCCCAACAAGGTGACGTGTGCCACTTGTTTGAGCTGCGTCGTCAAAGCGGCATTTAAATCGGGATCATTGTGCCCATGCACATTCGTCCATACAGAGGCATTGCCATCGAGATACCGACGGCCTTCTGCATCAATCAGCCAACAGCCCTCACCGCGCACCAGATGAACGCGCGGATTGGCTGCGTACTCCTTCATTTGTGTAAAGGGGTGCCAGGAATGTTTCTGGTCAGAAACATCGATGTCCGCACTTGGGGCAACGAGTGGCACACCCAACTATTACCTAGGTATTGCCCTATTGTTAAGCCCTAACTCCCTCTTGGTTTACAATAGGGATTTAGTTATTAAGTTGTTGTATATAAACAACTTAAACCAAACAATGACTATTCGAAGTCGTAAATCTTTACCGTAGACCAATACGACTTACAGGCGGCAACGAACTCCAGGTGGATAGGGTCAACCTGATAGGCGTCATGACCGGCTTTGTCCTTAAAGTGAATCATCGCCGCAAAGTCGTAACTGCTATCGACCACCGCACGCTCAATCGGAGCGGGACGGCCAATCGTAAACGAGGTGATGGAAGAAATGCGAGAGAGGCTGCGTAGTTTCGATTCAAAATCCGAGCGCTGAGCAGCCGTCAGATCTTTGCGCAAGTAGAAGAAAACCAAGTGATGAAACATGGGTCAGCAAGTTGGCTAATTTTTCTCCAAGGGAAACTCTAAAAATGATTATGTTACCTTGCCCCACGAAAAAATCGCCGCACGCTCGGCACCTTCATGCAGGAGCTCCGCCCCATCTTCCCCGAAATCACCGAAACCCAATGGGAACAGCTCACCGCGATGGCCGCCCTGCACCGCGAGTGGAACGATAAAATCAACCTCGTTTCGCGTAAAGACATCGAAAACCTAGAGCGCCACCACTACGCGCCCTGCCTCGCCGCTATTAAGTTTTGGCAGCTCCAACCAGGTGCCCGCGTCATTGATATCGGCACAGGCGGCGGATTCCCTGGACTTATCCTGGCGGTGCTTTACCCCAAAGCCGATTTCACGCTCGTCGATTCCGTGGGTAAAAAAATCATGGTCGTGGAAGACATCATTCAACGCCTCGGCCTTAAAAATGCCCAAGCCCTTAACGCCCGCGCCGAAACGCTGCGACATGAACACGACTTCATTACAGGCCGTGCTGTCGCCGATCTCCGCACGTTCGTTCACCAAACCAAACAACTCATCGTTCACGGCGTAAAACACTCCCTGCCCAACGGCATCCTCTACTGGCAAGGCGGCGACCCCGCTACCGAGAAAGCGACCTCTGGCATGAGCCCATTCTTCACTTTTGAGCTCCGCCCCTTGCTCTGGAATGACGAAAAATTTGAGGGCAAACGCATCGTTCTCTACCGCTCGCAAGATTTGCCAAAGTGCAAGAAGCCCGACCTTCCAGAATGACACAGCAAGGTCAGCCTGTGCCTTGACCCTTGACCAGATAACCCCACGGTAAAGTCGATGTCCTTTCAGCGGCTACCTTTGACCAAAACTGGCGAACAATTCGCTGAGCTTTTGCGCCAACGCATCGTCTACCTCGATGGTGCGATGGGTACCATGATTCAACAGCTGAAACTGGAAGAGGCTGATTACCGCGGTACTCAATTCCAAAAACACCCCGGCGAACTCAAAGGGAATAACGATCTCCTCGTTCTCACCAAACCCGACGTAATTTTAAACATCCACCGCGCCTACCTGGAAGCCGGCGCTGATGTGGTCGAATCCAACACCTTCAACGGCACCTCCATCGCCATGGAGGATTACAAGATGGGTCACTTGGTGCGCGAAATTAATACAGCCGCCATCAAGATTGCCAAACAGGCCTGCGCGGAAGTCATGGCCAAAAATCCTGGCCGCCAATGTTTCGTCGCGGGCGCCATCGGACCGACCAACAAAACGCTGTCGATGTCGCGCGATGTTAACGACCCCGGCAAACGCGATGTGACTTTCGCCCAAGTACGCGACTCCTACCGCGAACAGGTTGAGGCACTCATCGATGCAGGCGCCGATATCATTCTGTGCGAAACGGTTTTTGATACACTCGTCTTAAAAGCCGCACTCTACGCCATCGACGAGGCCTTCCTGGCCCGCGGCTACCGTCTGCCGCTAATGATCTCGGGCACCATCACCGATGCCTCCGGTCGCACCCTCACTGGCCAAACGACCGAAGCGTTTTGGAATTCCGTTCAACACGCTCACCCCATCAGCATCGGGATGAACTGCGCCCTCGGCGGCGAACAGATGCGCCCACATATCGATGAGCTTTCTCGCAAAGCCGATGTGTATGTTTCGTGCTACCCGAACGCTGGCCTGCCGAATCCGCTTTCGCCAACCGGTTTTCCCGAAGGGCCCGAAGACACCGCTGCGATTCTCGAAACCTTCGCCCGCGATGGCCTCGTTAATATTCTCGGCGGCTGTTGCGGCACCACGCCCGCGCACATCGCCGCCATCAAGCGCCGCACCGAAAAATTCCCTCCCCGAAAAATTCCCACCCTGGCGCCAGCCTTACGCCTTTCTGGATTAGAAGCGCTCAACGTTGTCGGCGGCGCCCAATCTTTTGTGAACATTGGCGAACGCACCAACGTCGCTGGTTCACCTAAGTTTAAGAAATTAATCGAAGCCGAAAACTACCATGAAGCTTTAGCGGTTGCTAAACAGCAGGTCGAAGCGGGAGCTAATATTATCGATATCAATTTCGATGCGGGCCTGCTCAACGGTCAGGCGGCGATGGTCAAATTCCTCAACCTCATCGCCACCGAGCCCGATATCGCTCGCGTGCCCGTGATGATTGACTCATCCGATTGGTCGATCATCGAAGCTGGCCTCGGCTGCGTGCAAGGCAAAGCCATCGTTAATTCAATTTCCCTAAAAGAAGGTGAGGCTGAATTCATCCGTCGCGCCAAACTCTGCGGCCGCTACGGCGCGGCGATTGTTGTTATGGCCTTCGATGAAAAAGGTCAGGCCGCCACCTTTGAAGACAAGGTGCGCATCTGCGAACGTGCCTACAAAATCCTCGTCGAACAAGCGGGCACCAATCCGCAGGACATAATTTTTGACGCTAACATTCTGACCGTAGCCACGGGCATGAAGGAGCACGATCGCTACGCCCTCGATTTCATCGAAGCGGTTCGTGAAATCAAAAAACGCTGCCCTGGCGCCCGCACTTCGGGTGGCTTATCCAACATCTCTTTCTCCTACCGCGGTAATAATCCCGTGCGTGAGGCGATGCACTCCGCCTTCCTTTACCATGCCATCCAGGCCGGACTCGACATGGCCATTGTCAACGCCGGCATGCTCGAGGTTTATACAGACATTAATCCAGAGCTCCGCACGCTCGTTGAAGACGTCCTACTTTATCGCAACGAGTCTGCTACGGATCGACTCACTGAGGCAGCCCCTCGCTTCGCAGGCAGCAAAACCGAAGTCGACCAGTCGAAGAAAAACGAGTGGCGCCAACTGCCCGTCGCTAAACGCATCGAGCATGCCCTCGTCAAAGGCATCGATGAGCACATCGTGGCCGACACCGAAGAGGCACGCCAAGAATTAGGCCGACCACTCCTCGTCATCGAAGGTCCTCTGATGGACGGTATGCGCGTGGTGGGTCAACTTTTCGGCGAAGGAAAAATGTTCCTACCTCAAGTAGTGAAGTCGGCCCGCGTTATGAAAACCGCCGTGGCTCACCTCGAGCCTTTCATGGCGGCCGAGAAAGTCGGTGGCTCCAGCCAAGGTAAATTCCTTATCGCGACCGTCCGCGGCGACGTCCACGACATCGGCAAGAACATCGTCGGCGTGGTACTACAGTGTAACAACTACGCCGTCACTGACCTAGGCGTAATGACCCCGACCGAAAAAATTATCAGCGAAGCCCAACGCCTGAAGCCTGATTTCATCGGCCTCTCCGGGCTCATCACACCTTCGCTCGAAGAGATGGCCACCGTGGCCAAAGAACTTAAACGTGCCGGTATCACCACCCCGCTACTCATTGGCGGCGCCACGACTTCAGCCGACCACACGGCCATCAAACTCGCCCAGCATTACGCCGGACCCGTTGTGCATGTGAGCGATGCCTCACTCGTCACCGGAGTGTGTAGCGATTTACTCAACCCCGCCAAACGCGAAACCTACGTCACCGAGCTCAAAGCCGAACAAGATGAACTGCGTGAAGCCTACGACAAGAAGCAGCCCGCAGTGATTATTCCGCTCAGCGAAGCCCGTCAGCGTCCGCTCGTTATCGACGCACCAATACCACCACAGCCACGTCAGCTTGGTGTCACACTCTTTGAGCGCATTGACGGCCCCGCAGTTGCTGAAATCATCGACTGGACGCCCTTCTTCGTCACCTGGAGCCTCAAGGGCACCTTCCCGAAAATCTTTAAGTCCGATAAATACGGCACTGAGGCCCGTAAACTTTTCGACGACGCCCGTCGCGAGCTCGATCTACTCATCAAAGAAAATCGCTTCCACCTTCGCGGTGCCGCTGGACTGTGGTCCGCACGTCGCACGGGCGACGACGTCACCGTCTACGAGGATGCTTCACAGAAAAAAGAGCTGGGTCGCTTCCACTTCCTGCGCGACCAGCAGACCCGTCCGACCGTAAAAACCTGTCGCTCCCTTGCGGACTTAATTTCCGACAAACCTGGCGACCATATCGGCGCATTTGCTGTAACCGCCGGACAGGAAATCGAGACGTACGCCGCCTCCTTCAAAGAGACCGACCCCTATCGACAGATTCTCATTCAAGCACTCGCCGATCGACTGGCCGAAGGTTGCGCCGAATGGCTCCACCGCGAGGTTCGCACCAAACTCTGGGGCTACGCGCCTCAAGAAACTTTCACCGTCGATGAATTGATCGACGAAAAATACCAAGGTCGTCGACCTGCCGCTGGTTATCCCGCCTGCCCTGAGCACACCGAGAAAGGCGAAATCTGGCGCTTGCTTAACGCCGACCGACTCGGCTGCACGCTCACCGAATCATTCGCCATGAATCCAGCGGCTTCGGTTTCAGGTCTCTATTTCGGAAGCCCTCAATCCATCTACTTCGACGTCGATGCCATCGGCCGCGACCAAGTTGAAGATTACGCTAAGCGTAAAGGCTGGTCCGTCGCTGAAGCCGAAAAGTGGCTCGCACCCGTTCTTGGTTATAAAACCTAAACATGGAAGAGCGTGAGTTTCAGAAACTAGTGGCGGCCATCGGGGCATCCGACGCCGAAGCGGTACAAAGATTTTTCGGTGAAGGCTGCATGCTCTGCCAAATCACCGAGGCCGCCGATCAAGTTGAACTCGATTGGCCCGCCTGGGCTAAAGCCGCCGCCGTCCTGCAACGCTGGCTCGAAGCGAAACAGCGGACCGCAGACACCACCCGGAAAACTGGCTATCTATCCTGCACCATCGAAGGCTTTAAGAACGTTCCCGCCAACATGCGACCCGACCTAGCCCCCGCCGTTGCCCGCATGCTGGAACAATTTGGCTTCGCCGAATAAATGGCGGGCGAACTACATGTGGCTGTAATCGGTGCCGGCGCCGCTGGCTTTTTTGCGGCTATTACGGCTGCCGAAAAATTAGGTGCTCGCGGGCAGGTCACACTCTACGAAGCGACCCCGCACCTTTTATCTAAAGTTAAAATCTCGGGTGGCGGACGGTGCAATGTCACCCACGCGTGTTTTGATCCCGCCGAACTCGTCAAGAAATACCCGCGTGGCGGACGTGAACTACTCGGAGCCTTTCACCGCTTCCAACCGCGCGACACGATTGCCTGGTTCGCCTCGTACGGCGTTGAAACAAAAACCGAAGACGACGGACGAATGTTTCCGATTTCAGATGACTCCACCTCCATTGTGGATGCCCTACAAAAAGCCGCCGACCGCGCCGGCGTCAAAATCATCACCTCTCTCGGTGTTCGCAATGTGCAGCATGAAGAAGGCCGCTTTAAGCTTACGTTTAATAATCAATCCACGACTACGTGCGACCGTCTCATCATTGCGACTGGCGGGAATAAATCATCGGGCGGACTAGCCATCGCCGAATCATTCGGGCACACCATCATCCCTCCAGTTCCCTCGCTCTTCACTTTTCATATTCAAGACGCGCGACTCGCAGAGCTTTCCGGCCTCTCAGTCGAAAACGTTTCCGTTCAGGCTATTGGCACTAAATTAAAAACCGATGGGCCCATCCTCATTACCCACTGGGGCCTCAGCGGACCGGCGATCCTAAAACTATCCGCCTGGGGTGCCCGCACCTTTGCGGAAGCCGATTATAAATTTAAAATCTCAGTCAACTGGTTACCGACTCATTCCAGCGATTCTGCACTCAAAGAATTGAATTCCATTCGTGAACAAAACGCCCGTAAACAAATCACCACTTTCAGCCCAGTAGCCTTGCCGCAACGACTCTGGGAGCGCTTGGTCATCGCCGCAGGCATCGCACCAGCTACCCCCTGGGCCCACGTCAGTAACAGTGGCCTGCAGAACCTAATCAAACAACTCACGGCCAGCGAATTAGCCGTCGACGGCAAAAGTATGTTTAAAGACGAATTCGTGACCTGTGGCGGCGTTAAACTCTCAGAGGTTAATTTCAAGACCATGGAAAGCCGGCAACAGGCAGGTCTCTACTTTGCGGGCGAAGTTCTCGACATCGATGGCGTCACGGGAGGCTTCAATTTTCAGAATGCATGGACCACAGGCTGGCTCGCCGGACAAGCCGCCGCCGAGTAAGGCGTCTCCGTCCTTGGCTTTCTCGGCTTTTAAACTAACTTTAATTGATGAGCGAATCTTCTAACCATGAGCCCGAGTTGGGTGCACTCGAAAACGGGCAAATTCTCGTCGCTGTTGGATTGGATTTTACGTTTACCGACATCCTCGCCTCGCACGATGATTTGTTTAAAACCCTCGATCAGTGGCTCACAGGCATCCGCACCTACTCCCTCGAAGACGCCTTCGAGACCGACGCTAATCTCTGGGACGAAATCGAAGACTGCGGCTACGAAATCGGCGAAGGTGAAGTCGAAGACGGCGATAAGGTTTTAAAAATCTACGATGTCTGGGTGCAAGCGGATGGATTACCTGCGGCGCTTAAGAATATCGAGGCGCGCATTGCTGAACTGAAAGCGCAAGCCATTCAGCTGCTGCCTCCTGGTCTTCACGCCGCCACCGCGAACCTCAAAGAGCCTGCACAGATTATCGAGCTCCTGGCTAAAACCTCTGAGCCTGAATAAGAGACTGCCCTTGAAACCGCTCAGTCGTCCGTTCTTATATTAAATTATGCGCACAGCCCTCTGCCTGCTTCTGGTCATCACGTCCCCGTTATTCGGAGGTGAAGCCACCGCCATTGTTAACGTCCAGGCCGATAAACCAGGCCTAACCATTCCGTCTGACTTCATGGGGCTGAGCTACGAGAAAACCGCTATCGCCGAAAAACACTTCCGTGCCGATAATAGCACCCTCATCAACCTCCACCGTAATTTGGGCGACTGCGTCCTGCGCATTGGTGGTAATAAGGTTGAACTCAGCAAGTGGCAGCCAGGCGAAGCCAGTGGCAAAGAGTCGAAAGACTTCACCTTCGTCACACCCACTCACGTTGACCAATTCTACGCGTTCATTCAGGCCATTAACTGGAAGGTTATCTACGGCGTCAACCTAGCCAGCAACGATCCCGCCAACTCCGCTGACGAAATCAGCTACGCCACTAAAGTGGGCGGCAAGTCCATCTTGGCCTTCGAAATCGGCAACGAACCCGACCACTATTACCTGCCACCAAAGAAAACCTTCCGTGAGAAAGGTTATAGCTACTCTCAATATAAAAACGAATTAAGCGAAGCGTTGCGCGTCATCCAAGCGAAGAATCCAGGCGCACCCCTCACCGGGCCTGCCAATACATCGGGCGGGAACACTAAGTTTTTTGAGCCCTGCCTAAATGACTTTAAGAGCAAACTCGCCTTTGCCACCTCGCACTTTTACCCGACTACCAACAAGGAGCCCTTCCCGACCGTTGAGACGCTTCTGTCTGATAAATCAGAAGCAAAAACCATTAAGATGGCCGAAGGCAATATGGCCGTGGCGCGTAAGGTTGGTCTACCCTGGCGCCTCGCCGAATGTAACTCCACCTCTCTCGGCGGCACCGCAGGCGTGAGCGATGTTTACGCAGCTGCCGTCTGGGGTTCCGATTTCCTCTTCGACATCGCCGAACGCGGCGCCGCAGGCATCAATTTTCACACTATCTTCGGACTGAATGGCTACACCGCCATCGCCTATGATAAAAAGACCCTCAAGTACTCAGCGCGCCCACTCTATTATTCACTCCTGCTCTTTAAAGACGCAGGGCACGGAAAACTCCTGCCAGCTGAAACTAAGTCCACCGCCAACGTGACAGCCCATGCTACGCTGGGTGACGATAAGAAAATTCGCATCGTCGTAATCAATAAGGATATCAACCAAGTAGCCGCGGCCACCATCAATTCAGGGACAAGTCGTACTGCCGGCACCGTCGCTCGCTTAAACGGCAAATCGCCCACCGAAAGAGAGGGCGTCACTTACGCCGGCATGAGCGTAACGACTGAGGGCAAACTCACTTCGTCGGAAACCGAGACCGTCAAAGGCGTCGCTGGTAAATTTGAGATCACCCTTCCCCCTTGCAGTGCGGCTGTGCTCACGATTGACGCTAATTAAAAGTCGATGCGCCTGCTGCTACTTCCTTATATCGCCAATATTGTGATTCTGGTTCCCGTGGCACTTGGATCGCTGACGGGGCTACTGCCCATATCCAGAGGGCACTTTCCGGAGAGCCCTGGCTGGCGAACCCTCACCGGCTCTCTCTGGACCGCCATCCTCGCCTGCTCCATCGCAGGCCTATTCCATCCCCGCATCTTTGCACCGATACTTCTTCTCCAAGTTATCTACAAAACCGTCTGGCTGACCTTCTATGTGGCGCCGCGCTTAAAAAATGCTGAATCACGAAAAGAGATTCACTGGGGAATTGCCGTTTCATTTCTACTCATCGTAATTTTCTACCCGATGGTTATCCCCTGGGGCGTGCTATTCCCATAAGGGTAAGTGTTCGCAATTCTACTGACAGATTACTCAACAAAAAGGCCCTGTCCAATGGACAGGGCCTTAGTCTGCAACCTAATCAGCAGGTTGTCTTAGAACGAACGTGAAGCGGAGAACAGGAACCGTGTGGAGGCGGTCCGGGAATCCGATTGTGGAACGCCGCCATCAATACGTGTGGCGACTACAAATTCACCCGTCCACTTCTCATAGGAGGAACGAACGCCAACGCCGGCACCAGAAATCGTGCGGGTCTTGTCGGAGGCAGTATCCCATGGAGCGTGGTTAATGCTAGTGGAACCCGCATCAAAGAAAACGAATGGAGCGTAAGAACCAGCGTTGTAGCGCAGTTCGACTTGGCCGAGCCAACCTTCGTCGCCCGAGCCTTCGCCAAGCGGATAGGCACGAACGCCTTCAGAGCCGCCTAGGGTTAAGCGCTCAGAGGAGTCTAGGTTGCTATTGGTCCACTGGAAAGACGCACGCAGGTAAGCGGAGAAGCCACTGCCGAGGTTCTGAATACGAGCGAGATCGAAGTTAACCTTCACGAATTCGCCAGCTTTCTGGGCTGTGGTAGCATCGGTAGCGAGAAGCCCGCTGTCCAAGTGGAGATTCCCGTAGGTTACTGTCAACTGACCATAACTAATGGCGCCACCCAAGAGGCCGTCGCGCTTATCAAAGCGAAGTGAGACGGGGAAGTTTTGGCTAAACTTATGTTCAGAAGTCGAAGTCGAAGTATAATCATCCTGCAGCGTCTTATGCTGGAAACCAACTGAGGCTTGGAGGTTAAACATCTGGCTACGAACAATCGGGCGGCTGAGTCGAGCCGACCAAACCTTGGCGAGGCCCGTGGCACCGAGGGTCGCGAAATCCTTGCCGAGCTCGTAGGTGGTATGGGAATAGCCAATTCCAGCACGGAGACCGTTGCCATCGACCGGAAGCTCGTAGTCAGCGGAGCCCAGCCACATGTTTTCATCCGTCACCATGGCACTGAGTGCAAGGTGATCACCGAAGGTGAAGCCAGAATTGCGGAACCAATTCAAGTGGGCGCAATACTCGCCCGTGTAACGGCTACCGTGATTGTCGATTCCGAAGTCGCCGCCTGTTGGCGTTTCTAAAATTGTTTGAACGGAGAGATCTCCAGTGCCGGGCTTGAGACCAGGGCTGATAGTGGGGACCACTTCAATGCCAGGCACATCGTCGAGCACGAGGAGGGTGTGCTCGAGGAGTCCTGCTTCAATCACATCACCACTGCGAATGTGAGCATAGAGAAAAGGCTCGGCACCATCCACCATCTGTTGAGTTCCACTTGGGCTGATTTCGCCATAGCGACCTTCGCGGATGACGATGGAAAGGGCTCCAGACTTAAAGTCCTGAACTGGAATTAGGGCGCGCGCGAAGGGATAGCCATTCGAACGGTAATAGTCACCAATGCGTCGAGCCATGGCCTTCATGCCCGTCATTGACTGTTGCTTACCAATCTGATCCTGCACCAGTGCAAGGAGATCATTAGTGGCGAAAATCGTATTTCCGGTGATGACGACCGAAGATACTAAGGCCTTGGCACCATCATCTTTCTCCGCAGCGGCTTCGGTCTTGATTTTTACCTGTGGGGCCTTGGCCTCCGAAGGGGCTTTCGGCGCACTCGGCGTGTTGCCGGTCAAGACCTTGCCCGCGTCGGGCGGGGCGACCTGCGCGAAGGTGACGCTACAAACACTCAATAGTGCAGCGGCTGAGAGAAACTTTATTTTATTCATGTAAGTATCGAGGAAGCGGTTATTGTGGTGGATTATTCGACGCTGATGGGCTTCTCGCCCAGGTTAATACCACCACCGATAACTAAGACGTCGGTCGGTCCCTGAATGGCACGTGAAGCTCCTTGGTCGATTCGGTCGGTAGCTTGATCGCTGCTGGTTTCATCAGATGAGGCGCTGGACCCTTCGGTTCCTCCTGCGTTAGTCCCAGCCGTTGTGCTGGTTTCTGCCGAGGCACCTGTCGAGGTCGAGGTACCTGTCGATGTCGATGTGCTAGTTCCAGTGGTGGCACCCGTAGAGGCAGGTGCACCGCTAGCTGGGACGTTGACATAATTCAAGCCACCCACAACCGCAGGCATCTGCACAGTCATCGGAGCGACTGGGTAGACCGGGACCACGATGGGCTTCGGCAAGAACTCACTTGGGTCGACAGGCTTACCCGTGATGGTAAGCGAGCCGTCCGTGTAATCAAAGTCGTAGTTTAGAGCGGATAAACCAGAAGGGGTAATCTTATAGGTGCCCGCATTAATGGCACCTTGGCTGGAGCCACCGTAGACTAAATTAGTGATATCGATATCGGCCACACCCTCACTCAACACGTAACCATCAATCGTATATCCATTACCACCAGCGTAAGGATTGCCCGTGTAATTTTTGTTATCGTTGTTGGTGTTTACGGTTAATTTAGCCTTCGTGATGTCAGCCGTGGTTGTGACACTGTCTGGGAGGTCGTAGTTATCAAAGTCAGTGCCACCAAGCGTGATGTTGTCGATGTTCACCGTCTTACCTGTGCCAGCATTCTTAGTATCAAAGGTGCCATCTGCCGAAGCAACAGTCAGCACATCGCCCAGGATCATACCACCAAAGGTTGGGCTGCTGGTATTAAGCGTAGCGCCAGTGAGCCCATCGTAGGTCTTATTGTCGGCTGTGATGCCAGTGATCGAGGTCAACTTCAGCTTCCAGATGTCCGCATTAGTCGTCACCGAGTCAGGCAGCTCGTAGTTACCGAGGTCTGCGCCGCCCAG
>CANGNX010000019.1 GCA_947455415.1 Opitutia bacterium | reverse complement strand
GATGATCCTCGGCAACGTCTGCACCCGCTCCTGCACTTTCTGCGCCGTGCTCTCCGGTCGCCCCAGCGAACTCGACCTCGGTGAACCCGCTCGCGTCGCCGAATCCATCGCACAAATGAAACTGCGTCACGTGGTCATCACTTCCGTGGCCCGCGATGACCTCAAAGACGGTGGTGCCTCCGTTTGGGCCGCCACCATCCGCGCCACGCGCCACCGCAATCCAACCACCACCGTCGAAGTCCTCCCCGCCGATTTCCGCGGCGAGCAAGTCCACCTCGACACCTTACTCGACGCCCAACCCGACATTTTAAATCACAACCTCGAAACCGTCGAACGCCTCCAACGTCCCGTGCGTAAGACCGCTCGCTACGACCGCTCTTTCTGGGTCCTTAAACATGCCAAGTCCCGCGGGTTCATTACCAAGACCGGACTCATGCTTGGCATCGGCGAACGCAAAGAAGAAGTCGCCCAACTCTTGAAAGATATCGCCGCTGCCGGCGTCGACATCGTGACCATCGGTCAATACCTCTCACCCAGCAAAGAACATGCACCCATTGATCGCTGGGTGCACCCCGATGAATTCGCCGAGTGGAAAGCGTTCGGCCTCGCTCAAGGCATTAAGCACATCGAGTCAGGTCCGCTGGTTCGCTCCTCTTATAAGGCCGATGAACAGGTCGTAAAATTCAACCTGCTCGAACGTCGCAAGACACGCTCCGCTTAAACCGTGCACGGACTGCCACCTGTCGATTTTCGTGCCGAGCTCAACGATGAGCAATACGCTGCGGTGACGTCGCCGCGCGGACCCGCCCTCGTGCTCGCGGGCGCCGGCTCAGGAAAAACCCGCACCCTTACCTACCGCGTTGCCTGGCTACTCCATCAAGGTGCCAAGCCCTGGGATATCCTGCTGCTTACTTTTACCAATAAATCCGCGAAGGAAATGCTGGAACGTGTCGAAGACCTCACGGGCATTCCACGCGGACAGTTCTGGGGCGGGACGTTTCACTCCATTGGACAACGCATCATTCGCCGCAACGCTGTCGAGGCCGGAAGAAACCCAGAGTTCACCATTCTCGATCAAAAAGAATCGGAACAATTATTTTCGGAAATCATCAAACAATCCGACGGGGCTTTTATCAAAGATAAGACCAACCCCAAGGCACCCGTCATTCTCGACTCGTATTCGCACGCCCGTAATACACTCCGCCCTATGGCCGACGTGTTCGCGGAACGACTCGATTGGATGAAAGGCGGACCCGAAAAATTAGTCGGATTCTGCAACGCTTACGAGGCGGCCAAAAAAGAACGCAACGTATGTGACTTCGATGACCTACTCGTGCTGTGGTTAAATCTGCTCGAAAATAATCCCACCATTCTCGAACACTACCGCCGTCGCTTTCACCACTTACTCGTCGACGAGTTTCAAGATACCAATCGTCTGCAAAGTCGCATCATCGACCTGCTCGCTTCCGAACACCAAATCATGGCCGTCGGCGACGACGCCCAGTGCATCTACACCTGGCGCGGGGCCGACTGGGAAAACATCGTGGCCTTTCCACAGCGCCACCCTGGAACGCAGATTCACACCATCGATACCAATTACCGTTCCACGCCCGAAATACTTGCCTTTGCGAACGAAATCCTTGCCCATCGACCCAAAGTCGAGGGCTTTGATCGTCGACTCAAAGCCGTCCGTCACACGGGTATTCAACCCACGGTCTTTACTGTCGGCGACACCTCCCAGCAGGCCAAGTTAATCGGTCGAAAAATCCTGCAACTGCACCAAGAAGGACACGCCCTCGCAGATATTCATATTTTATATCGTGCCCACTATCAATCACTCGAACTCCAAATGGAGCTCAATGCCCTCGGTATTCCATTCGTCATCACCAGCGGCCATAAATTCTTCGACCTTATTCACGTTAAGGATGTGCTCGCCCATTTACGCGTCATCCACAACCCGCAGGATTACGTCGCACTCTCGCGCTTGCTTTGCCTGCTCCCGAAAGTCGGACCCGTTGCCGCCGATAAAATTACCAAAGCTGCACAGGCTATTGCGGCCAGCGAAGGCCGCGGCATGATTCGCGCCCTGCGTCATCCATCCGTTTTACAAAAAGTCACCGAAGTCGCAAAGGATGACTTCAACGACCTCACCATTACACTCGAGGATATGCTCGAAGGCATTGAGAATGCCCAGAAGAAGCCCACTCCCACTGCCCCCGCATCGGACCTCTTCACGGCGGCACGTGAAAAACACGAAGAAAAAATTTCTCGTACCCCCGCCGAAACCGTCCGGGTCTGCATTGAAGGTTGGTACGGCTCTCACATTAAAACGCTTTTCCCCGACTGGAAAGACCGCGAGCAAGACCTCACCGGACTCATCGGCTTTGCTTCCAAATTCGAAGACCTCGGTGACCTCGTTGCCCAAGTCGTTCTACTCAACGGTGAATCGTCCGATAAAAAACCCGAGCCCGATCAGGATATGCTTCGACTCACCACGATTCACCAATCGAAGGGTCTCGAGTTCCCCATCGTCTTTCTCCTAGGCGTTGCTGACGGACTTCTCCCCCTCACCCGTGCCATTGACGAGGGCGACGTCGAAGAGGAGCGCCGGCTATTCTACGTAGCCTGCACGCGTGCCGAAAACATCCTCTACCTCTTCGCCCCTCGCTTCGCCGTCTCGGGCGAAGGTTACCGCCCGCTCGACCCTTGCCGGTTCCTCGAGGAAATGAGCCCCGATTGTTACGAATTGGCGGATTACGCGCATCGCAGGCTCTAAAATCAGGCCTATGACAGTCGAAATGGGCTAGTGGCTTGCCATTGCCAAGTGCGGGCATTTATGACTCAAATCCTCCTTTAACACACTTCCTATGCCTAAGGTACTTGTTGCTGACAAAATTTCTGCCACCGGGGTCGCCCTCCTCAAAGCCCAGTCGGGCTACGAGGTCGTCGAAGCCTATGGCTCGACCCCTGAGAAGGTGCTGTCGCTCGTCGCTGACGTGCATGCGATTTTGGTTCGTTCCGAAACCCAAATCACCCGCGAAGTTTTAGCCGCCGCCAAGAAACTCGTTTGCGTCGGTCGCGCCGGCGTAGGCGTCGACAATATCGACGTCGATGCTGCCACCGAACATGGCGTCATCGTGATGAACACCCCTTCTGGCAACACCGTTGCCACCGCAGAACTCACCTTCTCGCACCTCCTCTCCCTCGCTCGCCCTGTACCCGAAGCCGTGCAATCGATGCGCGAAGGTAAGTGGGACCGCAAAACGCTTTCTGGCACCGAACTCTTCGGTAAAAACCTCGGCATTCTTGGCCTCGGCCGCATCGGTGCCGAAGTTGGCAAACGTGCCAATGCTTTCGGCATGAAAGTTTTGGCCTACGATCCATACCTCACCGAAGCCCGCGCCAAATCGCTCGGCGTCACCATGGCGACCCTCGATGAGATTTTCGCTTTAGCTGATTACATCACCGTGCACATGCCGCTCACGCCTCAAACCGAAGGCATGGTCAATGCCGCTTCATTCGCAAAAATGAAGAAGGGTGTGAAAATTGTGAACTGTGCCCGCGGTGGCATTGTCGACGAAGCTGCCCTCGCTGCCGCTTTACAATCTGGTCAGTGTGGTGGCTGCGGTTTCGACGTCTTCGTTGAAGAACCCTTAGCCAAAGACCACGTTCTCCGCACCCTGCCCAAGGCTCACCTCTCGCCGCACCTCGGTGCTTCGACGGCTGAAGCCCAAGAAAACGTCGGCGTTGAAGTCGCAGAGGCTGCCATCGCTGTGCTCAACGGCGGTTCACCTGCTAACGCAGTTAACCTTCCTTCGGTCGACTCCCAAACACTCACGCAGATTCGCCCCTTCCTCTCCCTCGCCGAAAAACTCGGTGCGATTATCCGTCAACTCGCTGCCGCAGGTCGCGTTGAATCCCTACGTCTCACCACCTTTGGTACCGGCTCGGAACAAGGCTCCGGTGCGATTGCTCGCTCCGTCCAACGCGGCTACCTCCGTGGTATCGTGGAAGGCGTGAATGACGTTAACGCCCCAAGCAAACTCAAGGCCCTCGGCGTTGAAGTACAATCCATCCGCTCATCTGCCGAAGCCGACTACAAAGAACTGATTCTCGTTGAAGCACTGCTCGCTGGCGGAAAGTCAGTCTCCATCGCTGGCACCATCCTCGGTAAAGCTCAGTCTCCACGTATCGTCTCAGTGAATGGTCGCACACTGGAATTCGTCCCCGAAGGCAAACTGCTCTTCATCGAAAACCAAGATCAGCCCGGCATCATCGGCGCACTCGGCACCCTCCTCTCCAAAGAGAAAGTTAATATCGCAAATATGGCACTCAGCCGTACGGGCGGAAGCCATGCCTTAGCGGTCTATCAACTCGACACTGCACCCGGCGCCAACGCCCTCGCTGAAATCCTGCGCAATCCTGCGATTGTCAGTGCTCAGCTGGTCGACGCCTAAGCATCATGTCTACCGAAATCGTCCTAGCACTTAGTTTCTCGGTACTGCTGGGCTACTTTATCGGCTCGGTCAATTTCGCTGTCATCATCGCCCGCACCCAAGGGGTCGATATCATGCAAGAGGGGTCTAAAAACCCTGGGGCCACGAATGTTAAACGCGTTCTCGGCAACACCCTGGGTAACCTCGTCTTTGCGTTCGACGCACTTAAAGGTGCAACCGGAACCTTCCTGCCCTTCTTCATTCTCTGGGTCTTGGATGTAAATTACGTTAACCCAAAACTGACATTTCAAGCCGCCTTTAATAACCCCAATGCTTCATACTTATTCGTCCTTGGTTTCATCGGTACGATTGTCGGGCATTGCTATTCAGTCTTTCTAAAATTCAAAGGCGGCAAAGGCGTAGCCTCAACCATCGGCGGCTTACTGGTAATCATGCCCATACCAATTCTCGTTGGTGCTGTAATCTGGCTCATTGTCTTTCAATTCACCCGCTACGTTTCTGTCGCATCGATGGCCCTCGGCTTATCGCTCCCCATTTCGTCTTTAATATTAATGAAATTCTACCCAGCAAGTGGTTACAACTTTGCGCACATAACCTTCGCTGCGGTCATCGCACTCTTCAACATCTGGACCCACCGTGCTAACGTTAGCCGACTGCGTAAAGGTACCGAAAGTCGCTTTGGCGGAACCCCCAAATAATTTATGAACGCACCACGCACCATTGGTATTGGTATCCTTGGACTCGGCACGGTCGGTCAAGGCGTCTGGAAACATTTATCGGATAAAAAAACCGATCTCGAATCACGTCTTGGCGTTAAACTCGACCTACGTAAAGTTGCCGTCCGCGACCTCAAGAAACATCGCGCCGTCAAAATTCCCAAAGGTAAAATCACCAAGAACCCCTTCGAGGTCATTGATGATCCCGCCGTACATGTCGTTTGCGAACTCATCGGCGGCACCACCAAGGCACGTGAATTCACTTTGCGCGCCCTAAAACTCGGCAAGGTCGTTGTCTCCGCCAACAAAGCACTGCTCTGCGAACACGGGCCCGAGATTTTTGATGCCGTCCGTAAACATGGCGGACAATTCCTCTTCGAAGCCAGCGTCGCGGGTGGCATTCCAATTATTAAAGCCATTCGCGAAGGCCTCGCCGCTAATCGTTTTGAGCTCATCGTTGGTATTCTCAACGGTACCTGTAATCACATCTTAACCCGCATGGGCGAAGACGGACTCACCTTTGCCGATGCCCTTAAAGAAGCTCAGGAATTAGGTTATGCTGAAGCCGACCCTACGCTCGACATCGACGGTATCGATGTTTGGCACAAAGCATCCATTCTCGCCTGGCTCGCGCACGGGAAGTGGGCCCCACGCAAACAAACCCTTGTTGAAGGCATCCGTAATATCGGTCCGGCCGATATCGATTTCGCACGCCGCTTTGGTTTTGCCTTAAAGCACCTCGCCGTGATTCGTCGCGAATTCAAAAAAGGTTGGATGACTCTCGGAGTCTACCCCGCCCTTGTTCCTAATCGCGATATCCTCGCACGCGTTTCCGGCGTCAACAACGGCATCACCCTGCGTGGCGATGTCGTCGGCGCCACCACCCTCGCAGGTCGCGGTGCCGGTGGCGATGCCACGGCCTCTGCCGTCATCGGTGATATTGTCGATGCCATCGCCGCACTGACGAGTGGTGCCCCGACATTATCCGGCGACAATTTAGATAAACGCGAAAAACAAGGTAAAGCCATTCGGATGGCTGACCTCGATGAAATCATCTCCCCATTCTACTTACGTCTTTCGTTGCTGGATAAAGCAGGCGTCTCGGAAGGCGTCTACCGCATCTTCTCGAAGCACAAAGTTTCGATTGCGCGCGTGATTCAATACGAACACCCCAATAAGGGTCGCGGCACGGTGACTCTCTCCACCTACCCTGTCAGCGAACGCAAGATGGGGGCAGTCTTAAAAGAACTTCGCCAACTTAAGACAGTTCTTGAAGAGCCTTTCATCCTTCGCATCTTTTCGCCTGAATCTTAATTTACCGGATGGCACTCATTGTTCAAAAATACGGCGGTACTTCCGTCGGCAGCGTTGACCGCATTCAAAACGTTGCGGCCAAGATCAAAGAACAATGGTCTAAAGGTAACCGCATGGTCGTTGTCGTCTCTGCCCGCAGTGGCGTGACCAATGAATTAATTGCCCGTGCCAAGGCCCTCATGCCCCTGCCCGATGAACGTGAGCTCGATGTGCTCATGGCCGTCGGAGAGCAAGAAACCATCGCCCTTACCGTGATGGCCTTACACGCCATTGGCGTACCCGCCGTTTCACGCACTGGAGCCCAAGCTGGAATCTTTACGGACAATGTGCATACCCGCTCACGCATCACGCAAATCACCGGTGGTGATTTGAATGCGCGACTCGAAGAAGGCAAAGTCGTGGTTGTGGCCGGCTTCCAAGGTGTCACCCAAGACGGTGAAGTCACTACCCTCGGCCGCGGCGGCTCCGACCTTACCGCCATTGCCGTCGCAGCTTCTATCAAGGCCGACCTCTGCCAAATCTTTACTGATGTCGACGGCGTCTACACTGCCGACCCGCGTATCGTCTTGAACGCTAAAAAAATGCTGGAGCTTTCCTACGAAGAAATGCTCGAGCTCGCCTCCAGCGGCTCCAAAGTCATGCAATCGCGCTCCGTTGAATTTGCCCAAAAATATAACGTCCCCTTTGAAGTTCGCTCCTCATTTAACGACCAACCCGGAACCATCGTGAAAGCCATCGCCAAAACCCTTGAAGACGCCGCCATCGCTGGCGTCGCCCTCGACCGCCTGCAAACGCGCGTCACCGTCAACGACCTGCCCGACAACCCTCAGGCCATCGCCGCACTCTTCGATGACCTCGGTGAGGCCGGCCTCAGCGTCGATATGATTATCAAAAATCTCGGTAAAGAAGGAAAATCAAACCTCACCTTCTCCGTCACGACCGATCAGTTTACCCGCGTTGAAAAAGTCATCGGTCAAACCCTCAAGAAACTCGGCTCCGGCACCGTCCGCTCGGCCGGTGAAATCTCCAAACTCTCTATCGTGGGCGTAGGCATGATTTCACACCCAGGTGTGGCGGGTACTTTGTTTAAGGCCCTCGCCTCCGTTGGCATTAACAGCGAACTCATCACGACCTCTGAAATAAAAATTTCGGTAGCCATCGACCCTGCCAAAGCGGATGCCGCTGTTCGTGCGGTTCATACCGCCTTCGGCCTCGATAAGGCCTAAGGTCAGTCACTCGCCTCTTGCCCGTGGTGGATTCATCCACCACACTGACGGAGATGTTTCGTTGTGTCTCGGCCACCGTCTTCGGTTTCCTTTTTGCCTGCCTCGGTCATGTTGAGGCGCAAGAGTTTCCTGTACCGGTTATTGGCCAGAACGCCACAATCTCAACGGCCGAACAGCCACCCCAACGCACACGCATGGAGTTGGCCGACGAGTCGCTCGCAACCGGACTTTCCGCTACGGCCTTAAAGTTTTATACCGAAATTATAAACACGCCTGACATCGACTCATCAGAAAAAGAACGTGCCGCTCTTGGCGTTGCCGCAGCTCAAATCGAACGTGGACGTACTCAAGAGGCTCAAGCCGCACTTGTCGGCTTAAAAGAATCTCCGCGCCAAGCCCTAATGAGCGGCATGGTTGCCCTGCTGTCGGGCGATTTAATTTCAGCCCAAGCGTGGGCAGATAAAGCCGACCCCGATAAATTGCCCATCCAGGAGATTGCCTGGAGTCACGTATTGCGCGGCCTCATCGCCGAAAGCAAAGGCGACACCACTGCGAGCAATACCCACTTCTCCAACGCCAATAAAGTAGCGGTCTCTGAAGAACACCGTCAACGCATCGAGATGCTCAATTACCGCGCGAGCATCTTAGGCGGAAAAAGTGATGAAGCGACCCTCGCAACCCTTCGCGAACGTGCAGCAAGCGCCAAAGACTCACCGCTCGCTTTTGCGGTCGCCCGCAATCTTGCCCTCGCCCTTGCTCGCCAAGATCGCAAAGCCGACGCCATCAGTGCCCTCAAAGCCGTCGAGCCCTTAAATGAAATTCGCCAAGGGGAATCCGATCTTCTCTGCGGACTCATTCTCGGCATCGAAACCCCCGAGGGTCGCAAGTTACTTCAGAACGCAGCGAAGAACCCAGCCAACACCACCTTACGTCTCACAGCGATTCGTGCACTGGTTGCAGCCGCAGCCGAGGCGAAACCAAGTGAAAGTAAATCCATCGCCAACGAGGTGTACGATTTCTTCATGAAACAACGCTCGGGGCAGCTCAGCTTCGAATGCCCCCGCGACCCTGCCGTGCTCGATGCCATTCACTTAGCACGTGCACAGCTCATGCTCATCGCAGGCAATCGCGAAAAAGCCCGCCAAGCCGCCAACGATTTACTAAAGGAAGTCCCTGCCAGTCCGCTTGCTCGTGAAGCCACCCGTACGCTTGCCCTGGTGGCCTGGAATGAAGGTGCCTATCGACTCACCTCTTCGTACCTTGAAACCCTCGCTGAAGGTAAAACCGGCATCCCCCGCGATGTTTTAAAAACCGTCTCAGCCGATTGTCTCTTTTTAGCAGGCGATTACGCCTTAGCTGAAAAAGCCTACGCCTCGATTCAAAACGAAACTCAAGGAGCCGATCTTGCGACTTCAGCCTTCCATCAACGCATCCTCTCCCTGCTTCAGGCCCCGGATGACATCAAAGTATGGTCGCAAGCAGCAGGCGTCATCGAACAAGCACAAAATAATTCTAAAGTGAGTCCACAACGCCTGTGGATTGCAGTCTGGTGCCTCATCGAGGATATTCGTAAGTCCACTCAACCCGAAACCGCCAACACCTTCCTTCAGCGGTTAGACCCAATCATCGCAAAAACGACGACTGATTTCGCACTACGCTTCGATTGGCAACGTGCATTACTGGCACTCGCTGTGCATGATAACGTGAACGCTTCAAAGTTGGCGGATGATATCGCCCGCCGGCTTGACGATTTGCCCGTCGATGCTTCGGCCGAATTAAAATCCAGCGCTCCCGCACTGCGTGGACACATCGCCTTACTCAAAGCCCGCACTGCCCTCGGGAATAGTTCAACGAGTGGACTTAAAGACCTTGAAAGTATCCGAAAGAATTTTGGCAAAACGCCTGCTGCGGCCGCTTCACTCTTGGTTGAAGGGCGTTACCTTGCCAGCACAGGCAGACACCTTGAAGCTCAAGCGAGATTCCTAGAACTGTCCCGCGATTTTAAAAGCGATGATGCCACCCTCAATGAATTTGCCGAACTAGGTCTTTTCGAGGCCGCCGAAGAATCTGCACAACAAGCACCCGCTGAGGGCGAAAAGAAACTTAAAGAAGCGGTCGAACTCCTCGAACAATTTGCCGAAACCTTCCCTAAGAGCCCACTGCTTTTTCAATCTAATCTCCGACGGGCTGAGTTACTTCGCACCATGGGCGACTTCGACCGATCACTCCTAGTGCTGAATAATCTTATTCGCGAAAACCCTACCCACGCCTACCGTGCCCAAGCTGAAATGGCACGTGCTGATTCCCTCTTTGGCCTCGCAGAACTCAGACGTAATCGCACCGGCCAAGTCGACCGTCAGCGCATCGCCATCGCGGCTGCCGCCTACGAGGGCGTCGGTGTGGCCTGGGCCCGCGACCCTGATACTGCAACCGAGGCACAATACAAGCTCGCGACCACCCTCTTCGAACGTGCCAAAGCCGAATCCCTAACTGACGCACAAACCACCCGGAATGACGCCCGCGTTATCCTTGTTCGAACTATCACCAACATTCGCAACGCCGCCTCATCCGATAATTTTAATTATGGTGTGGCGGGTCGAAATTGGGTGGCACGTTGTATTTTGCTCCTCGGAAATTTCTATGAGGAAGAAGGCGACGCCAATGAAGCCATTGCGGTTTATCGCCTTATCCCTGAGCTCAATCGTGGCCTAGCCCCACACGAAATCCGCCTGCCAGGTCAAGCTGCCGCCGAAAGCAAACTTGCGACCCTTAACGCTTCCCTCAATAAAGCTTCCTCACGATGAACCCCACTTTCTCTTTCCCCGCCGATGCCGGGCCGTTTGTCTGGATTCTCCTCGGTCTAGCCTTCCTCGCTCTTGTCTTCGTGATTGAGCGCAGTTTATTTCTTCACCGTGGCTTAGTACTATCGTCCGATTTTATTGATGGGGTCCGTAACAACCTTCGTGCCGGACGCCCCCTCGAAGCCCTCACCGCCTGCGAAGAGTCACCTGGACCGGTCCCACGCGTCGTCAAAGCCGCCCTACTTCGATTAAGCAACGGCAGTGCCGCCATGCGAGCCGCTGCAACCGAAGCCGCACTCCTTGAATTACCCGTACTGGAACGTCGACTCGGTAGCATCGCCGCCATCGGACGCATCGCACCATTAATTGGATTAACTGCCGCGGTTTTTTCCGGCTTCAACCTCGTCACCGCCCTCAGCGATGGCAGCGTCTACGCATCAGCCAAAAATATTTTTCCTCAAATCCAAGCTGCGCTTGCGAATGCTGGCTTTTCGCTCGTCATCGCCACGGCGTGTAGCCTTGCCCATCACTTCTTAATGGGCCGAGTGCGTTCGATTGTCATGGAAATGGAAGTGGCCGCCCATTCGGTCATCACTTTTGTTGAGCACGAACTACCAGCCGAAAAAAATATCTGAGGCATCCATGCAGACCCCATTAGGCATTTTAGAGCGTGTGAGGCCAACCCATCGTGGCCTTGATCCTATTCCATTCGTCCTCGCTCTGGTCTGCGCCGCTTTAGTGTCCGTCCTCTCGTCATCATTCATTTACGCCCCGGGAATGTATGTCGGCTTTAATGAAGTGCCCGCCGCTGCCACGACACTGATTAAGACGCCCGTTTCACATTCAGGCGACATCGCCAAGTCCGCCACTACCGTAACCTTGGTCTCCGCCCGTGGCACTGGCATTTACGTTGTGGCTGGACGCGTGGTCGACCGCGAGGGACTTAAGAATGAACTCCACAAACTTGCTCAAGTGCCTGGCGCATTATCGCGACCCGTTTTAGTAAAGGCCGATGCCTTGCTTACCCTGCAGAGTTTCGTGAGCGTCTGCGACCTCATCCGTGCCGAAGGTTTTCCAGGTGTCCTCATCGCTTCCGACGAACACTAATTCAGATTAAGTAAATTAATTTAATCTAAAATACTTTCCCTGTGTCTACCGAGCCCCTTCCGACCATCAATCCAGCTGATTTACCCAAGCACGTGGGGATTATCATGGATGGCAACGGTCGCTGGGCTTCAGCGCGCAAATTACCGCGACTCGAAGGCCATCGTCGCGGTGCCGAACGCATCTTCGACGTCGTCGACAGTTGTATTGATCAAGGCATCAAGAACCTCACCCTCTTCGCTTTCTCCGTTGAGAACTGGAAACGTCCCGAGGAAGAGGTCAACGGACTATTCAAACTCGGCGAGTGGGTTTTGCGTGCTAATCTCTCTCGACTTCTGAAAAGGAAAGTCCGCCTGCGTGTGATTGGCGACCTCGAGGCCATGCCCGACTTCGTCAAAATACCCTTGAAGGAAGCGATTGCCGCCAGCGCCGAAAATGACGCACTTAACTTGATTGTGGCCCTTAATTACGGTGCCCGCCAAGAGGTCACACTCGCCGCGCAAAAACTAGCACAAGACGTCGCCAGCGGAAAACTTAAACCCGAAGACGTTAATTGGCAGAGCATCGAATCACGCCTCCAAACCAGCGGCCTACCTGATCCCGACCTCATCATTCGGACTTCAGGTGAGTCACGTTTAAGCAACTTCCTCTTACTCCAATCCGCTTACGCCGAGATTGTCATTGTCAAAGCCCATTGGCCCGATTTTACCAAAGAAGAATTTCAGGCCGCCCTCCTTGAATTCACAAAACGCGAACGACGCTTCGGTATGACCCGTGAACAAATTCAACCTACCCTCAAATCATGATTGATCGTGCCTTAAGCACCATCGGTCTCTGGGTGGCGGTCGGACTCATCATCTGGGTAGGAGGTTGCTTTTCGTTAGCGGAACAAGCCGCCTTCGGTCTACTCGCTATCCTCGTGGCCATGGCTCAGTATGAATTCTATCAGTTAACCAAAGCCATTCCAGGCACCCGTGCCCCCAGCTACTCGGGCATCCTCACCGGCTTCGCCTTACTGTTCGCCCTCTATTTCATCGGCAATGAAAGGCTGCGGGCCAATTACCTAACCACTGCAGCCGCTACGGCTTTTGGTATTTATCTACTCACTTTATTGCGCAACCCGCACACACCATCGGAACTGTTAAAGAAATTCCCGACGGTCTTCGGCTTTCTCTACCTACCCTTGATGCTTTCGCCTCTCGTGGCCATCGCTCGCATGGAAGACGGCGTCCTACTCAACCGCCAACCCGTCGGACTCTACTATGTGCTCTGGGTCGTGATTGCGACGAAGTTCACCGACGTGGGAGGTCTGCTCATTGGCGTGCCTTTCGGAAAACACAAAATCGCTCCACAAATCAGCCCCGCCAAAAGTTGGGAAGGCGTACTTGGTGGCTTGATTATTTCTGCCACCGTCTCGGCCACTTTCGCCTGGTTTTGCAATGCTGCACTGGGCCTGCACTTTATGGTCCCCTTCAAGGCCGCCCTGCTCGCCTTGCCCCTAGCCGCCCTCAGCGTCCCCTCCGACTTAATTGAATCCGTCTTCAAACGCCAAGCCGGAGCGAAAGATTCGGGGCACACTATTCCTGGTATCGGCGGCGCCTTAGATTTAATTGATAGCTTGGTTCTGACGGCTCCCGCTGCCTTAATCTTGCTCTCCTTCTTCCTCGAGTGGGCCAAAGTTGCGGGATGAGCCAAGTCAAGCCTGCCCTGCACATCCTGACGGGGCCGACGGCGGTCGGTAAGACCGAAGCCGCACTCAGCTGGGCAGAGAAAAATAACGCCGATGTCCTTTCGTGTGATTCGGTCTGCGTTTATCGCGGTATGGACATCGGTTCGGCCAAACCTACCGCCGCTCAACAACAACGCGTCCGGCATCACGGTATCGATCTCGTTCCACCGACCGCACGCTACTCGGTCACACAATACATCGCCTATGCCCAAGAAGTTATCCGCGAAAATCAGTCCCGAGGAAAAAACACTTTAGTCACTGGCGGTAGCGGATTTTACCTCGCCGCATTTTTTGGACCCGTGAGCGATGACTTAATGGTCAACGACGCAACCATCCAAGAAGTACGTCAACTACAAGAACAAGGACTCGAGGCACTGCTTCGTCGACTGCAAGAAATTGAACGTCGACCACTTCCCGCGTGGCTCGATCAACAAAATCCCATTCGCGTCGCCAAAGCCCTCGAACGACGACTATCATCCGACCTCAGCCTGGACGAAATTCGCGAAGAGTTTCTCCAAAAAAGATCACCCTTCGAAGGCTATACGGTGGAAGCGAAGTTAATGGAACGTCCGGACGATGAATTACGCACCCGCATCAACCAACGCACCCAGGCAATGCTCCATGATGGGCTCATCGAAGAAGCACAAAAACTCCTGCAGCTTAACCTCGACCCCGAACTCCCCTCCGCCCGTGCCGTGGGCTACCGCGCCACGATGGACTGGCTAGCGGACGGAAAGAAGGTAGCTATCGAAGGGCTGGCCGAACGAATCAACCTGGACACCTGGGCCCTAGTCAGAAAACAGCGAAAATGGTTCAAACGGCTGGGACTTTCGTAATCAGTCAGTGAGCCAGTTTTTAGGCATAGTTGACCAAGGTTTTGTTAAAACCGTGTAAATTCGACAAAAAACAGCCTCAATTACAGCCTCCATCCTTGCCCTTTAATGAGATATCGCCAGAAATGGCGCCTCACCCTTAACCCCTAAAAACATGCCCCTAAAAGTCGGCCTCCCTCTCCCCGAGATTACCCTCAAACAAAAGACCGAAACGGGTCTCAGTGACGTCAGCCTCCGCCGCAATGTCGGCAAAGGAAAGACCGTCATCTTGTTCGTCCCTCTAGCTTTCACCGGTACCTGCACGGACGAGCTTTGTAAGGTTTCTGGTCTGCTTGATGAATACAAGAAGCTTGGTGCCGATATCATCGCCATCTCCGTTGACAGTCCTTTCGCTCAAGAAGCATGGGCCAAACAGTCGAATATCTCCGTCACACTGGTATCCGACTTCAATCGCGTAGCAGTTAAAGCCTTCAAAGTTAAGGACACCAAAGTCATCCCTGAAAAGACTGGCCTGCTCAATGTCGCTAAGCGCTCCGTCTTCGTGGCCGATAAGAATGGCCTGGTGATTCACTCCGAAGTGAAACGCGACCCAGCCACGATGCCGAATTTCGCCAAGATCAAGAAGGCCGTCGAAGCGTAAGCTTCCGAACCAGCCCTCGCAACGACCGCCACCTGGCGGTCGTTTTGTTTGAGGTTAAAATTAAGCCAATTGCCGACCTTTACTCGGCCCCTCGGAAGCCAAATTACCTAACTGATTAAGCAATGCTTCTGAATCGATAAAATTAGGGCGGTCGGGCTTGCTCCACCCACCCACTCTGCTTTTTGCTCAAGGTCACACGCTTTCCAACCATGGCCTCCTCCGATCCCTTCAAAGCCCTTCGACCTTTCACCGCTGGCGGTAAGTCTGGCTCCATCTATTCGCTGCCCGCACTCGAGCAAGCAGGCCTCGGAAAAATTTCCCGACTGCCCGTATCCATCCGACTCGTCCTCGAATCCGTCCTGCGTAACTGCGACGGCATCGCCGTAACCGAAAACGATGTGCGCACACTGGCTCAGTGGAACGCAGCCAAACCCGTCGACACCGAAATCCCCTTCGTCGTCGCTCGCATCGTCCTCCAAGATTTCACCGGCGTTCCTCTCCTTGTCGACCTCGCCGCCATGCGCGAAGCGGTCGCTCGCCTCGGTAAAGATAGTTCAGTTATCGAACCGCTCGTTCCTGTCGACCTCGTCGTCGACCACTCCGTCCAAGTGGATCGCGCCGGCACCGCCAATTCATTCCTCGAAAACTTACGTCAAGAATTTGGCCGCAACACTGAGCGCTACGAATTCCTTAAATGGGGCATGCAGGCCTTCAAAACTTTCGGCGTGGTACCACCTGCCATCGGCATCGTCCACCAAGTCAACTTGGAGTTCCTCGCTAAACTCGTTTTCGAAAAGAACGGCGTGTTCTACCCTGATACTTTAGTGGGCACCGATTCACATACGACCATGATTAACGGTATCGGCGTCGTGGGCTGGGGCGTAGGAGGCATCGAAGCCGAAGCGGGCATGCTCGGTCAGCCCGTCTACTTCCAAACCCCTGAAGTCATTGGCGTTAACCTTAAGGGCAGCCTGCGTGAAGGCGTTACCGCGACTGACCTCACCCTGCGCCTCACTGAAATCCTACGTAAAGCTAAAGTAGTCGGCAAATTCGTCGAGTTCTACGGCGAAGGCACCGAAGCCCTCTCCCTCGCCGACCGCGCCACTATCGCCAACATGGCCCCCGAATACGGTGCCACGATGGGTTTCTTCCCCGTCGACGACAAGTCGCTCGACTACCTCCGCCAAACGGGACGCGAAGAATCACACGTTGCCCTCGTTCGCGAGTATTACAAAGCCCAAGGTCTGTTCGGCATTCCGAAGGCCGGCAGCATCGACTACACGCAAAACATCGAGCTCGATATCAGCACCGTTGTTCCCTGCGTCTCCGGCCCCAAGCGCCCCCAAGATCGTATCGACCTTCCCAAAATCAAAGAGAGTTTCAATACGCTCTTCACCGCACCCAAGGATAAAAATGGCTTCGGCAAAAATGATTCAGACCGTGCGACGTCCGCCCCGATTGGTTCAACCAATCGCAAGTTGAATCATGCCTCTGTCGTTATCGCCGCCATCACCTCTTGCACCAACACTTCCAACCCCTCCGTGATGGTCGCCGCCGGTCTCGTCGCCAAGAAGGCAGTTGAGAAAGGCCTCAAAGTAAATCCCGACGTCAAGTGCTCGCTCGCACCGGGCTCACGCGTCGTCACCGACTATTTGAATGAGGTTAAACTCACTCCCTACCTCGATCAACTCGGCTTCAACCTCGTGGGCTACGGTTGCACCACCTGTATCGGCAACTCCGGTCCACTCGATGCCGACATTGAAAATGCCATCAAGCAAGGCGACCTCGTAACCGCCTCCGTTCTCTCGGGTAATCGCAACTTCGAAGCCCGCGTTCACGGCGCTGTTAAATCGAATTATTTAATGTCACCTCCGCTCGTGGTGGCCTTCGCCCTGGCAGGCCGAGTTGATATCGACCTCGACCACGAACCGCTCGGACATGGCTCCGATGGTAAACCGGTTTTCTTAAAAGACATCTGGCCCACCCAAGCGGAAATTTCCGAAACCGTGGCACGTGGACTCAAACCCGAGATGTTTAAATCGAAATACGCGCCCGATTCATTAGCCAATGCCACCGCCGAGTGGAAAGGCGTGCAAGGCGGCTCGGGTGCCCGCTTCAGTTGGAAAGATTCGTCTACTTACATCCAAGAACCTCCCTTCTTTAAGGGCTTCTCGATGACGCCTCCACCGACACCTAAGCTCAGCCAACTCCGACCCTTGGCCATCCTGGGCGACTCCGTCACAACCGACCACATTTCACCCGCTGGTTCTTTCAAGGAAGAAACCCCGGCTGGAAAATTCCTGCTCGCTGCTGGTGTGGCCAAGAAAGATTTTAACTCCTACGGCTCACGCCGCGGCAACGATCGCATCATGACCCGCGGCACCTTCGCGAACACCCAAGTGAAGAATTTGATGGCCGAAGGTAAAGAAGGTGGCTTCACCAAGCTGCAACCCGAAGGAAAAATCGAAACGATTTTCGATGCCTGCGAATCATATAAACAACGCAACGTCGGACTCATCGTCTTCGGTGGTGTCGATTACGGCATGGGCTCTTCTCGCGATTGGGCTGCCAAAGGCACCGCCCTCCTGGGCGTCAAGGCTGTCGTCGCACAATCCTTCGAACGCATTCACCGCTCTAACCTCATCGGCATGGGCGTACTGCCCCTCGAATTTGTCGACGGCAAGAACGCGGCTTCGTTTAACCTGATGGGCACCGAGACCTTCGACCTCGAAGGCGTGACTGACCCTGTTAAGCCCCGCCAAGCGGTCACGCTCGTCGTGCACCGCGCCAACGGCACGACCGACCGCATCCCTCTCGTGGCCCGCATTGATACCGCCATTGAAGGCGAATACTACCGTCACGGTGGCATTCTGCCCTACGTTCTGCGCCAAATCCTCAAGTAAGACGCCACGCAGCTAACCATTGCGACTTGCCCCCATGGGGCAGGCAAGTATTCGTCTGCATATGGAAATTGGCGTTATCAACGGACCCAACCTCGACCGACTCGGCAAACGCGAGCCGGAGGTTTATGGCACCCAAACACTTTCCGACCTCGAAACGAAAATTGCAGCTCACGCCAAAAAAGCCGGCGCGAAGACCCGCTTCTTTCAATCCAATCACGAAGGCAAAATCATTGATACCATTGCGAAGTGGGCCGACGACGGTGTGAAGTTCCTGGTCATCAACCCAGGTGGCCACACCCACGTGAGCGTGGCACTGCGCGACAGCATCGCCGGCAGTGGCCTCAGTGCCGTCGAAGTTCACATTTCCAATATTTATAAGCGCGAAGAGTTCCGCCATAAATCCGTGACCGCCTCCGCCTGCGTCGGCGTCATCACCGGACTAGGATTTGACGGGTACCTGTTGGCTATCGATTACCTCGTGGCCAATGGCAAAGCTAAGTCGGTGAAACCTAAAAAGAAGAAGTAAGGCTAACCAGCGACGGGAAACCGACGGAGGTCACACGTACTCCTAAGGGGCTTACCATCGATTAAGTAGTCGGCCATTTCCTGTGCCAGCGTAGGAGCCCAAATCGTACCGCGCGGACCCATACCATTAAAAAGATGGAGCAATCGGTGCTGGGGATGCGTCCCAATCAAAGGATGATTGTCCGTCGTGCATGGCCGTACGCCCGCCACGTGATCCGTTACCTCAACGCCCACATCACCCTTAAAGTAATCCTTAAAACGTTTCTGAAATTTTTCGCTCTGCACCTGGGTGGGAATTTCATTTAAACCCGTCCACTCCCAATTCGTCCCCGCCCGCCAACGGCCCTGCCCCAACGGCAACGCCCAACCCTGACGATTCAATACCACCGATGCGTCGGGAGCATTGGAATTAAAACTAATCGCCTCTCCCTTCACGGGTTGCCATGGCAAATAGGAAAATGGACCGGTCAATGCCGAACGGTAACCATCACAGAAAACAATGCCACGAGCGGTGACATCATGCCAACTCACCCGATCGGCCTCTACCCGCAAATCTGTAAAATTAAATTCCTCCAACCGAAGTGACTGCGTGGACTTTAATTCCTCAGCGCCGTCTTGCATTAACTTCGGTAAATCGACCCAGGCACCGTGCATCATTGCCCCACCATGGATGTCAGACCAATCCGCTGAAATCTGCCCCGCTTCTTCCGTAATTTTTTCGATAAAAGGCACACAGCTCGCACACTCGGCACGCTTCAGGCCTCGTGCTCTCTGCTCCGCATCCACAAACATGCGGTAAACCTTAATCGGGCGAAACACCTTAAGTTCACCGAGATCTTTCTCGGCAAAACGGAAAAGTTCGGGGTATTCGGGGGTTAACGTGAATCGCTGCCCCGTCAACGGGGTCATTAAACCCGCCGCAACCAGCGAGGCGGCCGATTTCCCTCCATTATCAATGACGAGAACTTTCTGACCGCGCTGACGCAGCGCCCTCGCCAGCAAGGTGCCAGCTAGGCCTTGGCCAACAATGAGAAAGTCCACCTGCATTCCCCGAGAGAGGCCGACGAACCCGAAAGGTCAAACCCTGCAGAGATTAATCTTATAAACTTTCGACCTCCGGCTTTACCCACTTCTGCACCTTGCGCTCTTCTGACCAGAGGTACATCCCAGTGGACCGCTCAACTAGGGTAAGCCTTAAATAGAAACCTGCGGGACGAGACTTATTGCCCGTATTCCGTCCCTCATAAATCCGACCACGCAATAATAACTGCGGTGGCAGATTCGCATCCGTCTGGGGACTCCATAGTACCACTCGTTCGGACTTAACTATAGGGGCAGTTGCCCGTGCCAGCATTGTCTCCACATCTAAACTCAACATCGTGTCATTGGTTACGACCCCCAACTGCATCGTCGCTGGTGGCTGCTGGTTTAAGGCCGGACTATTGGACATGGCCTGCATGATCGCCGAGGCGGTGACTACAAAATCCTCCGACACTAGGGCGTCGGGCGATACGCTTACCGGGTGTCGACTCTGCAAGCCGTCAACACACCCTGCTAACACGAGAATAGCTAATCCAGCCAACAGCCTGCGCACGGCAATGAATCGATTTAGCGATCAATCAAACGTAGGCGGCATTCCACGGCATTAGGTGCTAAGGCCATCGCCGTAAAAGTCTGCATCGCACCCGGTTGGAATGGCAGATTGGACCAGCCCTCCTGCTTCTCTACTACGGCACCATCCGCACCAAGAAACTCACAAGCCACCTTAACAGTTTGGGCCATGTAGGACTCACTGCGTAAATCGAACTGAACTTCTAAATAGCCATTAGCCGTCTTGGATTTTCGTGCAGCGGTCACCTTAATCTTTCGGGCAATGCGGCTATCATTAATTTCCGACTTAAACGATCCGTCAGCTTGCGTGGTGAAGAAATTCACCGCATCCGCTGGCGTCACCGCCCGCTCTGCCTTGTCAGCGACCTTAATCAAGGTGGTGCAACCAACGAGTAGACCTGCCAAAAGAAGGAGTGCTGTTTTTTTCATAAGTAAAATAGGGTACGACAACATTCTCGACCGTGAACAGGTTACTTACAAGCAGAACCCTACACTCGATGGGGCGTTTCTTGTAAAATTTAGGCGTCCAATTGTATTAAGCAATTGTACCGCTTTTTACCCTACCCCTTCATCCCCAAGAACCAAGACCCCGCATACAGCCACAACGGCGTAATCACGGGACACAGGGCCATCGTGAACACCGAACAGCGCAGTGCAATCGGCACATCGCCTTTATACATTTCGACAATCAGGAAACTGAAAATTCCCGCAGGCATCGCAGCCTGCACGAGCATAACTTTTTTCAGTTCCGCATCCTGGACCACAAAAGCCGCAATCAATAACAACGCCGCAGGAATCATTATCCAGCGGGCTAAAATAATGCCTAACGTCACCCGGCCTTCTGCAAAGAAACGATACCCCTTCATGGTTTCATGAAAGTAAATACCCGTGAGAATCGTCCCGACTGGAATCGCACACTCACCGACCGCATGTAAGAATTGCGCAATGAACGCGACCGGCGCTGAGTCACCCCAGCCGACTAAATTAAGCGCCAACGCAATCGCTAAGGCGATGGTCATAGGCTGCGCCAAATTCTTCAGCCCCTTCCACCCTTTCTTGCCCGATAAATAGGTAACCCCAAACGTCCACACGGCCGCTTCAACACCCACGTTATGTACCAATAAAACACCAACCACATCATTGTTAAATAATGCCGCCGTGACGGGAATACCCAGATAACCAAAATTATTAATGCCCGCTGAGTAAGCAAAGGTTCGCTTCAACACACCTTCTTCGAATCCCAGTAATTTCCCCAATAGCTGCCCAATCAAGATTCCACCCACAATCATCATGAACCCCATCCCCAAGTAGAGCCCCGCCTGCGCTCCTGTGTTGAGAAGTTTATTATTACAAACCCGAGAAAAAATCAGTGCGGGGAAAAAGACCCAGATGACTAAACGCATCAGCGGCAACCGCGAAGCGGGACCCGCCCAACCACGACTTGCCATAAACCAGCCGATGGCCACCAGCAGACCCATGCGCACCAAGGCTTGGGCTAATTCAACGCTGATCACATTCATCCGTCATTAGCCCACCCGACTCCTCCCCACTTTGAAAGCGTAAAATTGGCTTTAAACTGAAATCTGTGGGTCGCTTGACTTCCCCCCACATTTGGCGACAATGGATAGGTTCCTTCTCAGTCGCCCCGATAATGTCGACGAAACCATTTCGGGGGTGTTCCGGATTCGATT
>CANGNX010000018.1 GCA_947455415.1 Opitutia bacterium | reverse complement strand
TAATGAAAATCGCGTTTTCTAATTTTGGTAGAACCCGCGATCATTATCGCCGGGTTCACCAGGTGTAAGGTTTGACTAATACGATAGGCCGTATTGTCGCACAAAAATGAACTCTCAAAGAACCGAAAGTGGCCTCTAGTAAACCAGAGGGAGGGCGGACGGTGCGGGCGCTGAGGGTTTCGTCAATGCCTTTTTGTTAGTTTGATCACTTATTTCAAGTGCCTCACTAAAATCATCGTCGTGCCAGTAGAACAGCTCAACCCACAGGGGGAGAGAAGTTCGAGAGTGAAGACTTACGTCCTATAATTCAAGGGAATTTTTGGCTTTTTTAGCATTCGTGTCACACAGAATTAGGTGCTGTATATCAATGAGTTAAGAAAATATATCTTGTTTTTGACATTTTTTTTACGACTAGACTGCGACCATTCCGACCTCGCGATCCCCCGGCCCAAACTCCCGCGCCGCCTCTAAGGTCAACTTCTCAGGCCAAATCCCTACCCCTTCCAGCCGTCGCCAGCTTATTTGTAACATATTATTGGATACATTTATGCCGCCTGCGATGAGCGATTTTTAATTTATAACCACGACATCTACTTTGACCCATTAAAATAAGGCTAAAAACGATTATTTATACTTCGTCTTATCGTCGCGCTCATGAATCCCAAGCACCGCTCCTATGATCCAGGTCCGACCATAAGGTCGCCTTTTCCACCACCTATTTCTGGGGCTTTACTTTTCCGCCTACCTTTACCACGCTCATTGCCACTCATATGAACGCACTCGAGCAACTCCGCCAACACACCAAAGTCGTAGCCGACACGGGCGACTTCGCCGCCATGAAGGCTTTCAAGCCTCTGGATGCGACCACCAACCCTAGCCTTATTCTTAAGGCGGTCTTGATGCCCGAATACAAGGTGCTCCTCGACAAAGCTGCCAAGGATAACGCCAACAAGGGTGTCCAAGCCGCCGTTGATGCGCTCCTAATCTCCTTTGGTACCGAAATTCTTAAAATCGTCCCCGGTCGGGTCTCCACCGAAGTCGACGCCCGCCTATCCTTCGACAAAACCGCCACCATCGCCAAAGCCAAAGAGCTCATCGCTCTCTATAAGGCCGCCGGCATTCCAAAGGAGCGCATTTTAGTGAAGATGGCTTCCACTTGGGAAGGCATTCAAGCCGCTGCCGAACTCGAAAAAGAAGGCATCCGCTGTAACCTCACCCTTCTCTTCTCCTTCGCTCAAGCCGTGGCCTGTGCCGACGCTAAGGTACAACTCATTTCTCCGTTCGTGGGTCGCATCTACGATTGGCACAAAAAATCCCAAGGTGCGAACTGGAACGAAGAGGCTTCGTCCGGCGCCAACGATCCCGGCGTGCAATCCGTCCGTCGCATCTACGCCTACTATAAGAAAAATAATATCAAAACCGAAGTCATGGGCGCTTCGTTCCGTAACACCGGCCAAATCAAAGCCCTCTGTGGTTGTGATTTACTCACCATTGCTCCCGACTTGCTCGACAAACTTTCCAAGGACGACGCTTCCGTACCTAAAGTACTCGATGCCCAAAAGGCCGCGAGTGAAGGTGAAGCCGCCAAAGCCTGGGGCGAAAAAGAATTCCGCTGGCACCACAACGAAGACGCGATGGCTACCGAAAAGACCGCCGAAGGTATTCGCGCCTTCGCTGTCGACGGCAAGAAGCTCGACGACATGGTCGCTAAGGCCATCGGCTAAAAAGCCTATTAATAAAGGCCCAAATCAAGGTCGGACGAAAGTCCGACCTTTTTTATTTTCGACGCTGACGGACAGCCTCAAACAAAACAATCGCAGCCGCACTCGAGACGTTTAACGAGTCAGACAGCCCAGCCTGCGGAATCGAAATTTTCTCATCCGCACCTTCGAGCCAAAAACTCGAGAGCCCATCTTTCTCCGATCCAAGCAGTAATGCCACCGGACCTCGACAGTCCACGTCCCAAAAAGTTTTCGTGGCTGCCGGACTGGTCGCCAAGGTGCGCACACCTTTCTTTTTCATCCACAACGCGGCTTCTTCCGAAGTACACACGGCCACAGGCACAGAGAACACAGCTCCTTGTGATGAGCGTACCACATTCGGATTAAAAACATCCGTCACGGGTTCACACACTATCAAAGCTTCACAGCCCGCTGAATCCGCCGTGCGCAATAACGCACCAAGGTTTCCTGGTTTCTCAATCGACTCAGCAACTAGCAGCAAAGGCTTATCCGATAAATTTAAGCGCTCCAATGAGCATTCCCAAGTGTGAGCGACGCCCAACAATCCGTCGGGCCCTTCGCGGCCACTCATCTTCTCAAACGCTGAACGGCCCACCTCACAGCAAACGATGCCATTCAATCGACAGCGCGAAACCAACTCCGCGGCCTCGCTGCCGCGAAACATCTCCGGGCAGAAGTAAATCTCTTCGACCTTTACGCCGCGTTCTAAAGCCCGACCCAACTCACGTAATCCTTCCGCAATGAAGCGGCCTCGAGCCTCGCGTTCAGGGCGATCACGCAAGCGTGCCACGGCCTGCACCCGCGGGTTTTGTCGGCTCTGGATAATCTCGTCGGACACCTGGTGATTTAAGAGGCATTCACTGCCAAAGCGCAAGGATAGGCATTCGCCAGGGGTTAAGGCTCGACCTTCGCTCCGCACCTTAGAGTTTCCAATCATGTCCGACGCCGAACAGCCCGATTCTTCAACCCCCGCAAAATTTCGCACAGGGCCCTTCACCTACCATCAAGAGGTCGAAGTAGAAATTTCCACCATCACCAACCTCGGCGACGGGTTGGGACGCGTCGACGGCTGGGTCATCTTTGTCGCGGGCGCCCTGCCCAAAGAAAAAGTCCTCGTCAAAATCTGGCACAACGCCGCTAACTTCTCGCGTGGCGACCTCGTCCGCGTGCTCGTTCCGTCTCCGCATCGCGTGCAACCACGCTGCGAACTTTTTGGCGAATGTGGCGGCTGTCAGTACCAGAACATGGATTACACCGAACAGCTCGAGTGGAAACGTCGCCAAGTGGCCGAAGTTTTTGAGCGTTTAGGTGGACTCAAAATCGAGATTAACCCAACCCACCCCTCGCCCAAACAGTACGGCTACCGTTCTAAAATCACCCCGCACTTTCTGGCACCACGTCGCGCCGATTTCCCGATCGGCTTTCTCGCCACCGGAACCTCGCGTCGCGTGGTCGATGTGGCTAAATGCCCCATTACCACCGACGCTATCAATGCGGCCTACGGACGAGCCCGCAAAGAAATCCGCAGCAGTCCTGGACGCTTTGAGCGCGGTGCTACTTTACTCTTTCGTGAATGCGAAGAAGGCGTGGTCTCTGATTCGCGCCAAATCGTCACCGAAAAGGTCGGCAAAATTAAATTAAAATTCCTCGCGGGCGAATTTTTTCAAAATAACCCCTCGATCCTCGAATCATTTGTCCAACACGCCATTCAGTTAGCCAAAGCTTCTGGCGCAAAACACTTAGTCGACACCTATTGCGGGTCAGGACTGTTCGCACTCTCCGGTGCCAAGGATTTTGAATCAGTCAACGGCATCGAGGTCAGCGCCGAAGCCGCCCGCAAGGCCGCCGAAAATGCCACCCTCAATGGTTTCCTGAATTGTCGCTTCATCGCTGGCTCAGCTGAATCGATCTTTAAAAATATTCCAGTCCGCGGACCCGAAACAGCCGTCATTCTTGATCCACCACGCCGCGGTTGCGATGAGGCCTTCCTCGAGCAGCTGCATAACTTTGCACCTCGCCGCATCGTCTACATCAGCTGTGCACCCGACACCCAAGCACGCGACCTGAAATACCTTTGTAGTCGCGGCTGGAAGGTCATCTCGGCGACACCGTTCGACCTCTTTCCCCAGACGCGTCACGTGGAATGCATCGCCGCCCTCGAGCGGGCCTAACGGACACAAAAAAGGGCGCCACTCGGCGCCCTTTTAATTTATCGGGTTAAGCTTAAGCCTTCGCGGCAGACTCTTCCTCTTCTTCGGAGCGCTCGACCTTTGAGATACCCAGGAGCGTTTCGCCATCCTTCAAGCGCATCACGCGCACGCCCTTCGTATTACGGCCGGCAGTGCAACGAATGTCAGAAACCTTGGTGCGAATCGATTGACCACCCTTAGTGAGCAACATGACCTCATCATTCTCCTGCACGCTGAGGGCACCCGCCACGCCAACGTCGGTGCTGATGGCAATCACGCCCTTACCACCACGCGATTGCTTGCGGTAAACCGGCTCCTTGGTCTCTGGATCGTCAAACGGCGTACGCTTACCAATGCCGTCGATGCCGACGACTAAGAGCGTACAAGCTGGGTCAACAATCTCCATCGACTTCACGAGGTCGCCCTTGTCGAGATTCATGCCGATGACACCCGTGGTGTCGCGACCCATCGAACGAACGTCCGATTCGTGGAAGCGAATCGACATGCCCGATTGAGAAATCATCACGACTTCATTATCGCCGTTGGTGAGCTTCACTGAAATCAGCTGGTCGCCGTGTTCAATGTTAACGCCAATGATGCCTCCCTTACGGTAGTTAGCATACTTAGAAATCTCGGTCTTTTTAATGGTGCCGTTAGCCGTACACATCATCAGGAACTTACCTTCTTCAAATTCCTGAACGCAGACCATGGCGGCCAACTTCTCGTCGTCCTTCAGATCCAGGAGTCGAGCGATTGACTTACCGCGCGTGGCACGAGCAGCTTCTTCGATTTCGTAAACCTTCTCCACGTAAACGCGGCCATTGTTCATGAAGAACAGAATGTGATCGTGAGTGTTCGCGGTAAAGAGGTGCTCAATGAAGTCACTGTCCTCGTCGCTCGCTGCCTTGGAAAGCTCGGCACCTTTGGTGCCCTTACCGCCACGCTTTTGGAGGCGGTATTGAGCGACAGGGGTACGCTTAATGAAGCCCGCATGCGAAACCGTCACCACGCAACCTTCGTTGGCAATGACGTCTTCCATGGCGAGCTCACCTTCGTGTGCCATAATCTTTGTCTTACGAGGCGAGAGGTGATTCTTCGCAGCCTCGCGAAGCTCCTTCTTAATCAGCGAAAGCAACTTGGCTTCACTGCTGAGGATCGAACGGAGCTCTTCAACGAGCGCCATCAACTCACGGTACTCAGCTTCAATCTTATCACGCTCGAGTCCGGTTAATTGATAGAGGCGTAAATCAAGAATCGCCACCGCTTGACGTTCGGAAAGTCCGTACTTGGACATCAACTTAACGCGGGCTTCATCACGATTCGAGGCCGCGCGAATGATCTTCACGAAGTCATCCAAGTTGCGCAGGGCAATCTTGAAGCCTTCGAGAATGTGGGCGCGGTCTTCGGCCTTACGCAGACGGAAACGGGTGCGGCGAGTCACCACGTCGCGGCGGTGCTCCACGAAGCATTCGAGCATCTCGCGAATGTTCATCTGCTTCGGACGACGCTTATCGAGGGCGAGCAGAATGACACCGAATGAACTTTCGAAGGCCGTGTGCTTGTAGAGCTTATTGATGACAACCTTGGGCGATTCATTGCGCTTCAGCTCAATGACCACGCGGGTATTTTCATCGGATTCGTCACGGAGGTCCGAGACTTCATCCAAAATCTTTTCGCCTACGAGTTCCGCAATGTGCTTCACCAGCGAGGCGCGATTCGTGTTATAAGGTAATTCGGTGAGAACAATTTGCTCCTTACCGTTCTTCATTTCCTCCGTGTGAGCCACGCCACGAACGCGCACAATGCCACGTCCGGTCTTGAGGTACTGCTTGATACCTTCTTTGCCGTTAATCACACCACCCGTCGGGAAGTCAGGACCCGTAATAATCTTTTCTAAGTCTTCGACCGTGGTGCCTGGCTTATCAATGATGAGGCAGGTGGCTTCGACTAACTCGTTAAGGTTGTGAGGGGGAATGTTGGTGGTCATGCCGACCGCAATACCCGTCGAACCGTTCATCAAAAGGTGAGGCAAGGCACAGGGCAGCACCGTCGGCTCGGTGGTGGACTCTTTATAATTAGGCACGAAGTCGACCGTGTCTTCGTCAATATCGCCAAGAAGCTCAGCCGAAACTTCCGAGAGACGACACTCGGTGTAACGGTAAGCAGCGGGTGGATCGCCATCCACCGAACCGAAGTTGCCTTGTGGCTCAATCAGCGGGTAACGCATCACCCAGTTCTGGGCCAAGCGCACCAAAGTGTCGTACACCGAGCTGTCACCGTGCGGGTGATAGTTCTTCAGCACTTCACCGACTACACCCGCGCACTTATCAAAGGGGCGATTGTAGACGAGGCCTTCACGCATCATCGCGTAAAGAATACGTCGCTGGACGGGCTTCAGTCCGTCGCGTGCATCGGGCAAGGCCCGTGACACGATAACCGACATCGAGTAATCGATGTAAGCGGTGGACATAATCTCCGTGATGTTCGCGGAGGTAAGTTTTTCTTTATCAGAATACATTACAGTAAGGTTTTAGGTTTAAATTATGGCTAGGAATTAGACGTCGAGGTTCGAAGTGTTCAGGGCGTTATCTTCAATGAAGGCACGACGCGAAGGCACGTCTTCACCCATCAACATGGCGAACACGCGGTTGGCTTCAGCCGCATCACGAATGTCGACCTTCAGGAAGCGACGTTTCGCCGGATCCATGGTGGTTTCAAAGAGCTGCTTCGGATTCATTTCACCGAGACCCTTGTATCGTTGAATGGTGAGACCCTTGCGGCCGAATTGACGAATCTGACCGATGAGTTCGAGAATCGACATCAGAGGCACAGGTTCGGCTTTCTTGACGACCTTCTTCGCGGGCTTCTCGGCACCCTTCTCGGCCTTGGCGTCTTCGGCTTCAACCACGACTTCTTCATCAGCCGCCGAGCCGTCAATCAAGTGATAACGGGCATCTTCACCCGCGGTGAATTGCTTCACATCCATGCCTTGTGTTTCTAAATCTTTCAGCACTTTACTGATCGATTCGTTTTCAAAGACTTCGATGACGTTGACGCGTTGCTGCACGACCGTGCCGTCTTTGAGTTTCTTTTCACGATTAATGGTGTCGGACAAGAAGTCTTCGACGCCGGCCTTCTTCAGGTAATCCTGCTTGGCATCCGCATCGGACAAGAACTCGTAGGTTTCTTCATTGCCTGTGCGCGTACGCACAATGAAACGAGGCAACGCATGGGTCTTGGGGTTTTGCTGGTCGAGGTACTGGCCCAGCTGGCAACCGGTACGTCCGATGCTCACACCTAGGCTCTCCAGACGGGCCAGTGACTCGACAATCTTGTCGAGCTTCTGACCGGGGAAGACGAGCTTGTCGCGCAGACGGAGCAAGTTCACATCTTCCGAGCCAAGCTCGAGCAAGATACGATTCAAATCGGCATCGTTATCCACGTATTGCTCACGCTTCTTACGCTTAATGCGGTAGAGGGGCGGCTGTGCGATATAAACATAGCCCGCCTCAATCAATCCAGGCATCTGACGGAACAAGAAGGTTAAGAGTAAGGTGCGAATGTGCGAACCGTCCACGTCTGCGTCCGTCATGATTACGAGTTTGTGGTAACGACACTTGGTCACATCGAAAGCGCCGTCGCCCTCATGCTTACCAATGCCTGTACCACACGCCGTGATGATGGTGCGGATTTCTTCATTCGAGAGAATCTTATCAATGCGCGCTTTTTCTACATTCAGAATCTTACCTTTAATCGGCAAGATGGCCTGGAAGCGACGGTCGCGACCTTGCTTCGCCGAACCACCTGCAGAGTCACCTTCCACGATGTAAAGTTCGCAAACCGAAGGATCACTCTCGGAGCAATCGGCTAATTTGCCAGGCAAGCCGCCCGAAGACATTGCCGACTTACGTACGGTCTCACGTGCTTTACGTGCTGCCTCGCGAGCGCGAGCAGCGTTCAAACATTTGTCAACAATGCGACGACCGGTCTTCGGATCGCGCTCTAAATAGTACTTCAACTGTTCGCCAACCACGGAAGTCACAATGCCTTCGACTTCAGGATTGGTGAGGCGAGTCTTGTTCTGCGATTGGAATTTAGGATCGGGGTGCTTGACCGAAATTACCGCGACCAAACCTTCGCGCATGTCATCACCGTTCAACTTGGCGTCCTTATCTTTGATGAGTCCATTCGACTTCGCATAGTGATTGATCACCCGCGTCAGGGCCGAACGGAAACCTGAAAGGTGCGTACCGCCTTCAGGCTGGTTAATTAAATTGGCGTACGAAAAGACCATTTCGTCGTAGCGGTCATTGTATTGCAGGGCCACATCGACCGTCATTCTACGCTGATTTGGCTTGGGTTTTTCACCTTCAGCCATGACGCGAGGATTTTCTAAATCCGTGAAATCCACTTCGGCCGAAATCAGAATCGGGTCCTTAAACAAGACCTCTTCATTCACATTTAAGAATGAAACGTACTCCGAAATACCCTCTTTAAATTCAAAATGGTCCGCACGATTTGTACGGTGATCTTTCATGTCGACCGTGATACCTGGCACCAAGAAGGCCAACTCGCGCATGCGGCGCACTAACGTGTCATACTTAAACTCCTGCGTGGCGACGAAGATTTGCGGGTCAGGATGGAAAGTGATTTTGGTGCCTGTGCGCTTGGTCTTGCCGATGACCTTAATGGCCTGAGTCACTTCACCGCGACAGAACTTCATTTGGTGCACTTCACCTTCGCGACTGACTTCAGCGATGAAACTATCAGAGAGCGCATTCACACACTTAGCACCCACGCCATTCAAACCACCGGAAACCTGGTAAGCACCTTTATCAAACTTGCCGCCCGCGTGAAGATTCGTGAGCACGAGCTCCAGCGTGGGAATTTTTTCTTCTGGGTGCATCGCCACAGGAATACCGCGGCCATCATCTTCCACCGAAAGCGAACCATCAGTGTGGATTTCCACTTTGATACTGTGACAATATCCAGCGAGCGCTTCGTCGATCGAGTTGTCGACGATTTCATAAACGCAGTGGTGCAAGCCCGTTTCATTTGTATCACCAATATACATACCAGGTCGCTCACGCACGGCCTTCAACCCCTTCAAGCGCTTGATGTCGGTCGCATCATAAGATGCCTTGCCGGCATGCTTTCCAGTGGGTCCTGATTTTTCGGAATTTTCGCTCATATTTGGTTAGATAAATAGGATAAATAATTCCCGCTAAGCGGGATTCAAAAATCCTGTTTTTTTGTGCCATTCCTGCAACAGGAAAACGGGTGAAATCAGCTGTTTTTATACGAATACAAGTCGCTGAATATCAATGATATGCAAATGGGGTAAAAAACCCTATTCACACCCTATCCACAGGCCATTTTACACTTAAATTACACCCCTAAAGGGGAACCCTAGACCTGACCGAAAAAGTCTACCGCTGGACCGATTGCAGCCTCGCCCGCATCCTCTAAAACATAGTGCCCAGCAGAGGGGAAAATCAGTTTCTGGGCCTGAGGAAAGCGACTTTCAAACCCAGCCAGGAACGAGGCATCAAAACAGAAGTCCTTTAGCCCCCAGAGCAGGAGTATGCGCTTGCCCTTCAGCTGGGGCAGGCCCGCCTCAACGGCCGCCAAGGTCCCCCGCGTGGGGTGATCAGCCTCCATCGGGATGTCCGCCACGAAATCCGCCACCGCCCGCCTAACCCCTACCGAGCCATAAGGGGCCAGAAAGCCTGCCTTGACCGCTTGGGTCATCGGCTGCTCGACCGCCATCCAGGTGGCCGGCCAAGCAAAGCCATTCAAATTTTGGACAATAAACCGGCCTAGGATTGGCCAGCGACAAACGGCGATACGTGCCGGAATCCGCTCCGAGAGGAACGCTCCCGTATTCGTAACTAAAATATTTCCGATGCGCTCAGGGCAACGTGTTGCCAAGCCGAAGCCAATCGCACCGCCCCAATCATGCACACCGAGGTGGAATTGTTTTAGGCCTAAAAAATCCACCAACCCTTGCACATCACAAATGCGATCCTCGAGTCGCAAAAACTTATCCGGCCGAGCCGAGAGTCCCATCCCCACGTGGTCGGGTGCAATCACGCGGAATCCGCGCTCAGCGAGTTTTAGAATTAAGTTCCGCCAAAGAAACGACCAAGAGGGGTTACCATGCAACAAGAGCACGGCCGGTCCATCCTTCGGGCCGTGATCAACAAAGCGCATCACGCCATTAGGCGTGGCAAAATCGCGCACCACAAAAGGGTACAAAGCCTTTACCTCAGCAGGTAAGGCGGCTGGATCAGGGACTAACATTCGACGGCAAGCATGAGGCTCGCGAGGCCACTGCCAATCCCCAGTAAGGCAGTTTTATCGCCAGGCTTAATTTTTCCTTCGGCCCGCGCCAAAGCCAGCGTCGCAGGCAATGAGACCGAGCCAACATTACCGAGTCGATCAAACGTTTGAAAATCTTTGGCTACATCGAGTCCAAGTTTCTCGAAAAGCAAAGCGGAGTGACGGCGACCAACTTGGTGCGTGATGATGCGCTGCGGCGTGGCTTCGTTCCAACCGCTTTCGTTTTTGAAACGCTGCCAACAGCGTTGTGCCAAACCGACGCCCGCAATTAACAACGCCTCGGAATCGGTGCGCATGTCTAACTCACTCGCCGCAGTATCACCTTCACATAATCCATTCGCCGAAGAATCCGTTTCCCACGCACACGCCCGTAAGTGTATCGCATCAGCTCCAGCTAAATCATTGCGACAGACCACGGCCGCCGCCGCACCTGCACCGATTGTAAGATTAGCAAAAAAAGGTTTAATGCCATCGCGCGTCAACGTGAGGTCTTCGTTGAGCTGACGAATCGTGTGCTCGACGAGAGGGCGTCCGTCTTCACCTGCACAAACCAATGCACGTTTAACTTGACCCGACTCCACCAGGCCGGCCGCCATGACGACGGCATTCAAGAACCCCAAGCAGGCGTTGGAGATGTCCATAATCTGCGCCTGCGGCCCCAAACCCAGTAAACCGTGCAAATAGGCTGCTGTAGAGGGCTCCAAACGATCCCGGCAGACCGAAGAGTGAATCAACAAATCAATGTCCGCTGGCCCCACGCCCGATGCCTGCATCGCCTTACGTCCAGCTAATGCCGAAGCCGCAGAGGGTCTGATCGGCTGCGGCCAGAAGCGACGCTCTCGAATGCCTGTCATTAATTCCAAGCGCCCTTCGGGTAATTTTAATCTTTGGTATAAAGGGGCGAGTCGGCGCTCCACCTCCTCCGAAGTCCAAACCTCTGGCGGCAATTCGGCCACCAGGCCCGTGAGTGCGGTACGTTGAAATTGCACGATTAGAGAATTCGCGAAGAGGCTTTCACCAATTCTTCGTCAAAGAAGTTAAGTCCCATTCCCGCATCCACTACTACACCCTGCCCGTTGACGCCACTCGAACGCGGCGACAAAAGCCACACGGCCACGTCGGCCACCTCTTGAGTTTTTAAAGCTTCTTTGCGCAACGTCATTTTCTCCGCGTGCAAATAATTCTCCAAGTAACCTGGAATACCTGCACTGGCGCTTGTCTTCAGCGGACCCGCATTCACCGAATTAAAACGCACGCGCGAGTCAGCGGAAAATGATTTGGCCAAGAAGCGACTGGCTGACTCTAGCGCCGCCTTAATTGGTGACATATAACCGTAATTCGCCGCGGTGACCTGCGAGGAAATACCAATGGAGACCACTGAGGCGTCTTTGCTTAAATAAGGCTTAAACGCCCGGGCCAACTCCACCAGCGAGAAGCATGAAATGGCCGTCGCTTGTAAAAAATCGGCGCGTACGGTTTCGTGAAAGGGCTGCATGCCCTTTGAGAAATTTGCGAAAGCGACGCTATGCAAAACGCCGTCAATGGGGCCGTGCTCGCGACCCACTTCAGCCGCCAATTTTTGGGTCTGCGCTTCGTCTTCTAAATCACAAATATAAACCGGCTTGCCCGCCAATAAGGATGCGACGCTTTCTTTGCGGGCAGCAGATCGTACCGAGTAAACTACTTTCGCGCCCTCGGCTTCTAGGGTTTTAGCGACATGCCAGGCGACCGACTTCTTATTGGCTACGCCGAGCACCAAAAAGGTTTTTCCGTTGAGACCAAGAAACGACATGGCGTTATTTCAGGCAGGCTGGTCGACCAGGGCGAGCGCGAAACGAATCGTGAGCACAGCTTTTCCGTCGCGTCGCACGGTGCCAGTGAGGAAGTGAAATTGCTGAAGCGTCTCGACGTGCTTCACCTCGATAACCACGGTGTCACCTGGCTTAACGATGCCTTTAAACTTGGCCTCCTCAATCCGACAGAGCACCGGCGTCTTGTCCGCCACGCTGCCACCATCAGCCTGCATCTTACGAGTCAGGTAAATCGCACCCGTTTGAAAAACCGACTCACATAGCAAAACGCCAGGGGTAATGGGATTGCCCGGATAGTGACCCGCATAAAAGGGCTCATCCGCCCTAAAGGTCCGCGTGCAGACCGCGCCGTCCGCCCGCACCTCGTTAATTTCGTCGAGAAACAAGAACGGTGGGCGATGAGGTATCGTGGCTAAGATTTCCGACAACATACCAATGTTTTGCCCCGACTTTGTTCGACAAGCGACACGAAAACATCGCACCAGCGATTTGCAATTCCGCCTGAAAGGCTCACCCTTAACTTCAGATGAAAACCATCGCCTCCCTTATGCTAATATCCCTCTTCCCTTTTATGGGTAATGCCGCCGAACGTCTTACCGTAGGTGATGCCCTGCCCACCGTCACCTGTAACGATCAAGACGGCAAGGCCGTGGCCGTCGAGAAATTCGGTGCCTCCGGCTACCTACTCGTTTATTTCTATCCCAAGGCCAACACCCCTGGCTGCACCAAACAAGGCTGCTCACTGCGCGACAGCTGGGGCGAGCTCAACAAGATGGGCGTCAAAGTTTTGGGCGTGAGTACCGACAACGAAGCGAAACAAAAATCTTTCCAAGCCGAACAAGGTTTCCCCTTCTCCCTCCTCGCGGACAGCGACAAGAAAGTGGTAAAAGCTTTTAAAGTTCCCACCACCATGGGCTTTGCGAGTCGTTCCGCCTACCTCTTTAAAGATGGCGTCTGCGTGATGGCCGACAACGAAGGTCACACCGGAGATCAAGCCGCCGAGGTCATTAAATTCCTTACCAACGAAAAGAAGTAATCCACTGGATTGCTCCAACAAAAAGGCCGCCCTCAGGCGGCCTTTTTCATGGAGCAGTCAGAATGCTCAGTGGCCCTTAATCGGGAAAAGGTCAGTTACACTATTGTTGCCGTGAATCCGACGAATCGCATCGGCCAGCAAAGGCGCAATCGAGAGCACCGTGATAGGCAAGCCGCGCACGTCAATCGGCACTGAGTTGGTGGTAATGACTTCATCAATCGCACCACCGCGTAAGCGTTCATAAGCGATTTCTTGAATCATGCAGTGTGAGACCATTGCTCGCACAGTGCGGGCGCCATTCTTCTTCAGGAGTTCAGCCGCGGCCACCAAAGTGCCCGCCGTTTCCGTCATGTCATCGACCAAAATAATGTCCCGACCTTCAACATCACCGACCAAGCTCGTCGCAGTTACTGTCGTGGCACTCGTGCGGCGCTTCGCCACAAAACCATAAGGAAGCTGCAACATGTCAGCCACCGCTGAAGCATATTTTAAACCGCCGACGTCTGGCGAAAAGACCGTCGCATCCTTCAACCATGGCTTGTTCTTAATGTGCGCATAGAAGACAGGTGAAGCGTAGAGATGGTCGACCGGGATGTCGAAAAAGCCTTGAATCTGTTGGGCGTGCAAATCGACCGCTAAGACACGATTCGCTCCGGCGGCGGTTAAGAGATTAGCCACCAACTTGGCGGTGATTGGCACGCGAGGCTTATCCTTACGATCCTGACGAGCGTACCCGAAAAAAGGAATCACCGCAGTGATACGGGCCGCCGAAGCACGACGGAGAGCATCAATCATGATGAGCAACTCCATGATGCGATCGTTCGCCGGAGCCGAAGTCGGCTGAATTACAAAAACATCGCACCCGCGAATGTTCTCGTTGATCTGCACAAAGGTTTCGCCGTCGGGAAAACGATTAACGGTCGCCGCGCCGAGAGGCTCACCGAGGTGTTTACAAATTTCCTGAGCTAGGGCTGGATTCGCATTGCCCGTAAAAATTTTGATAGCCGGTGTGCTCATGGATTGGAACGACCAGAAGCGTCCAATGATGCAGCGAGCGAATCAACCTTTTTGAATAAATCAGGCAACTTTCTGGATAAAACCACTAGACGACGCTCCAGGCCAATGGGCACAGCGGGCGTGCCATTATAGAAGCTATCCTGAGGAATATCCTCAAAAAGCCCCGTCTGTGCGCCCAAACGCACGCGGTCGCCGAGGGTTAAGTGACCCGCCACGCCGGCTTGACCGCCCAACACGCAATAATCTCCAAGTGTCGTACTGCCCGCGATACCGACTTGGGCTGTGATCAAACACTGCTTACCAATCCGTACATTATGAGCGATTTGAACGAGGTTATCAATTTTCGTGCCACGACCAATCGAGGTGTGACTGAATCGTGCACGATCAATCGTGGTATTCGCGCCGACTTCGACATCGTCGGCTAAAATTACATTTCCAATTTGCGGAATGCGGTGAATGACTTCGCCGACTGGCTCGTAACCAAAACCGTCGGAACCAATAACGACGCCCGATTGCAAACGACAACGGGCACCGATTTCGCAATAGTCGGCGATGGTGACGTGCGATTTCAACCAAGAGTCGGTACCGATTTTTGCCTGCACGCCAATCGTGCATCCAGATTCCAAAACCACACCCGCTGCAATGACAGCGTTTTCACCAATTACGCAAAGCGGACCAATCGAAGCGGTGGCATCAACTTTGGCCGATGGCGCGACAACGGCCGAAGCATGAACACCAGCCGTGGGCTTGGGCCAGAGCTTCGACTCTACCGCGGCACAAATGAGGGCTAAGGCATAGGAGGGTTTATCGACACGTAAGAAGGCCTGACCGTTCCGCGGTTTCCCAGCGTAGTCTTTTGGGACTAAAACCACGCCCGCCTTCGTATTGGCTACTTCCGCCGTGTACTTTGGGTTGCCTAAAAAAGACAAATCCGAAGCACCCGCATCAACCAATGAAGCAATGCCTTTAATCGCAGCCGCACTGTCACCTTCCACGCTCAACGCACCAGCGATGGTGGCGATTTGAGAGAGTGAGAAGTCGAGTGACATGTGCTAAAATGAAGCGCCCCTGTTTAACAGGGGCGCAGTTCGCACTAATTATTTTTTAGCGGGGGCTTCCACTGCGGAGCCTGATTTATAATTAGCGTTTAAGTTCGCAATGACTTGCTCAGTCACATCAAGCGAGCTGTCAGAAGTGAAAGCAATGGCCTTAGGAATGATGAGCTGGAGGTTCTTCTCCTTGGCGATTTTGTCAGTCTCGGCACGAATATCTGTGATTACATTCTGTTCGAGTTGATTTGCGCGTTGTTGAATTTGGCCTTGGGCATTCTGGGCAAACTGCTGGAACTCATTGAGGCGCTTTTGAAGTTCTTCGCGCTTAACATTGGCTTCGGCTTGGAGGCTCTTCTTGCCCGAATCGTTGAGAATAGGATCGTTGGCACGCTTCACAACGCTGTCGAAGTCGGCCTTTAGGGCGTCGATTTCCTTAGCACGGTCATTGACTGCGGAGCGACTGGCCTCGAGGGACTTGTCGATGCCCGCTTTGATTTCAATGGCTTTGTTGTATTTGGCCATAACGGCAGCGACGTCGACCACGCCTACGCTGGTAGGGGCAGCCATAACAGCCGAAGCAGCAAAAAGAAGCAAGGTGCTGAGGGATTTCATAGTTAGGAATTAAAGGGCTAACCCAAACCCTTTGGCAATCAAAAGACGGTACCAAAACTGAAGTTAAACTTGGTGCCGCCACCATTTAAAACCGTCCCATCAGCCTTTTTGGTAGTTTTAAGCGGGAAACCAAAGTCTAGGCGCATCACCGATCCGCCCAATAAAATCCGCATGCCCAGACCCCAGTCGCTGTTAGCATCGCTCAGGCCAAAGGCGGCCGCATCCTTATTAACCACACCGTAATCATAGAAAGCGGCGAAGCGTAAATTATCTGCGGCCTTGATGGTATACTCAGCTGAGAAGTAACCGTAAGTCAGGCCACCCACCGGCTGATTACCATTGTTCGTGTCCCACGTGTCAGGGGCACCGACCTCATTGTAACCAAAGCCGCGCATATCGTAGGCACCGCCCAGGTAAAAGCGCTCGTAAAACGGCAAGGCTGAATCTGCACCCGTAATGGCACCAATACGACCGATTAATGCTAACGTTTGTTCAGAGGTCGGCGAGATCAAGAACCACTTACCCGTGCGAAGTTCGGAGCGCAAATATTTCAAATCACCACCGAGCCCTGCAATTTCTTCGGAGAGAGAAAGGCGCACGCCCTTCGTCGGGAAATTATATTCATCACGCGTGTCTTTAACTAAGGAAGCTGTGATCGAGGAAATAACCTTGGGGTTCCCCTCCTCTAGCTTCACATCATCTGGCGCCGACGTGAGCACATTGCCCACCGTCACGCGGCGCAAATCATAAGCGAGGCGTCCTTCAACGGCACCAAAAATTCGGCGACGCGCATAAACACCAATGCCTTCGTTCACGACGCTGTAGTTCGAAGATTGGTAACCAGTGTAGCGGCGCTCGATTTTATAACCAACCGCCAGATCGCGATCCCACAGCGACGGCTCTTCAAAGGAATGCTCTAAGGAGCTCGAAACGCTGCCCAACGAAAGGCGCAGGCGGAATTTCTGCCCTGCCCCGCGGTACCAACCTTCGGGGTTTGAGGCATCGAAGTTACCCTCAGAATACTCAACGAAACCAACCAATTGCTCAACCGTGCTATAACCTGCACCAAAGCTTACGGAACCCGTGGGGCCTTCTTTCACAATCACACGAAGATCGCTTTGACCTGGCACCGGCGTCGGTGCTGGCACCACGCGTACTTCTTCAAAGAATTGGGTGTTACGTAAACGTGCTTCCGAAACACGCGCACGGGCTAAGTCGAAAATTTCTCCAGGGCTGAGAGCCAACTCGCGGGCAATCACCTTCGAACGCGTCTTGGTATTACCTTGAATCTCTATCGCTCGCACCGTGAAGCGCATGCCTTCCTCAATCTTATAACTGACATCGATGACGCCCGTTTCCAGATTGGGCTTACGCTCGACCGCCACCTGCGTATTCAAGTATCCCATCTGACCGTAGTATTCTTTAATTTTTTCGGAAGCGGTATCCATCGCCGCCATCACAAAAGTTTCACCTTTAATGAAGTGATCGACTTCTGATTTGTATGCGCCGCGTCGAAGCGCCGGCTCAGAGATGACTTTCTTTAAAGCTTCGGTGTTAAATGTAGGATTGGTTTCACCGAGGGCGTTACCCGATATGGTGACGTCACCGACCGTGTAACAACGCCCTTCTTTCACCTTAAAGTTTACATCCACCCAACCTTTACCGTCTTCAAGGTTCTTAACCGTGCAAACTTTCTCCGGATCCTGCTCTTCGATTTGAACGTCGAGGTAACCACGGGCCCGATAAAATTCTAAGATTTTTTTGCAATCGGCGCGGTAGTCTTCGGGGTCCAAACGACCGCTTGAAAGCAACCAAGAAAACTTCCACCAACGCCAATCGTTGGCCTTTAAATCCGCAGCTTCAATAATTTCCGATGCCGTGAAAGCTTTTGCTCCCTCAATAGAAATATTATCCACCCTTAATTCGGCACCTTCCTTAATGATGTAAGAAACGACGACGCCGTCGCCTTTCTTTTCTTTATAGGTCTGCGATGTGACCAAGGTAAACGGACGCTTCTTACGAATCTCGGCCTGTAATTTAATTTCCGCACGACGGAGGGCCGCCAAATCCAACGGCTCACCCAAACGCAAACCATCCGCAAAACGGTCATCCGCATCTTTATCAAAAAGCCCTTCGCCGCCGATGTATTCAAATTTTGCAATCAACGGACGGGGCTCGACCGTGACGATTAAATCCACTTCACCCGTCTTGGGGTCGAGCTGTGGAACAATCGACGCCTGGTTAAAACGTCCCGTGGCGTAGAGCGCTCGCACCGAATTCGTCACCGCTTCGCGTGAAAAAGTTTGGCCCGGACGAAGCGAGACATAACCCAAAACGAACTGCTCGGAGGCGGTGCCACCCTCGGACATCATCTTCACCGAGCGCACCTTGGGCTCGTGTGGGGCGTCAGTCGACTGCGCGAAGCCAACCAAAGGGGCCAAGGCTAGGGCAAAAAAGGCAGCCTGCATAAGGCTACGACGAGGACGCGATTCAGTCATTACGAGGATAGTCTTTGGCAGGAGTTTCGAAGCGTGTCAGCCCTGGATTAAAGAGAAGGCTAATGTCCGCCGTCGGGCCATTTCGGTTCTTGGCAACAATGAGCTGGCGAGAATAACAGCCGTCCTGCCCTGCCAATTCAGCCTCGGCCTCGGCCGCCTTACCCTGTGCTGAGGGGGGCTTGGAAATGAGCATCACGATGTCGGCATCCTGCTCAATCGAGCCGGATTCGCGAAGGTCGGACATCCGAGGCTGGCGCGACTCTTCTTCCGACTTACGGTTCAACTGCGCCAAAGCGATGACTGGCACCTTAAATTCCTTGGCCATGGCCTTGATGCTCCGAGAAACTTCAGCGATCTGCTGCTCGCGCGGCAGACCTGAGTCCAACCCACTAATCAACTGAATGTAATCGATGATGATTAAATCGAGCGGCTTCTGGGCGTGAATGCGACGGCACTTGGCGCGAATTTCTAAAATGGTCTGCCCTCCATTGTCATCAATCACCAGCGGTAAGCCCTTGAACTCACCTGCCGTCTTCACCAAGTCGATTTGCGATTGGGCGTCCGGACGAACGGTGCGCATTTTTTGTAAATTCACCCGTGCACGCGAGCAAAGCAAACGCATCGCTAATTCACGCGCTGGCATTTCCAGCGAGAAGAGTAAAACGTGCGACGGCTTTTTACCTGAATTGGGTTTTGGGAAAAGCGCAGCCTCGATGAAGTTAAGGGCAATCGAAGTTTTACCCATACCTGGACGGGCAGCAACGACGACCATCTGGCCTTGCTGGAAACCAAAAGTGAGTCGGTCTAAATCAGTGAAACCCGAGGGCACACCCTGCACCTGATTGCCATCTTGGAAAATTCGCTGCATCAACTCCATCGCTTCTTCCATCGGCTTATCAATCGCGACAGCGGTGTCGCCGACTTGGTGCTCGGCGATACGGAAGAACGCTTGCTCCACTTGTTCGAGCAACTGGTCAATGCCTTCAATGTGGGCGTGTGCTTTTTCTACGGTTTCGACCGAGGTCGAAATCAAACAACGCAGGAAATATTTCTCGCGCACAATCGCCATCCAGTGTGGAGCGTGGGCGGAAGAGGCTACTTGGCCGGTGAGCTCATTAACGTAGGCCGCACCACCCGCTGAATCCAAGCGCTCTTCGCGGCGGAGTTTTTCAGTGATCGTGATTTCGTCGATCCCGGAATTGTCGTGCGACAGCTTAATCGCCGCGGCGTAAATGTCCTGGTGCTTCGGATCAAAAAAGTAGGCCGGTGAGATTTTTTCCGAAAGGCAGCGCTGGAGGGTCTCGCCGCCGTCGATGATGATACTCGCGATTAACCCGCGCTCGGCGTCGAGATTGTGGGGAGGAACGCGATCGCCGTAATTGGGCTTTTCTTCGCGACGGTTGCGCTGGTTTTTTTCGGCCATGGGAGGTGGGGTATTAATTAAACGGGGCTATGCCAAAGACACAGGCAGAACTAAGCCCAAGTTACTAACGAAACCATTGTGAATAAGCGGGGCAAGCATGGATAGATTAACGTAAATCAGTTCTGTTTTCCAATTGTAGTCCTTCGGGTAACGACTTCCCATGTCGTGCCTCCCAGGGCAAGCCAGAGGGGTAAATACGTCATGCTATACCTACTGCCCCTTTGGGGACTTTCCGGCTTTTAACTTCACCCCGGGATTAATCAGTTCGAAATACTTAATTTCTCCATCCTGCCTCTCTTTCTCGGACATCCCCGATTCCAAGCGATACCAAACGCCGAATTTAGATACAGAGCTCCAGCCATTACCAATAAAGCTATGGAAGCCGTAAAAATCATTTATAGATCTCATACCAGACTTACAATAAACATAACCCTCGACCTTATCTAGTGGAACGCCCAGGCCTTGGAAATAAAGAAGCCCCAAAAAATATTTTGCATGAGCGTTTCCTTGATCCGCTGCCTTACGATACCACTTCGCTGCTTGCGTGTAATCCAGGGGAAGTTGAGGCATGCAGTACCCAGAATGATATAAAAAGCCTAGTCTCTCTTGAGAGTTAGCGTCACCACCTTCAGCTGACATCTTAAGGGTGCTTAATCCTTCAGCGCTTAGTAAGAAAGATTTAGTAAATGACAAAGAAAGTTCTGATGCCCTCTTCTCTGCTTTAGCAACATCACTTTTGGACAGAACAGCTTTAAGCATAGTAACTTTACTACTAGCATCTAAAATACATATACTTGCCATTTTGTAATAAGCGTAGGCCTCTATGAGATTAGTCTGAACCATCACCCTGTCTCTTTGGGGGTTCAATGTTTGACTTGCTCTAGAGCGATAAATTTCGGCAAGTTCGTATTGTGCAACTGGCTCTCCTTGTGCGGCGGCTTTGAGATACCAATCGTACCCACCAACAGCTATTTGTGCTTTCGGATGTCCTTGTTCTGCAGCCTTACTGTACCATTTGAGCGCCTCGATATCGTCTTTTGATAGAACTACCTGTACTTGAAATGGCTTATTCTGAATATTTGGTTTATCCGGAATATTTGGCTTATCCGGAATATTCCCCGAAAGCGTCCATTTTTTATACCACCTGAAATACTCACCAAGAGTATACTGTGCATTAACATTTCCTTTTTCAGCGAGAGGCTTAAGTTGTTCTACCAATAACTTCCATCTTTCAGATTCTGCTTTTAAATCATCAGCGATCCGCTTCTCCATCATCTTGTTATAGTCTTCTCCAAAAGCCGGGAATGCTGTGACGTACGTAAAGCAGAGAAGCAGGAGCAGTAGGCGCATAGTTATTGTTAATTAAACAAGGCCTTCCACCTTCTTAACTGCCACCATTTTGGCTCCATTTCTTTCTGGATTTTCTTTGAACGCTTCTGTCCGGCTTCAATTTGATCCTGAGTCATCTCTTTCGCAACAAAGCTAAGTGTACCGGCAGCGTGGTCTGAAGTTATTGCGGCAAGATTAAAGTAAGCATAGGCTTCAACTAAATCTTTAGGTACGCCTGTTCCAAAATAATAACACCGCCCCACAGAAAATTGACATGTACTGTCCCCAAGCATAGCGGCCTCATGATACCACTTAAAAGCCTCGCTATCATCTTTCAAGACCCCCACGCCAAGGGAATAGCAGGCAGCCAATGTAGATTGTGCACGGGTATCGCCCTGTTCAGCTTTAGCTTGCCAATCTTTTATATCTTTTTCTGTAACTTCCGCTGAAGCAGTAATCCAAAAGAGTGTAAATATTACAAGTAATGGACGCATTTGGTTACTTGTGCTTGGGGAACACGCGTCCAGTTAATATAGCCCAGATTAGACCAACCATAAAAATGACAGAGAACCATGCAGTCTTGTATTTTTTAAACACAGTAAGGTAAATAGTATCCCATACGGAGCTAATTCTTTCACCTATAGTGGGCTGATTATTGTTTTCGATTTCTTTCATTAATTCTCTACCGCGTCTCTGGCCCTCGGCTATTTGAGTGGGCGATAATTTACTTTCCAGCTCGCGAAGAGAGGCTCTAGCACACTGTTGGGTTATACCAGCTACACTGTAACAGGCGTAGGCTTCAGTGTAATCCTTTAAGACTCCTTCTCCTGATTCATAAAATAAACCAAGTGACCATAAAGCTGCATCATCTCCACGAGCAGCTAATTTTCGCCACCATTTAACCGCCTCAATAGGATTTCTTTTAACTCCTAAGCC
>CANGNX010000017.1 GCA_947455415.1 Opitutia bacterium | reverse complement strand
GAGAAGAATGATGCGAGCGTGATTGAACGTCTCGTGCAGCGCGCGGAACCATTTAAACAATTCTCCTACCATCACTCCAAAACGAATCATCACTCTGCCGTTCCCACGGTGCTGAGTGAAGTCGGTGGCGGCTGGTTTCCTTCCGCCGTTACTCGTGCGACGGAACTCATTAAGGATGGTTCCTTTGAAAAGATTGTTTTATCACGGGCCTTCGATTGGCGGCGCGCTACGCCATTTAATACCTACGCCAGTCTCCACCGTCTCCGTCAGGCCAATCCCAGTTGCCACACTTTCTTAGTCGATGAACCCGACGGTGCGCTGGTCGGTGCCACACCTGAAACTTTGCTCTCGCTCTTCAATGGTGAAGTCCGTTCCGAAGCCGTTGCGGGTACGACCCGTCGTGGTGAATCTGCCTCAGAAGACGCCAGCTTGGCAGAGGCACTGTTGGCTAGCGACAAGGACCGTCGAGAACACACGGCCGTTTCGGCGTCCATTTTGCGACGACTCCGGATGGTCGGCGTGCTCGCTGCCACCTCACGTCCCCCTGAACTGCTGCGCTTAGGTAACGTCATGCACATCCGCACCCCGATTGTCGGTACGATGCCTGCGGATCAACGCTTCCTCACGATTGCGGGCGAGCTCCACCCTACTCCTGCAGTTGGTGGTAAGCCACGCGACCTTGCCCTCCCCTTCATTCCTGGCTTCGAGCCACATGCCCGCGGACTCTATACGGGTGCGGTCGGCTGGATTAACCTCGATGGTCAATCGGGTAAGCTCTTCGTCGCCCTTCGCTGTGCACGTATCCAAGGAAGTGTTGCACGTGCGTTTGCGGGTGCAGGGATTGTAGCAGGCTCGGATCCTGCCGCGGAAACCGTGGAGACGGAAATGAAACTACGCACCATTCTAGAGGCCTTGGTTTAATGAAAATCGTTCTGCAGCGGGTTACCTCTGCCTCTGTGCAAGTTGAACAAAAGATCGTTGGCAGCATTCAGGTTGGCTACCTTTTATTAGTGGGCATCGGTTCCGAGGATACGGATGCAACCGTTAAACTTGCCGCCGAGAATATTGTAAAATTAAGGCTGATGTCTGACGCTCAGGGTAAAATGGGCGTTAACCTTCGTGACCATGGCGGCGATATTCTAGCCGTCAGTCAATTCACGCTCTATGCTGATTTTAGTAAGGGTAATCGCCCCTCCTTTCATCACGCGGCTGCCCCCGAGTTGGCCCGACCCTTGTTTGCCTTATTTATCGAAGAGTTAGAAAAATGCCTAGGTAAGAAGGTGTCGCAGGGCGTCTTTGGTGCCGACATGAAAGTGACGTCGTGCAATGATGGGCCAGTTACGATTATTCTCTAAGGCTTTGAAATTTACCGTTCGGATTTTCTTTGCCTCGCAGAGAATTTCCGCCGTTTAATTCATCCGCTTATGCTATCTATTCGCATCATTCCCTGCCTCGACGTCCATGCGGGACGCGTCGTCAAGGGCGTGAAGTTTCAAGAGTTGCGCGATGCGGGAGACCCCGTCGCCGTGGCGGCCGCCTACGAAACTCAAGGAGCCGACGAATTAGTGTTCCTCGATATCACAGCTTCGAGTGATAACCGTAAAACGATGGTCGATGTGGTGGAGCGCACGGCCGACCAAATTTTTATGCCGCTTACGGTTGGTGGAGGCCTACGCACCATTGATGACATCCGTATCATGTTGAACGCGGGTGCAGATAAAATCTCGCTCAATACATCGGCGGTCAAAGAGCCTGAACTGATTCTTAATTCCTCTCGTAAGTTCGGCAGCCAATGCATTGTGGTCGCGATCGACGCTAAAAAAGTTGGGCCCGAAAAATGGGAAGTCTTTACCCATGGTGGCCGGACGCCCACTGGACTCGATGTGGTTACTTGGGCTAAAAAAGTACATCAACTAGGCGCCGGAGAAATTCTACTCACCAGTATGGATCGGGATGGAATGGCCGACGGTTATGACGTGGAGCTCTGTCGGCGAGTTTCAGATGCCGTGGAAGTTCCAGTCATCGCCTCAGGTGGCGCGGGTAAACTCGATCACCTCGTCCAAGTCATTAAGCAAGGCGGTGCGAGTGCTGTTTTAGCGGCGAGCATTTTTCACTTCGGGACCTACACCGTGCGCCAGGCTAAGGAATACCTCCAGCAAAACGGTATCGCCGTTAGGCTCTAGGCGTCACTTTGGGCATCACCAGGACTTTGTCCATCCGGTGTCCATCCATATCCATTACTTCAAAGACGTGGCTTAGCGCTTCGACGCGATCACCCTCAATCGGGATGCGACCTAGGGCTCGCATCATAAAGCCTGAGACCGTGGAGAAGCGACCCGAGCCTTCACCCGGAAAACGTCCGACTAGGCCAGTGGATTCGCGAAAGTCATCGAGCGAGATAATGGCGTCCACAATCCAGCTACCATCTTCACGCCGACGGACAGGTTTATTTTGCATTCCAGGCGAGCCTTCGGTTGGCAGCTCACCTACCACCGCTTCAAGGACATCATTCAAGGAAACAACCCCCTTCACCTGTCCGAATTCATCCACGACTAGAGCCATGTGAATTTTTTCGATACGAAAACGTTCCAGCAATTGAGTGCCGCTGGTTTGAGGGCTTACGGTGGGTGCTTCCGTGAGCAGATCTTTGATCACAGCCGTTCCGGCCAGTGATAAATTAGCCCAGAGGCGCTTAACCGAAACGACCCCGAGGGGGCGATCGGGCGAGCCTCTGAAAACTGGAAACCATGTGTGACCGGAGGCCACGATTTTTCGCCAATTAATTTCTTCAGGGTCATCTAGATTCAGCCAGACTACCCGGTTGCTGGGCGTCATGAGTTGGGCAGCTGTGATGCCGTCCATTGAAAGTGCACCGTGTACCATGCGGTGTTCCGTCGCATGTAAAACTCCCGAGGCCATGCCTTGATCAACCATCATGCGTAATTCATCCTCGGAAACGATTTCCTCAGCTGTCCGTCGACGTCCAAACATGCGTAGGATTAAATCGGCCGTGCCACTCAGGGAATTAACGAGGGGTGATGCCAACCATGACACCGCTGCCATCGGACGTGATAAGGTCACAGCGAAGGCTTCAGGATTGGACAAGCCGATACGCTTCGGCACGATTTCCGCGATGACTATGGTGCAGGAGCCAATTAGAAACGAAACCAGGCCACGTGAAACTTCTTCCGCATGTACGGCAATCCATGGCTGCGCACTTGCCTTAAAGTATGGCGCAAACGCCATCGCCAGGGGCTGACCGCCGTAGGTTGCGGCAATAATACTTCCGAACGTCAATCCGACCTGCACCGTAGAGAGGAATTTAGTAGGGTTCGCCAGTAGTTCTAATGCCTTCTTTGCCCCCAGGTTACCCTTTTCGGCTAACTGTGCTAATTTGCGTCGATTCGACGAAACCAGGGCCATCTCCGAAAGCTCGAAGAGCCCAATCATAAACCAGCAGGCGAATAGAAGGAAAAATTCCACTTCTGGCACTGAATAGAACTGCCCGCTATCAGTCAAATCCGCTTGTTGCCTTGGGCTGACTCCCTAGGGTAAATCGCGAATGGCGACACAACCTTATGACGCAATTATCGTCGGAAGTGGCATCGGAGGCCTGAGCTTTGCGCTCAATTTGGCTAACCGTGGGCTTTCTGTCGCCATTGTTACAAAGAAAAGCAGTTCCGAATCTAATACCAATTGGGCCCAAGGTGGTATCGCTTGTGTGACCGACGAAACAGACGATTTCGCCAGTCACATTAACGACACTCTCAATGCGGGTGATGGGTTGTGTGACTTAAAAGCGGTTGAGCACATCATTAAAGGCGGACCCGCCCGCGTTGCCGAACTGATTCAGTGGGGCGTCCAATTTGAAAACGGTGCCAATGGTCGACCCGATCTTGGTCGAGAAGGTGGACATTCCCAGCGTCGCATCCTCCACGCCCGTGATATGACCGGTCGGGCCATTGAATCTGCCTTACTCAAGGCGGTGAGCCAACAACCTAAAATTGAGACCCTCGAATACCATTTTGCCATCGACCTCATCACGCTCGCCAAAATCGGGCAATGCCCTGTCGCTTCACCCGAAGATCGCGTCATCGGTTTGCACGTTTTGGATACGCGCAGTGGGAAAGTTAAAACCCTTTCGGCGACGGTCGTGGTGCTTGCCACAGGCGGAATTGGCCAAGTCTACCAATTTACGACTAATCCTGACATTGCTACCGGTGACGGTATTGCGATGGCCTATCGTGCCGGTGCAGAGATTCGTGACATGGAGATGGTGCAGTTTCACCCAACGGCACTTAAAGCGCCTGATGGAAGTCGGGCCTTGATTTCCGAGGCGGTGCGCGGCGAAGGTGCGATTTTACGTGATACTAATGGCCATGCTTTCATGAAAGATTTCCATCCGATGGGCGACCTTGCCCCACGCGATGTGGTTGCCCGTGCGATTGATTCCGTGATGAAAAAAGAGGGTTCGCCGCATGTGTTGCTCGATGCACGCGAGGTTGCCAAAGGCCACCTAGCAGAACGATTCCCTCATATTTACGCGACTTGCCTCAAGGCGGGCTTCGATCTAACTCGCGAACCGATTCCGGTGGTCCCAGCTGCGCATTACTTGTGTGGCGGGGTGACAACTGATCTTAAAGGACAGACGACTTTAAATGGACTCTTTGCCGTTGGCGAAGTTGCCTGCACCGGATTGCATGGTGCCAATCGACTGGCTTCCAATTCATTATTGGAGGCCGTGGTCTTGGCTCACGATGGGGCGTTAGCGGCGTTTGATGTGATTAAAAAGAGTAATCGTGTCACGGTCCCACTGCCTGCCTGGATTGATGGTGCGGCGGGCAATCCCGATGAACGCGTGGTGCTCACTCATAACTGGGATGAGCTCCGACGCACGATGTGGGATTACGTTGGCATCGTGCGCACAACGAAACGACTCAAGCGCGCCCAGACACGTGTTGGCACACTCAATGATGAGATTGCGGAGTACTATTGGAACTTCCGGGTGGAGCCGCGATTGCTCGAGTTGCGTAACTTAATTCAGGTTGCCGAATTGATTATCAATTGTGCCCTGCAGCGCCATGAAAGTCGCGGCCTGCATTACACTTTGGACTTTCCACATCTCGCCGCGGAAGCACGTCATACATCGATACGCCGTCCGCTTTCCCTGTCATGAAAATATGCGTAGTGGGTGCGGGTGCTGTCGGCGGCTGGTATGCGGGACTTCTGGCTGAAGCCGGCCATGAGGTACATTGCGTGACGCGTTCGGATTATGCCACCATTCAGCAACGCGGTTTAGTCTTACGTGATACTACGGGAGAGCGCACAGTTAAAGTTGCCTCCGCTCGACCAGACACCGCTGCAATTGGTGAATGTGATTTAATTATTATCGCAGCAAAAGCGACGGCTAACTCCACCCTGCCGCCCTTGATTAAGCCTTTAGTGGGCCCGAATTCAATTTTACTCACGCTCCAAAATGGCATGGGTAATGTCGAGACTTTTGCCTCATTGCTTCCTGATAATCGAATCGTGGCGGGGCTTTGTTTCGTCTGCATTAATCGTACCGCTGCGGGCGTTATTTCCAATACGATGCATGGTTACGTTCGCATGGCGGCAGCCGAGGGAGGTATTAATCCTGCGGTTAATCTTTGCGTTAATGTTTTCCGCGAGGCGGGTGTTGAGTGCGAAGCGGAGCCGTCCCTCTCCGCTGTACTTTGGAAAAAGCTTTGCTGGAATATTCCATTCAATGGTCTGGCCGTCGCAGCCGGCGGCCTAACGACCGATCAAATCTTGGCTAACTCCGAGCTACGTCAGCGTGCACTTAATCTGATGAACGAAGTGCGCGAGGCAGCCGAACGTTGCGGGGTTCCTTTTTCAGAAAAACACATCGCTAAGCAATTTGCTGTTACGGAGGGCATGGGAGCTTATCGCCCTTCCAGTTTAATCGACTATCAGGCGGGCCGTGAGGTTGAGGTGGAAGCCCTTTGGGGGATTCCCTTGCGACGTGGCCTGCATGCGGGTGCAACGATGCCAGAATTGCAAAAACTTAAGGCCGAAATTTCAGCTAAGCTCGCCCAACGCTGCTCTTAATACAGCGCCTGCTAATTATTGATTGGCCGCAACGGCTGATGGCATCGGTGAAAGCAGCAATGCGACTTCTGCATTGGCACGCGATTGATTCCAAAATGACGATGGTACGGCAGGACCAGTGTTACCTGAAAAGATTCGCTGACCTTTGAGATTAAAAAGGGTCATTGATAATGAGAGCGGGCAATCGCCTTCGTAGTTGGAGGTTGAGGTGCCTGTCTTCCAAGACATTCGGAGGACACCTTCAGCCAGCGCCTTTGAGCTTACCACGACGTAGCCGTGGCGAGTGAGTTCCATTGCAATTGTATCAAGAACTGCAGGAGTGATCATCTCGACCGTTGAATTGGTTGAAAGTCGGGTGTTCTCGATGTACACGCGCTTGATGCTGGTCACTTTGGCACGCTCAGCATTCGCACATCCCAGGAAAGCGAGACTAGTAATAAGGCAGCCAAGCCAGGCGAGACGGGATAAGCTCATGGCTTTTTTATGTCGACCGTTAGCCTAATCTCAAGTCGAGAGACACACCCACCTAAGATACCTGTGGTTTTTCACAGAAAATTGTGAATAAAAGGGCTTTTAGTGGTGATTTACATCCCAGTTTAACCGCCACCTAATCCCTTCATGCCCGAGCTCAAAGCCATTACCTTGGACCTCGCTGGCACCCTGCTCTTCCCGTATCCATCCGTCGGTGCCGTTTACGCCCGGTGTGCGGAGAAATATGGCGTAAGTGTCTCAGCTGAAAAATTAGAAAAGGCTTTTCATACCGCCTATGCACACACTTCAAGAAATCTTCCGCCGGAAGCATTTTGGCGCGATGTGGTATTGCGAACTTTTGCGAGCGAACTCCCGTCGAATAAAACAGATAAAATTGTCGCGGATTGTTGGCAGGCATTTGCCGAAGAAAAGTCCTGGCGGGTCGCTCCAGGTGCCATTAGTGCCCTTACCGCCCTTCGATTTCTCGGACTTAAAGTCGCCGTTCTTTCGAATGCCGATGCTCGACTGCTTAAGGTTTTAAAAGCTAAACAACTCACGCCACATTTCGACGAAATCTTTTTATCGTCGGAGATTGGGCAGACCAAGCCGGACGCTCGCGCCTTTCAGCATTGTGCCCGTGTTTTAGGTGTAGCCATTTCGGCACTCGCTCACGCTGGCGACAACCCAGAAGAGGATGGTCAAGGGGCGTTTGCCGCTGGTGCCGTTGGCATTATTGTGGGTGGACGCCACGCCCCGCCTAACTGTTTACGCGCTGAGAAAATCAGTGACCTGCCGTACGTCGTGCGTGCCTACCTGACCGAAGGAAAACAAAAAGGTAAATTCTCACGTAACGTTCAAAACCTACTCGCCAACCTACGCGGAGTTCCCGAGGACCGCGGGCGTTCAACCTCGCGTAGTGCCAAGACCCTCGATGAAGCGCTGACTGAGGTTTTTCAAAAACTACGCTTCGATCGTATTACGCCCGAAGACACTTTAATTGCACAGTGGCACACCCTTCTGCCAGTTAAATTAGCCAAACGATGTGCGCCCTTAAAAGTCCACGACGACGGCAAACTCATTGTGCAGTGCGAAAGTAGTATCGTTAAAACCGAGGTGCAGTTTCACTCCAAAGCGATGTTGGCTAAAATCAAACTGCTTCCCGGTTGCCAGGGCATTCGGGTACTCGCTTTGACCAGCGTTTAGGCTTTGAGATTAGGCTCAAACGGACGCAGGAAAGCGTCTTTAAAGTCATAAACGTTTTCGAAATCCTCTAAGCGGTCTTCGTCCGAGCGACCGAACATTCCGGTTTCAATAATATTGAAAACGATGTGCCCGACATCGACAGATTTCTTAATGCCCCAACTGTGTAAGAGTGTGTAGGACATCGGGCCGTAAGTCTCGAGTACATGTTGGCGGAAGCCTTCGAGTAACTGCGGTCCAGTGACATGACGATTGGGCTGCACTTTATTTTTCTTAATTTCGCCGTGCACGTTCTTCTGGGCTAAGTCCAGCGACAGACGTACCAATTGGTACGCTTGCGGCATGTAACGCTTATCCTTTTGGCAGAGCTGCCGGATGGCTTCTTCGAAATCCATTATTTCAGTCGCGCAAGCTCCGCCAGGAGTCGGGCATTTTGAGGTTCCGTGCCCACCGTAAGTCGTAACCAGCCCGTCATACCATAGCCACGTAGCGGACGCACGATGACACCCACCTTCTGCAAGGACTGAAAGACTGCGTCGGCATTCGGAATTTCAGCCGCCAAGAAATTAGCCTTACCGTCGATGTATTTGTAACCTAACTGATTGAGGCCTTGTTTTAGTTGGGCAATACCCGTCGCATTGACTGCTTTGGAGCGGGCCAAAAATGCTTGATCATCGAGTGCGGCTTCGGCTGCGGCCAGCGCAGGTAGGTTAACGTTAAAGGGCTGACGTACCCGATTCAAGAGTCCGCAGACTTCGGTTGATCCCAGTAGGTAACCCACACGTAATCCGGCTAGACCGTAAGCCTTCGAGAAGGTGCGCGTGATAACGACCTTACGTCCGGCTTTAATCAGTGCCCGGAGATCAGCTGAGGCATCTAAGTACTCAGTGTAAGCTTCATCTAGGCAGAAGATGACATGGTCGGGTAGTGACTGCGCCAGGGCGATAATGTCTTCGGGCTTATCGGTGCCACCGGTCGGATTATTCGGACTAGCCAAAAACATAATGCGAGTGCGTTCCGTTACCGCCGCTCGCATGGCTTTGAGGTCGTGACAATAGTTGGGCATTGGCACTTCCACCGGCGTCGCGCCTTGGAGTAGCGTGGCTAATTTATAGACAATGAACGCCTGCGAACCAAAAACCACTTCGTCGCCGGGTCGGAGGAATGCTTGTGCGAGTAAAATCATCACCTCGTTAGAACCGTTCCCAATTACAAATTGGTTGGGCTCCATGGACCAAATTTTCGCTAATTTCTCCCTTAGGAAAGTACTACCGCCGTCAGGGTACAGGTGACAATTGGCGAGTGCTTTTTGGGCGGCTGCCAGACCGAGCGGCGAAGGGCCCAATGGATTTTCATTGGAGGCTAACTTAATCACTGATTGCGGATCGAGGCCAAACTCCCGTGCCACGACTTCGATGGGGCGTCCCGCTTCGTAAACCGGTTGGGATAAGACGGGTCGATTCGCCATTTCCGAATAAGTAGGCATAAAATTAATATGAAGAGTAATTTTGGGTGCTTGGCAAGCGTGCCAACGCCTCCCCTCTTGCCTAATCTTAAAAATTTAGTGTGATTGGCTCGATGCGTATCATCGTCACAGGCGCGACAGGTTTTGCCGGACGTGAGGTCGTGCGTGCGGCCTTACGTCGAGGTCATGATGTCTTGGCGATTGGTGGTAAAAATACGCCCCGTGCCCCTGATTTAAAACGGGTACTGAATCTCGACCTAACCGAGCGGGCCAAAGTGGAGGCCCTCATCTTGGATGAGTTTCCTCAGGCCATCATCAATTGTGCTGCGCTTGCCACGATTGAGGCCTGTCAACTGAACCCTGCCCTCGCCGCTCAACTTAATACTGACCTTCCCGCACAACTGGCACAACTGAGTTTTCACGTTGGTGCTAAGCTGATTCATTTCTCAACTGATATGGTTTTTAACGGTGTACGTGGAGGCTACGGTCACACCGAGCAGACTAATCCCCTTCACCTTTACGGTAAAACTAAAGCCACTGGAGAGATTGAAGTTCTCAAGTACGGACGTGAACATGCCGCAGTGATTAGGACGTCCTTGTTGAACGGAAATTCTCCGACAGGCGAACGCGGTATTCACGAGCGTCTGTTTCTGGATTGGTCTTCTGGAAAAACATCGACCCTTTTCACCGATGAAATCCGTCAACCGGTTTCCGCCAGCAACCTCGCGGATGTGGCCGTTGAGCTTTGTGAACGTCCCAACCTCTCCGGCGTTTACCACTGGGCAGGCTTAGCACCCGTTAGCCGTTTTGAAATTGGGCAAGCGATTGCCGAATACTTTGGTCTCGATGCGCAAAAATATATACGAGCCAGCCAGCGCCAAGACCACCCCGAGCACGCCCAGCGGCCACGTGATTTAAGCTTACAATTGCATCCATTGGCGGGAAAACTACGCACCCCCGCTCAACCGTTTGTCGACCAACTCAATGAATTACGCGTTCCCCGTGGATGTGAAGCATGGTATGAGCAAGAAACTGGTCGAAAGGTCGTGCGTCTGCTCGAAAAGGGCGTAGACTTCTAATATGGACGTCTTACCCCGAGAGTCTTGTACCGCCGTTGCCAACATGGCCAACAATTGCTTGTTGCTCGAGCATTACCCGCACCCCGAGCGCATTCGGTACCGCCCCTTTGCCTGGTCGGAGTTGGCTTACACTTTTGGTGTTTCACAAAAATGGAACACCTACCGCGACGTGGTTCCGCACCACATTCCATTAGTTCGTCGCTGCACGGGTGGTGGCTTAGTTTCGCATTTGGAAGACTGGACCTTTGCCATCGCCATTCCCGCCGATCACGAACTTTATAAAGCGGACGCCAACCAAGCTTACGCGGTCGTTCACCAAGCCCTGCTCGAATGCTTATTGAAGCAAAAACTTCCAGTTGAATTAGTTTTGCATCCCATGACGCCTCGCCCCTTCAAGGCGCCCGATCAATGTGAAGCACATGCCGAGCCGCACGATCTTGTATTAAAATCCGACGGTCGAAAAGTCGCCGGTGCCGCTCAACGTCGAACCAGACATGGCCTACTTTTGGAGGGATACATTTCACGCCCGTTACTCGCTGGCTGTAACTGGAGTAAGTTTGAGGAAGATTTTCCGCGTGCCCTTGGTACAGCACTAAAGAGTCCACCCGTTCCCGTTCCGTCGCCGATTTATGACCAGTTCGACCACGAAGGAATGTGGGCGAAGTTTAATTCCTGTGCCTGGAATCAACGGATTTAACTGAATAAATCTAACTGTGGGCCTGGTCCCGATGACGTGTCCTTCGGTGGTTTAACTTTAACAACTGGACTAACGGGCTTTTTCACCAGCTGCGATAAATCCGCAATCGGTACCTTATCATTCACAGGTAACCGCCCAGCGTCTTCGAGTCCTAATAAAATTTCGCGGGCACGTTTGACGACCGTTGGTGGCATCCCTGCGAGCCGTGCGACCTGAATGCCGTACGAACGATCCGCCGCACCCGGTACCACCTGCCGAACAAAGACAATCTCATCTTGCCACTCTTTCACGGCGACTGACCAGTTGCGTAGTCGTTTTAATTCGCCAGCTAGTTTAGTTAACTCGTGATAATGTGTGGCGAAAAGTGTGCGGGCACCTGCCTCGCCCGTACCGTGCAAGTATTCGGCGACGGCCCATGCGATACTAATACCATCATAGGTACTTGTGCCGCGACCGATTTCATCCAGCACGACCAAGGAGCGCTCGGTGGCATTATTTAAAATATTAGCGGTCTCATTCATCTCGACCATGAAGGTCGAATTACCACGGGCCAATTCATCGGACGCCCCCACGCGACAAAATATTCGATCAATCAACCCCACGCGGGCCGACTGTGCCGGCACCCAGCAACCAAGGTGTGCCATCAGCGCAATCAACGCCACCTGGCGAATATAAGTCGATTTACCTGCCATATTCGGTCCAGTTATCAGGGCGATTTGTTCACCGCGGCTACTTAGGTGGGTGTCATTTGGAACGAAGGCTCCCGCCCCGGCACGATTGTTTAGCATTCTTTCCACCACGGGGTGACGTCCCTGCACGATTTCTAAAACGTCCGAGTCATCCACCGTCGGGCAAACCCACTTATGTGTGCGAGCTAACTCCGCCCAGCCACGCAGGGTATCAATCTCGGCGAGGGCTTGGGCGGTTGATAATAGCGACTCCGTCCGCGCTAAAACCGAAGCCAATAAATTTTGAAATAGTTCGAGCTCGCGAGCGAGGGCGAGCTCATCCGCCCGTAATACTTCCCTTTCTTTAACGCGCAGTTCTTCGGTCGTGAAACGCTCCGCATTCACCATCGTCTGCTTGCGAATGTAGTCCGCGGGTACCTGTGCAAGGTTCGACTTCGTGACCTCAATGGCATAGCCAAAAGCTCCATTGTAGCGCACTTTAAGATTCTTAATTCCGGTGCGTTGTTGTTCCCGACTTTCGAAATCAAGAATCCACTGCTTACTGTCCGTCGCCAATGATCGTAGGCGATCTAACTCAGCATCGTAGCCCAAACGCAAAGCCCCGCCCGCAGTTAAATCAACGGGTAACTCATCCGCTAATGCTTGAACCAAAAGTTTATAAAGGTCGGTCTCTAGATTAATGCGCTCGGCATAGAGTTTGAGCGTGGGATTGGAGAGCCCTTCGAGTTCCTCGCGAAGTACAGGGAGAACTTTTAGGGTATCGCGTATACCGCCGAGTTCACGTGGGTTTCTTAACCGATTTTGAAGTCGGGCGATGATACGAGGTAAGTCGCTCATCGAGTGTAGGGCCTCGCCTAACCGTATGGAAGCCCCTGCATGCTTATAAAAAACTTCCACCACCGCTTGTCGTCCTTGAATGACTTTGAGGTCGGTCGAAGGTTCCGCCAACCACATCGCTAGGAGTCGTGCTCCACCGGGCGTGCAGGTGCCGTCAATCGTCTCTAATAAAGATGTCTCACGTGCACCCTGGGTGGAACTAAACAGTTCTAGGTTTTTCGCTGAAGCCGCATCCAAGAGAACCGCTGCGCCGAGTTTGACTTCGGAGACCTTGAAGAGGTTCTTCGGGCGCTCACAGAGTGAATCAGTGACATACCCTAACACCGCACCCGCCGCACCCAGTGCCGCATGGTCGTCCTTTAAGCCGAAGCCTGCGAGGCTGTGTACGGCTAAAACTTGTGAGACCAATCGAGCCCCCGCACTAACATCGAAATTCCAGCCAGGTAGGCGTGATACGGCCCTGCCTTCTAAAAAGGCCTCGAGAGTTGCGCGTTGTGCGTCCGAAATTTCTAATCCTTCGGAAAGTAAGACCTCACGTGGATTAATTGCATATAAAAGTGGCAATAAGTTTTGCGATGTGAGGTCGGTGGCTAAACGGAAATCGGCAGTTGAGACATCGAGCCACGACGCGTGCCAACCCAACTTATCCCAATAGAGTGCCAACAAATAATTACCGCGGCGCGAATCCAATTGGGAATCCTCAATCGCGGTGCCGGGTGTGAGAATGCGTGTAATGCCTCGCCGCACGAGTTTGCCAGTTGTCGGCGCTTCCAATTGATCGCAAATCGCAACCTTCCAGCCCGCCGCTAACAATCGATTTACGTACGCGGGTGCGGCATGATAGGGCAAGCCAGCCATCGGGGTTTCGTGACGCTTGGTCAGCGTTAATCCTAAAACTTTTGAGGCTACCACCGCATCTTCGCCGAAGACCTCATAGAAGTCGCCCAAGCGAAACAGGAGCAAGGTACCCGGGGCGAGTTTCTCCCGCATTTCGCGGTACTGACGCTGCATGGGGGTTTCTTTTTCCACCCACATCAGCGAACAATCCTCCTGAATGTCGGCAAGGACAGATTCAGCCTTCAGTGGGGATTTACCCGAAAGTTGCTCACATCACTTGTGACGCTAATTCGGAAAGTGCACTACGTACGCCGTGAATGAGGCGAACATTGGCCGTAATGGCGTGCCCTTTCATGCGCTCGTGGGTGTGGATTAAACCGTTCGACTTGCCATCGAGGTACGGGGTGTCGACCTGATCCAAGTCGCCAATCAAGACTACTTTCGAGCCTTCACCAATACGGGTAATCACCGTCTTCGCTTCGTGGGGTGTCATGTTCTGCGCCTCGTCGACAATCATGAAGGCGTGTCCAATAGAGCGACCACGAATAAACGTCATTGCCTCGATTTCAATTAGGCCAGAATCAATTAACCATTGATAGGGTTTGCGTGGTTGTCCGACCTGCTGGAACTGCGAACCAAAAATCGGTTGCGCAGATTTCATGGCCTGAGCCTTCTTTTGTTTGCGCTGCGAATCGGTAGAAACTGACGTCTTGCTGGGTAACGGAACTTGTGAAGAAGCGGGTGCGCCATTGCGCGAGAACAGGACTTCTAAATTATCAAAGTAAGGCTGAATGTAAGGCGAAAGCTTCTCTTCCTTGGTGCCAGGTAAAGCACCGATGTCTTTCCCGATTTGCACCACGGGACGGGAAACATAGAGTTTCTTGTAGGGAGAAAAATCACTCAGCACTTGGGATAAAGCCGCGGCAATCGAAATAAAGGTTTTACCCGTTCCAGCCCGGCCAAAACAAGTGACCAACTTAATTTCTGGATTAAGTAATGCATCCAAGAAAATCCACTGTTCAAAATTTTTGGGAATTACTCGCATGCCGCGCGGCATTTGTAGACCTTTGCGTGCGCCGCTGGCGGTCGACATGAATTCGCGGTAAAGTCCTAATGGCACAAAAGCGCCATCGCCGACGTGACGGGCGGGCTCGCTCCAAGAATCGGAAGCCAACATGACGTACTCATTAATCATGGGTGCGGGCTCGTTCTTTAAGGGGACCACTACCTGGGCCACATCACGAAAATCACGCATGGCAGCGGCGGAAATCGTTAGCGTGCGGTACTCTCCTAAGTCACTCGTCTCAATTCGGTCGTTGCGGTAGTCTTGAACTTCTAAGCCCAATGCTTGGGCTTTAAGTGACATGCAGGCATCCTTAGTGACTAAGATAACTGAACCCTTGGAAGTGTCGCGCAGGTAAAGGGCGGATGCGATAATGCGATGGTCGGGTGCATCGATTTGCATGAACACCGCCCGGAGTCGATCCGCTCGTGCTCCTTCAAAATGTTCCCGGATAAGCGACTCGTTGATGACGATACGCAACTCGCCGCCGTCACGAAGGTCGGCATGCAAAGCTCCCGGCTTAGAGGGATCTCCTTCCGAAATATCTTTTAAAGTACGGTTCTCGAACAATGAACGAATGGTACGATTCACTCGCCGGGCACTGGCACCCAGTTGGCCCTGCTGGGTCTTTAATCGATCCAGCTCCGATAAAACCTCGACTGGTATCGCGACCGTATGCTCATCAAACTTAAATAGCGACTCAGGGTCATGAATTAAAACATTCGTATCCAACACGTAGGTTTTTTTCACCCGTTTAGTATTCTTCTTTTCTACCTTCACAGCAATAAGGAAAAATTATTTTATCTCGGAAGCGATTGCCCGCAGGTACTCCCAGCTGTAGATGCCAGTCTTGTGACCATCGCTAAACTCAAACGTCACCGCATAGTTACCAATCCTTGTCATTCCCAGTACGGTAACCCCCGGAAACTGTCGCGGACCATCGCCACCCCAACGCTGCCCTAGAATGTCGACTTCACCCATATTTTCAGCGCTGGGTGAACGTTCGCGCAAGAATTCACCCGTGTAAAAATGCTCCACTGCATCCGCCCATGTGATCGCGACAAACTGACCGACAATTTGGATATCTTTGGGGGCCAGCATTGCGGCAAAGTTGTCGAGTTCCATCGCTCCCCGCAAGCAGGGAGAAAGAATCGTGTGCAACCTTGACTCCCCTTCTCCTATGAAAAGTGTGAGGTGAGTATCCAAGTGACGCCCACCTTCGAAAAAGTCCGACAACTCTTACGCCAGCTTCCTGGCCTTGGACACCGCTCGGCCGAACGTCTGGCATTGCACCTGCTCGTCGAAAAGCCGCAAACTTTGACACCTATTTTGGAGGCGCTCCAAGCGGCCAGCGTCGCCGTCAAACGCTGTGAACGTTGCGGTAGCCTCGCTGAGGCTCAACATTGCGAAGTCTGCGCAGACCCCAAGCGTGACCCGCACTCACTTTGTATTGTGGAGTTGGTGCCCGATCTCTTCGCCATTGAGCGCTCCCAGGCCCACCGCGGCACCTACCATGTGCTCCATGGTCGCCTTTCCCCAATTAACGGTATCGGCCCCGAGGCCCTCAACCTTGCTAGCCTCGAACAACGCCTAAAGTCTGAGCCCATTAATGAAATTGTTTTAGCCTTAGGCAATGACATCGAAGGCGAGGCCACGTGTCATTATTTGAGAGACTGTATTTTTAATATTAGAAGTACGATTAAAGTTTCACGCATCGGCTTTGGCCTCCCCAGCGGCAGTGGGCTCACTTTTGCCGATACGGCCACACTACGCAGTGCTTTAGAGGGACGACGTGATGTTGGTAACTAATCCTCGTTTACACTACCCAGCGTCGGCCGAAGCCTACTGGTTACAACAAGCAGAAGCATTAACGCAATTGAATGAAGCGGAGGCGCTCGAGCGCCTCACCCCGACGGTCGCGCACCTCTCCGATTTATTCACGACGGAACGACCCGAGAAAAACTTCCCTGATTATTTTTCAGATGCGCAGCAATTAGTCGCTTACGGACTGTTCTTTTTGCCGCAAAGTTTTGTGCGCACCGGTTTCGCCCTATCGCACGCTATCGATTTCCGTAAGTGGCAGCCGCAGCCTAAGACGCTGCGTATTCTCGACCTTGGTTCTGGTCCAGGTTCCTGTGGTACCGCTGTCGCCCATCAGCTACAAGTTTACCACGCTGCGACCATCGACCTGACATTTGTCGATCGCTCCCCCACCGCCCTCGTTGCCGCTGAAAACTTTGCCCAAGCGGTTTTAAAAAAGGACACAGCGATTCATTCACGTATCGGGGATGCGAGTCGCCCTGAAACGTGGCCCAACGGGCCTTATGATGTTATCGTGGCAGGCTTTGTTCTCAACGAGATGTCCCGCCTCGGCCCCAAGGAGCTACTGCAGTGGGTGCAAGCGATGTCAGCGGCCCTTGCCCCAGGTGGTTTGATTCTCATACTAGAACCGGCCCTAAAAATCACGGCCGAGCGTCTTCAGCGTTTAAGTGACGCGGTTGTGGCCAACCAAATTATTCCTCGCATCGGACCCGACCTCGATGACGCCCCCTGCCCACAATTAGCGGCCGGTATACATTGGTCACATGAAGTCCGAGCTTGGTCGATTCCGAGCGCCACCGAAATCATCAACCGCCAACTCCATCGCGACCTTCGCGAAATACGTTTTTCATTTTCAAGTTTCTCAACTCAGTCTTTGCCTCCGGTTCCGGCTAACGCGATTCGCATCGTTTCCGATATCCAAATTATTAAAGGGCTCATCCGTTTTATCGGTATCAGTGGAGGCGCTATGCAGACCGTGGAGATCTCGACACGCGGACTATCGAAGCACGATATTAAAGCACGCGCCGCCACCCTCGAGCGCGGAGACACCGTGGCACACACGCAGCCCGTTGCCAGTAAGGTTCGTTTACCTGATTTTGAAGCCCTGCAGGTAATTTGGTCAGGCCAACGCACAGACAAGGGCTAGGTTACACGGTTGTCACATTTGACACCGAAAAAACACCTATTCTCTCAATAATATGGCTGATTTAAGTCCTGTGGGGTCGACTCGTTACTGACAAAGCTCTCGAAGAGGCTTAGCCTGAACTTCGCATGTTTAATCGTGAACTGAGTTGGCTTACTTTCGATCGCCGCGTCCTAGAGCTGGCCGAGGATAAGACTGTGCCCCTGCTCGAGCGCGTTCGCTTCCTTTCGATTGTTAGCTCCAACCTCGATGAATTTTTCGAAATCCGTGTGGCCGGCATCATGCAACAAGAGGAATCGGCCAGTCACCCCGCCACACGTGAATTTTTACAAGAAGTGCTCCGCCGAGCCCACGAGCTGGTCGACGCTCAGCAACAATGTTGGCATAGCCAAATTTTACCCGCCCTCGCACAAGAAGGCATTCATTTTAAAGTTAGTGGTAAATTTACCAAAGAGGAACACCGCGAATTATCGGAACGATTCGACCGCGATATTCTGCCCGCGTTAACGCCCCTGGCCATCGACCCCTCTCACCCGTTTCCGGTTCTGACTAATAAGGGTCTCTACCTCTTAGCCCTCTTAAGAGATACTGAGACGAACGAGACTCGACGTGCGGTGGTTCCTATTCCGCGTGTCTTACCTCGCATCCTTGCCCTCGGCCAAGGTCATCAACGCTCCTTCACCTTACTCAGTCATGCGATTCAGTTATTCATCAATCGACTCTTCCCTGGCTTGGAAATGTGCGGCACCTGGGCCTTTCGTATCACTCGAAACAGCGATTTGTACGTTGATGAAGAAGAGTCGGGCAACTTACTTGAAGCCATTGAAGAAGAAATTCGCAACTTGCGTAAAGGGGCACCCGTGCGGCTGGAAATTGAGTCGAGCGCACCCGACGAAGAGCTCACCTGGTTGCTTAAATCCATTGGGCTCAATGCCGAGAACGCTTTTAAGACTGATGGGCCCGTCAACATGATGCGTTTGAGTAGCTTGATTGATCTCATTGCCCGTCCCGATTTACTTTACCCACATTTTACCCCTGGGATACCCCACGAATTTGCTGAGCCCAATAAACTTTTCTCACGCATCGCTAAACAGGATTTACTTTTGCATCACCCATATGAGTCGTTTGCGCCAGTCGTAGATTTTATTCGGCAAGCGGCCACTGATCCAGCCGTGGTTGCCATCAAGCTCACCCTTTACCGTACCAGTGGTGATTCGCCCGTCGTCGAGGCTCTCAAGGAGGCTGCCCGCAATGGCAAACAGGTGACCGCCCTCGTTGAACTTCGAGCCCGTTTTGATGAGTTGAACAATATCGAATGGGCCCGCCAACTCGAAGAAGCAGGGGCACATGTAGTCTACGGCTTGGCTGGACTGAAAACACACTGCAAGGCCTGCCTCATTGTGCGTCAGGAAAAAACGGGTTTACGCCGTTATGCCCACCTCGGCACGGGTAACTATAATCCTAAGACGGCCCGACTCTACACAGACTTCTCACTCTTTACCGCTGAAGAAGAAATCACCGCCGACGTGGGGCTGCTTTTTAATGTGCTCACTGGCAACCTTTCGAAGCCGAAGTTTAAACACCTTTTGGTCGCGCCTTTTTACCTTCAGCGTAGTATCCTTGATTTAATCGCATCCGAAACTTCCGCCGCCCAAGCCGGTCGCACTGCTAGTATTTTCGCGAAGGTGAATAGCCTCGTTGATCCGGTAGTCATCAAAGCCCTCTACTTGGCCTCACAAGCTGGCGTGAAAGTGGAACTCATTGTGCGTGGCATCTGCTGTTTGATTCCAGGTGTCCCAGGTACCAGCGACAATATTCGGGTCACTAGCGTGCTCGGACGTTTCCTCGAGCATAGCCGCATCTTCCGCTTTGAGAATTCCGGCGGTGAGCCTGTTATCCTCCTCGGTAGTGCCGATTGGATGCAGCGTAATTTTTTACGACGTGTGGAATGCGTCTTCCCGCTTCGGGATAAACACCTCCGTCGACGTATTGAAAAAGAGATTATCCAGACCTACGCGACGCACTTAGGTGACTCCAAAGAGTTACTGGCCGATGGCACGTACTCCGTTCGTTTGCCCAATGGAAGACAGGCACCGCAAGCCCAGGATGCCTTCTTGCTGTTGGCGTTTAAACACACGCCGCTCGTTACGAGCGTGAGTTCGAAGCGCTCAAGCAAATCCGTTCGACCGCAGCGTTAAAGCCTTCGGCGTCACCCAAGATTTCGACTTCCAGTCGCACATACATGAGTGGAATGGGCGGACGGAAGCGTGCCTGTAATCTCACGGCATCTTTCTCCGTCGTGACGATGACCTCGGCCTTGGTTCGTAAGGCGGCTTCTAAAACTTCATCCAAGTCTTCATCGCTAAATGAATGGTGATCGAGGAACCTTCGATTGGAAACTAAGATGGCACCTTGTTTACGCAGCGTGTCTTCAAAGCGCTCGGGGGTAGCTATGCCCGAAAATGAGGCGACGCGTTTACCGTCTAAGAAAGTTAAGGGTAGACGCTGAGGTCCATCGATTTCCACCAACTCTTTGGGACTGTGGGCACACGCTATGATTTCTGCGGTGGGATTATGCTTCCGCAATTTTGCCACCAGTTCAGGAGCCGGCGGCCCGCTCGATTTGGTGACGAAGATATAAGAGGCGCGACTTAAGTTTTGAATCGGCTCACGCAAGATGCCGCGTGGTAAAAGTTTTCCGTTCCCAAAGGGATCGAAGCTATCGACTAATAATAAGTTTATCTGACCCCGCAGTGGGAGGTATTGTAAACCGTCATCGAGCAAAATCGTGTCCACGCCAAAGCGTCGTAAGGCAAATCGTCCGCCTTCAACCCGGTCGCGATCCACCACTACCACCACGCCCTCTCCGACTAAGTTAGTCGCCAACATGAACGGTTCATCGCCTGCCTCCGCGGGACCCGCTAAAACTTTTTTTCCATCCGAAACCACTAGGGGCTCCGGACGCTGCCCCTGCGTCAGCCAACGCCAGAAACGCTTGGGCATGGAATCAGAGGAGCCCTTATAACCACGGGATAAAATCGCGACTTTGCGACCGCGGCGTGCTAAGACTTGTGCCATTTTCATGACGACTGGGGTCTTTCCCGTGCCTCCCACGGTTAAATTACCCACCACCACCACCTTACAACCCAACGGCGTATCACGAAATAATCGATTGTGGTACAGCCATAGGCGCAATCGCACAATACCTTCAAAAATCCACGATAATACCAATAAAAACACCCTTAAGACGGAGGCGATTAAGCCTTTTTTACGCTCATAAACGACCTCGACTGCGTAGGCCATTAACGCGTCTTTAAAGGTCGAAAAATATCCTCGGTGGTTGGCCGTCATATCGCACTAAGATGCAAACTTGTTTGACGCAGGCAGGCAACCCGATTGAGAAGGGACAACTCTGGGCCATGCTTTACCACCTGTTGCGCACTAAGTTGCTCCGCGCCGAAGTCACCGGTGCTCGCCTCGATTACGAGGGCTCCTTAGCCATCGATAGTGAGTTAATGGCGCTCGTGGGTATGCTGCCTTACGAGAAAATTTTGGTCGGTAACATCGCCAACGGAGAACGCTTTGAGACCTACGCCATCCCTGCCCCTGCAGGTACTCGCGAGATCTGTCTCAATGGCGCGACCGCCCACCTCGGCGAGGTCGGAGATCTTCTAGTAGTAATGACTTTTGCCGAAGCCACTGAAGAGGAAGCCAAAAACTGGAAACCTCGCACAGTCACCCTTTCCGATAAAAACAAACGAGTCGTCCGAATTGAAAATCCCGACGTCTCAGCCAATCTCCTTAAAACCTTTCACACTAAATAATCCAAAACCATGAGCTACCGTCTTTATATTCCCGGACCCCTGACTATCTCAGAGTCCATCACCAAGGCCATGGGCAAGCCCATGGTTGGCCACCGCTCTAAAGACTTCGTTGCACTCTATGAAGACATGCAGCCGAAGCTTAAGAAGATGTTTATGACCCAAGACCCTGTTTACTTGGGCACCAGCTCAGCTTGGGGTGTGATGGAAGGTGCACTTCGCAACGTATGCCGCAAGGGCGTGCTCAATTGCATGAACGGCGCCTTTTCAGATAAGTGGAACGATGTGGCTAAGCGCTGCGGTAAATATGCCGAAGCCCTTCAGTTCGATTGGGGCAAACCCGTCGACCCCGCAGCCGTCCGCCAAGCCCTCGCAACCGGCAAATTCGACTGTATCACATTCATCCACTCCGAAACTTCGACCGGCACGCTCTCGCCGATTGCCGACATCATGGCTGTGGTGCGCGAGTTTCCTGATGTGATTTCAATCGCAGACTCCGTAAGCTCCTTCTCCACCCTACCTATTAATAAGGACGAACTGGGAATAGATATTCTCCTCACTGGCTCACAAAAGGCCTTAGCGTTGCCTCCAGGCTTGGCAATCTTCGCCGTCAGCGAACGTGCCCGCGAACGTGCTAAGCAAATGTCGGATCGCGGCTACTACTTCGATCTTATCGAGTTCCACGATAACCACACCAAGGGCATGACCCCTTCGACTCCATGCATCTCGTTGCTCTTCGGACTCCAACAACGCCTCATCGAAGTCGAAGCTGAAGGATTAGAAAACCGCTTT
>CANGNX010000016.1 GCA_947455415.1 Opitutia bacterium | reverse complement strand
AGGCTGGCACTCACCACCATCGCCGTCGCCGTCCAGCCGAGTATAATTACCCAAGTCGGGCTAACGTATTCGCGCATCACCTTAACGTCGCTGGTGATACGTACGAGGGGCCAGCAGGCGAAGCCCAGCTGCAGGCTCAAAATAACCTGACTCCAGAGCAGAAGTTCAACTGCCTTCCCTTCCCCGGCCCAAGCAATCACCCATAGTGCTGGCACCAACGCCGCCAAACGTGTCGAGGTTCGCACTATCCAGGCCACACCTTTGATCTTTAAGAAACCCTCCAGAACGATTTGTCCGGCGAGCGTACCAGTGATTGTTGCATTTTGTCCCGATGCTAAAAGTGCCACCGCAAAAAGCGTGGCCGCAATCGTTGAACCCAAGGCACCATTCAACAATTGATGGGCCTCACGTATATCTGAAATCACAGGGTGTCCGACTTTATGAAACGCCGTGGCACTCAAGATTAAAAGTCCAGCATTCACAAAGAAGGCAAAAATCAGTGCGAGCGTTGAATCATAAGTCGCAAATCGAATCGCCTGCTTTCGCTCTGCAACGGTCTTACCCAAATCCCGCGTGCCAACCAAGGATGAGTGCAAGTAAAGGTTATGCGGCATCACCGTTGCCCCCAGAATACCCAAGGCAATAAAGAGCATGCCCGGATTCTTAAAGACCGCACCAGTTGGAATGAATCCGTGCAAGATGGCCGCAATGGCTGGTTTCGCAATCAGCAGTTCAGCCCCAATACACATGGCAATTGTGAGAACTAAAACCGCCACGAGCGACTCCAACCAACGGTATCCGAGGCGGGTTAACATTAATAAAACCAACACATCTAAAGCGGTGATGAGGGATCCTATGATTAACGGGATTCCAAAAAGTAATTGCAACGCAATCGCCGAACCGAGGAGCTCAGCCAAGTCCATCGCAATAATTCCGACTTGTGCAGAGAACCAAAGGAAACCCGAAACCGCTGGCGAGTAGCGCGCACGACACGCTTGCGCGAGGTCTTGACCGGTCGCGACCTGTAAGCGCACGCACATGTGCTGAAACAGAATGGCCATTAAATTGGCCAATAAAATGACCCATAATAAAGCATAACCAAATTCCGACCCGCCCGCCAAATCCGTCGCCCAATTCCCCGGATCCATGTAACCGACGGCGACTAAAAAGCCTGGACCAACAAACCCCAAAAACCGACGCACCGCTGCCCAGCGCGAAGCGCTTTTAACATGGTGTGGGCGGTTACTTTGCACGCCCGTAAAATCTACATGGGACCACGCGTGTCAATCCACTGCGGTGCAACCGAATTATAAATTGGCCATCAGGGCGCGAAGTTCAGCTTCGGGCTCCTCATGTCCTTGGGCTACCGCCAACTTCAATGCTGCATTAAAGGACTTCTGGGCAGCTTCTTTTTGCTGCAGTGCTAAATGACATTTACCCAATAAAATCAGGGGCATCATCCAGTCTGACTTTGCCTGAGCCGCAAACTCAAGGTGTTCGCTGGCGGCCTGAGCCTCGCCTTCTTGCCACAAGGCCTGCCCCAAAGAAAAACGAAACATCGGATTGGTAGGATCATTCTTTACCAATGCTTGAAATGCTTGGGAGCGAGCCATGTTTAATTAGATTTTTTCTGCCGGAAAATTAAAACCGTCGATCCAGGCAGGCGTACTTCCATTGAATAGGAACGACCATGCAAGGGAATAGACTGTGCCCTCACCTCGCCTAAGTTTCCTAACCCACGCCCAGCGTAGTGAGCAGAATCGGTATTAATGGCTTCTTCCCAAACGCCCGCATGCGGCACGCCTAAACGATAGGTGCGCTCAACGGGCGTAAAGTTTCCAACGAAAACCCAAGTGCAATCGCGCCCCTCGCGACAGAAGGTCAATACACTCTGGTCTCCGTCATTAGGATTAATCCAAGAAAAATTCGCCGGATCCGATTCATACAAAGCGATGCCCGCATCTTTTTGGTAAAGGAAATTCAAATCATGGACGAGTTGCTGTAAACCGGAGTGCAACGGGTACTGCAACAAATGCCAGTCGAGCGACTGCTGGTGATTCCATTCGGCCACCTGACCAAATTCACAGCCCATGAAGAGCGATTTCTTACCCGGCCAAGCCCACTGTAACGCCAGCAAGCATCGCAAATTCGCTGCCTTTGTCGCAAAATCAATACCGCCCATTTTGCCCATCAACGAGCCCTTGCCGTGCACGACTTCATCATGCGAGAAAGACTGCACAAACGCTTCTGACCAATGATAGAGCATGCCAAACGTAAGTTTGCTATGGTGGTGCTTTCGGAAGAGCGGGTCCTGCTTAAAGTAATCCAAACTGTCATGCATCCAGCCCATATTCCATTTGTAGTCGAAACCGAGTCCACCTTCGGCGACCGACTTCGTCACGCCAGGGAAAGAGGTTGATTCTTCTGCAATCGTAATCACGCCGGGATGGTACAAGTGCACCAAAGCATTCACTTGTTTGAGGAATTCGATGGCCTCCAGGTTTTCGCGACCGCCGTGACGGTTGGGCAACCACTCACCCTCTTTTCGCGAATAATCTAAGTACAACATCGAAGCCACTGCATCAACCCGGAGCCCATCAATGTGAAAACGTTCGCACCACGATAAAGCCGAGCCCACCAAGAATCCACGCACCTCGTGTCGGCCGTAATTAAAAATCAGCGTACCCCAATCAGGATGCTCCCCTAAACGCGGGTCCGCATGCTCGTACAAGTGCGTGCCGTCAAATCGCGCCAAGGCAAAACTATCACGCGGAAAGTGTGCCGGCACCCAATCTACAATCACACCGATGTTTGCACGGTGCAAAGTGTCGACGAACATCATGAAGTCGAGCGGCGAACCAAAGCGGTAAGTCGGGGCGTAGAAGCCAGTGACCTGATAGCCCCATGAACCGTCAAACGGGTGCTCTGCGGGCGGCATTAATTCGACATGCGTAAAGCCCTGATTTCTACAGTATTCAGCGAGTTGTGTGCCTAACTCACGATAGTTCAAAGCCCGATTGTCTTCTTCTAGTTTTCGCCGCCATGAACCTAAGTGGACTTCATAGACTGAAACGGGTTGTTGCCGAGTCTGCTGACGACGACGCTGAGCCAACCACTCCGCATCCGTCCAAACAAACTCCGAAAGGTCGACAACAATCGCCGCATGGTGCGGCGAAGCCTCAAACTGCAAACCATACGGATCGGTTTTAATAAATGGTCCGGCCGAATGCGGACCCACGATTTCAAATTTATAACGCGCACCCGCCTCAATTCCGGGGATAAATAATTCCCAAATCCCCGAAGCACCCAGCGAGCGCATGGGGTGACTTTTCCCGTTCCATAAATTATGATCCCCGATTAATGAAACCCGACGGGCAGACGGAGCCCAAACGGTGAAGGACACACCACGCACGCCATCGATGGTGCGTAGGTTCGCCCCCAGTTTATGGTGCACCTGATGATTGTCGCCCTTACCAATTAAAAATAAATCCTGCTCAGTGAGCGTGGGTAAAAAGCGGTAAGGATCCTGAATGGTCTGTACCGTCCCATCCGCATAGGTAACTTTATATTGATAGTTAAAAGGGGCCGACTCCTTAAATGCTGCCTCAAAGAAACCGGCCGCATCGAGGCGCTCCATCGCTACCCCCTTGGTTCCCTTCCCCTTGAGCAAGCGACATTCCACGGCGCCGGGCAAGAAGGCCCTGACGACCGACCCCCCATCCGCCAGCGGATGGAGACCTAAGATACGATGCGGACAGGCTTCCACCCCCTCTAAAAGGGGCTTCAACTCTGCTGAAGTCAGTCGCATGGACGGATAATCCACGACTAAGTAGCCGCCGCAAGCGCTCATTGCCCGAAAATACTTGAGAGAATGCCCCAAGCGTTAACTCTCATACCTAAATGTTCGGCCGCCCCCTTTGGACTCTCGCTATCACCTTCGGCATCGCCTTGACGGCTCTTGCGGCCGACCCCGTTGTGGCCGACAAAAATGCTAAGCCCAATCAACCGAACGTTCAGGGTGAAAGTTTTACTTACGAAGAAAACGGCAAGGTATTGATTGCGATTGATGCGAGCTTCGAAGCCAACGGCGCACACCTCTCCGCGAAAAAAATTCGCCTGAACTCAATCGACGGAACCGTACTTGCCGAAGGCAATGTCGTCTACACCACCAAGAGCCTGCGTATCATGGGTGAGCAAGTCATGCTCGACCCCAAGGCCGACCTAGTGGTTGCAAAAAATGTTAAGTTCGGTCGCAACCCATTTTACTTCACCGCCGAAGAACTGCGCCTAGATAAAGGTGATAAGACCATGAGCGGCGTCCGTCTGTGGAATAATGAACCACAGGAATACGGTATGTCGCTCGGCATTCGCGAAGTACATTTTTCTGAAAAAGACAACTGGCTCACTTTCAAAGGCGTCACACCTCGCCTCATGGGTATGCCGTTCTTTTATTTACCTTATTACGGACAAGACGGTTACCAAGACATTCCCTACGAATTGCATTTAGATACGGGCTCACGCGATGCCCAGGGCCGCTACCTCCGCACCACCACGCTGGTTCGTCAGACCGATAATAAATCACTTTGGCTTGGCGCCTTGGTCGATTACTACGGTCGCTCAGGCTTCCTGGTTGGCCCAGCCATCAAGTACGACAACCGTAAATACTCACCACAAGGCAATCCTTGGCATGGCAATTTCCAAACGGGCTTCATTAACGACCGTGGCGACCTAGAACTCGACACCTTCGGTCGTACCCCCGGACGTAACCGCAGTTTTGCCACGGGTGAAATCTCGGGCGTGACCAGCAACGGTATCGAAATCGCCGGCCAACTTTACGCCACCTCCGACCCCAACTTCGTTCGTAATTTCCGTCCTCACGAAATCGAAAATCTAGGCCTACCCCAAGCCACCTTCGAAGCCATCACGCCAATGAATGGCGGCTACCTTTCAGGCAACCTTGTTGCGAAAGTTGATAACTACCAAGACGTCGTTCAAAAACTTCCAGAAGTCCGCTTCGATTTACTCGAGACACCCTCGGCACTTAACGGCTTCAATCAACGTAGCTTCTTAACGGCCACTTACCTCACGCAACGCCCCTCCGAGAGTTTACCCTTAGCAAACTTTACCACCGAGACTGGCTCCACTACCGCTTGGTCCACCGCGCGACTCGATGCCTATTACGGATTAAGCTACCCTATCACAGTTCGCGATTACCTGACATTTAAGCCCGTCGCAGGTGTGCGTGCAACCGATTGGACCTCTGGCCTCAATAGCCGCGGCAACACTGCTAAAGTCATGGCTCAGGCAGGCTTTGACGTCGAAGGACTAGCCACTGGATCATGGGACCTAAAGGCCGACAAATGGGGCATCGATGGCATGCGCCACACCGTTCGCCCTTTCATTCAATACCGGACCTTGCCTGGTGCTAACCAACACGTCGGAGAACTCGCTCAGTCTGATCGCAATGTGGCCCTCTCTGCCTTCCGCGAAATCGACCTTGCTGATCGCACCGACCCCGCCGCTGTCACTTCTACACAAGTCGCACGCATCGGAATTCGTAACACCTTAGCCACACGCGACAGCGAGAATGGTAGCCGCGAACTCTTACGCTTCGATATTCTCAAAGACTGGTCGAATAACGATAGCCAGCTTGCTAAGTCTGCGTCCGATATTCAAACCCACCTTCGCCTCACTCCGGCTAACTGGGTCACTATCGACTACTTCGATCGTCGCGGCAAAAACACCAGCCAAAGCGTCGAGACGCTTCAGTCCATCTCGCTTAATTCAGGCGACTACTGGAAAACTACCGTCGGCCTCTTTGAACAGACTGAAGGCCTCTACCCAGCCAAACAATACTGGTTGCAGGGCGAAGTTCGGCTCAACTCCGTCTACACGGCATTCTTAAATGCCAATTACGACTCCCTGGTTCACGCCTTCACCTCCGAGTCCATCGGCATCATTCAACGCATCGGCAACTCTTGGGAGATTGAATACGGCTTCTATAAGCGCGTCACCATTTACAATGACGGCTCCTTGGGCTTAAGCCTGCGCGTTCGCCTCTTTAAATTCTAACCGTGCAGGAAAATCCCGAAACCACTCCCACCCTTCCTGTGGATGGCATTTTGCCGCCCTCGGATCTTCCGATTCGTCTCGATATTTTCGAAGGGCCACTCGACCTGCTACTCTTTCTGATCCGGAAAAACGAAATCGATATTTACGATATTCCGATTGAGAAGGTTACCCAACAGTTCCTCGAAGTTCTCCGCCATCAAGAAAAGGACAACCTAGAGTTAGCGGGCGACTTCTTCGTTATGGCCGCGACTTTGATGTATATTAAGAGTCGCATGCTCCTCCCGGTGGAGAGTCGACCCGAGGACCAAGAAACCGTTAGCCCCGAGGGACAAGATCCACGCTGGGCCCTGGTACAACAACTCATTCAATACAAGCGCGTCAAAGAAACGGCCGCCATCATTCGAGAGTTAGCCGACGAACGCCAAGGTCTCCTCACACGTCACGTCGTCCAACCCCAGGGCGAGGACGCACTCATTCGTCCAGTTGCCCCAGCGGACCGCATCGAACTCTGGAATACCTTTAATCTCGTCCTGCGCCGCCTCGCCGAACGCATCCAGCCTGGAAACATCTCGGTCGAAACGGTCACCGTGTCCGATCGCATGGAATCCATTTTACAGCGCTTAACGACCGAACCCAAATTCACTTTCACCAGCCTGCTCCCCGAGCGACCCACCGTCAGTTTCCTCGTCGCCACTTTCTTAGCCTGCCTCGAGCTCGCTCGTCTCGGCGCCTTGCAATTGGAGCAGACCCATAATTTTGAAGATATCTTTTGCGCCAAAGTAGAGAAATCGGATGTCGCCACCGGCCCCATCGATACCTCGGTGACTTCCGAATTCGACGAACCTCAGGCCCCGCAAAACTAAGCTGTAGTTTGCATTCGGTGATTTTATAATAAAATTAGAGAGATGGCACGGAAAGCACGCCCCAACCATTTACTCGGCCTCGGACTCGACCAAAAGGATCGTCACAAACGCATCACCCAAGGTGAAGGGTTTTCCTTGGTCGGCGGTTCTGCCGAGACGCACGAGAAAATGACCGAGACGGTTGTCAAAACGGTCGAAGACTTGCAAAAGAAGGGTCGCAACCTACAAGGCGCCGACCCACGAGAGGTTGCCGACCTATTGCGTAAACACGGCCAGCCTGAGTAGGGACTAAAATCGGTACAGACGGATTGACTCACCTAGATTCCGAGACTTCATTTATTACTCATCGATGAGTGCAGTCCCCCCACCTCCTCCACCCCCACCTCCTCCCGGCGGAAGTCTCCCCACGCCACCTGCTCCGTCTCCGAAGGTTTCTCAGTCCGCTCCTGCATTTGTTCCTCCTCCACCCGCTGCACCGATTCCCCCCGCTGGCAACGTTACCATTCCACGCGCCACTATGGCCCCTTCGGCTCCGCACGTTGCCCCCATCCTGAGCAGTGATTCTTCTGACCGCGTTTCAACAGCTGAAGCGGGAATCGATGTGCTCGCCCTGCTCGCTTCCTTAACCGCTTTTGTTTTACTTTACCTGGATCTCTTCCAAAAAACTAAAGGATAAATTTATATGGCCTCCGACCTCATCACCAACCTCGACACCACCAATTTCGATTCGACAATTAAGTCGTCGACCGTCCCCGTCCTTGTGGACTTCTGGGCGACCTGGTGCGGCCCCTGCAAGCAGCTCGGCCCCGTTCTCGATCAACTGGCCACCGAACTGGGTGCCAGTGCCAAAATCTGCAAGGTCGACGTGGACTCTAATCGCACCCTCGCCACTCAACTTGGCGTGACCTCGATTCCCGCCCTCTTCCTCTTCAAGAATGGTCAAGTGGTCGATAAGATGGTTGGCGCCCGCCCTAAAGGTGACATCGCTGCCTTCATCAAAAAGCACGCTTAAGTCTTAATCAACTTGACCAAACAAAAGACCCGAGGTGCGCCTCGGGTCTTTTGTTTGGTTAGGAAGTTAAATTACTTCGTCTCCAACGGATGAGCGTCGAGGATTTCCTTCGGGCTGTACTGACCGCGACCACCAATGGCCTTACGGATATCCTTAACCTTAACATCCGTCACTGCCTCGGCGTTATTACCCCAAGCCGAACGAACGTAGGAAACAATGTTAGCCACTTGGGCGTCATTAAGTCCGGCACCGATGTTCGGCATATTGCCCACATACTTAGCGCCTTTGACTTCGATTTCGCCGGCTAAGCCTGCGAGCACGATTTTGATGATACGCTCATCATTACCGAGCGGCCAAGGTGAACCCGCTAAAGGAGGAAAGGCACCTGGGACGCCCAAACCATTGGCCTGGTGACAAGCGGCACACTGTTGAATGAAAAGCTTTTCACCCTTGGCGAGATCCGCCTCAAATACCTTGGGTCCGCTATCAGCCACCAAGCGCGGTGCATCGAGGTCAAATGTGTTAGCCGAGAACCCCCCCGCATTACGCGTCAGGTAAACGCCTGCCCAGAAACCAAAACCGCAAAACAGAAAGACGATTACAATGGGCAACGAGGAAAAACCTTCGCTGGGCTCTTCCTTGTTCTTCGCCAATTGCGAGTGTGCCTCGACCAGACGACTGTCCGAGGATCCCTCGGAGCCTTCGTGAGACGAACGCTGCGAATGATTATTTGATGAATGAGAGTCTGTCATGGGATTACTGTTTCTGTTTCGCTTCTGGCGAGCTGTAATCAATTTTAAGGGATTTAAGATAGGCCACGAGGGCAACCGCATCCTCGGTCGGACGGAAGGAGCCATCCTTCGACTGCGTGTAGAGGAAACCGTAAGCAGGCATAACGCTGCCGGGCATAGACGTGCGTAAGTGTGCATGCACTTCATCGTCGGACTTAACTCGTGCACCGTAATTAACCAGATCGGGGCCGAGTCGACGATTACCAAGCAAGACTTGTGATTGCAGAATGTAGTCGCGAGCGACGGAAGGACGCTGCGCCCAACCACGGGCAATGTCGTTACCTTGTCCGGCTGGACGAACCTGCTGAGTGTGACAGGTCACACAACCTAAGCTGAGGTAAACTTGGCGACCTTGGATAGCTAGGCCTGGCTCCTTCGGAGGAAACAAGGGACCGCCTTCTTCCGCGGGGGCCCGATTCAATTGACCGAGTTGCACCTGTCCGCTCAAGAGCAGACCACCAAACGAAGCAGCGAGAGTGAAAAAGACGCCGGCCAATATCAAATTGAGATTCTTCATGGTCGTTTCGTTTTAGTAGGCACGGCGATTGGAGGGAGCATTTTCAGCCGTCAACATACCCAGCGCATTTAAGGCAAAGGCAAAGTGTCCGACCAACAATAGAACTGCCGCCAAAAGACCTGGGGCAGCCGATACCGCAAAATCCGTACGACCATGGGCGGCCCAACCTTGGGTGAGTCCAGTGACAACCAAAAGCAGGGACCCAGCGGCACAGGACCAGAAGTGCAAGTAAACAAGTTTAGCGGAAGGCCAGAAAGCACCCGTTAAACGAGGGAGAATATAATAGGCTGCACCAAAAATCACCATCGACACAAAAGAGTAAACGGTGAGGTGTTCCTGGGCTTGTGCAAATTCGGTGAAACGAACCAAAGCATTCAGCGAGCGCGTTGAAGATACAACGTTGAGTAATGCCGCTAAGGTGAAACTCACCGCACCCACTAAGACGAAGCGTAAGGTCGTGTTATTCCACGACTGCGCAATGCCATTACGAGGCGCCAGCGTACCAAAGAAATTCACCGCCGTGATCACGATTGGGACCAACATCATGAGTGAAGCAATCACACCAACCGACTGCACCCAAACGGGGATCGGACTACCGAGCAAAGTGGCCGGCCCCGTCCAGCTCGCAAAAAGGAAGTAGGTCCAAAAACCGACCGTGGCCAAATAATAAGCGGAGATGGTACGTCCCGACTCTTTCGCGATAAAGTAATATACGGCCGATAAAGCAGAACCACCCAACCAGAGTAAAATTAAGTTTTGGTAGAACCAACTGTGCACAAGAGCCTGCATAACGCCGAGTGTCGGACACCAGAGCAGCATCAACTGAGCCACCACGGTAATCACTGGAAAAACAAAAGTCGCACCGATGATGTACCACTGGGAAACGAAAACATTACCCGTGGGACGACGGGCAAAAGCAACCGCAGGCCAAAGAGCGGCAAAAACAAAGGCCACTACGAGAGCGGGAGCCACTTCCTTGGGCATCTCCAACAAGGCAAAGCCGTTGAGCTGTCCCAAGAGCACCTGAACCAAACCGTAGGTTAAAGTTAAATTCCAAACCGCCCCACCCAACACGGGTAGCCAGCTCGACTTCAATTCAAAGCGAGCCAAGGACGACATGATCCAGAGGTTCAAAGCAAACAAAGCATTGGAGGCCCAGCCATAGATGAAGGCGTTGCGCTGCAAAGTCTCAATCCGACCATACGTAAACCATGGGCACTCACCCATGAACGAGGGCACCTGCAACTTCAGCGCTACAATCACACCCAGGACCGATGCCACCAGCAACCAGACGAGTGATGAAAAAATGAAGAGGCGAACGGGAACGCTGATGCTGGCATCAATACGTGAAACCGAACCGCGAGAAGAATAAGCCTGGCTCATGGGTAAAAATTATTTGGTGCCGTTGGTGAAAACCGGAGCGGGTGCGGTTGCGCCCGGGCCCTCATTGGACTGACGGAGCTGAGCAAGAATTTCAGGCTTAGCCGCAATCAATGCGACTGCCGTATCCAGCGGAATGTGGTAAGTGCCATCAGCGTTGCGACCGCTATCAGTGAGCTTGCCCTTGGCCTTGGACTCTAAGTCGGCACGAAGTGCTTTTTCCGCAATGCGTCGATTTGCATCCACGCCGTCCGTTGTACGAAAGGCAAGATAAGCGTAAGCAATCACGGCAATCGCCACGGCGACAAAAGCGATGACTCCTAACCAGGAGGCGACTTGCCCTGAAACAACGGGGCGCGAATTATTGGAATCACTCATGATAGTTGATGGACTCGAGAATACGTGGGTCGTGAACGGGAATGGTCTCAGCCTTCGTGGAACTACGAAGGAACAAACCAATCACGAGGGCACCGAAGCCAAAGATAGCGAGTAAATCGAGGGCGAGGTAACCGCTCAAGAAGGGCGAAACCACAAAGCCTTCGGGAGCGGATGCTTCATTGATTTGGCGAGGAACGGCATTGAACCAAAGGTCAAAAATACCGCCGACGAAAATAATGCCAGCGATAGTCAGCAAGCGACCCGCGATAATCTTAGAACGGTAGAACAACAAGGAAAGGAATGGCAGGAAGAAGAATCCGAAAATCAGGTACATCGAGACGCCCCACCAATCGCTCTTGAGTCCGGTGATCGGATTGAACTCACGAATGTTATACCAAAAAGTTTCTTCGGGAATATTCGCAGTATAAATCAGGAAGTACTGAGAGAAGCTGATGTAAGCCCAGAAAACAGTGAAGGCTAACATCAAGCAACCGAGCACGTGACGGTGTGCTTGATTAAGGATACCATCCAACCAGCCGCCATTGGAGAGTCGGTAGGTTAAAATTACCGTGGTCGCCAAGGCTAAGCGAATCGAGAGGGCAAAGAACCATACCCCGTACATGGTCGAGAACCAGTGGTACGAAAGGGCCATCAGACAATCGAAGGCCAACATGGTGAGCATCACCGCACTCGCCGGAATACCCACTGCCGAAACGGCGTGTAAGCGGTGCGTGAGATTGGCATCACGCTCTTTGTCTTGTTGGAACGAGAAGCGGCGCAGAACCCAGGTGATGACTCCAAAGAAGACGACGTAGAGGGTAATGCGAATCAGGAAGAAGGTTGGATTTAGGAACCAGCTCTTTGCCTGTAAAATCGGGTCATGCCCCACTTCGTGTCCGCTCGGCAACAGGTGTGTCGCGTCGGTCCATTCCCAGAGCAAGTGACGGAACGATGGAATAAAAGCCAAAGGTACAATGCTGAGTAATAAAACAATCGGCAGTGCACCGATCATAAACTCCCAGGAGCGACGAATCACGGGAGCCCAACCAGCATCAAAAATGCGGGTGATCATCGTGAGCATCAACATGCCGATTAGCACCGAGACCCAGAACATCGAACCCAATAGTACCGACAAGACTGGGCGGTAGTTGTGTTCACCGGCACCTTGTACCGCCAATAACCAGGCAGCGACAATGGCAACGAGACCAGCGACAACGAAAGTTGGCCAGCGAGAAGAAAGTTTAACAGAAGGTGTGCTCATGTGGGTTTACTTGACGGTCGCTTTCACTGAAGCGGGGACGAGTTCAGGTGGGCAAGATTGTGAGAGTTGCAGCGCACGAACGTACGCAACGACGGCCCAACGCTCTTCGGGCGAAAGTTTATCACCGTAAGGCATCATCGTATTCTTGCCATTGGTGATGACGTCAAAAATCTGACCTTGAGGATACGTACGATACATGGGGCTCTGCAAATTCGCGATGGTATTGATTGCCACGTCGCCTTCGATGGCCGAACGAGCCTTTAAGATACCGTTACCATCTGCAACCTGTCCGTGACAGACGGCACAATAGATTTGATATTTAGTGCGACCGAGCTCGAGCAACTTGCTGTCGATGATGAAGGGTTTTAATTCACCCGAGGGCAGCATCGTCAATGACTTCACTGGGAAATCCGCGAGGAAATTACCGCGCTCATCTTTTCCGGTGACGAAGGTAGGGTTAATCGATTCGGCACGACGGTACTCGGCGGAAAAAACTTTCGTGGGCTCTAAGCCCGTGCCACGTGCAACCGATCCCGCTACGGGCGGACGTGCGTCACGACCATCAGCAAAGAAAGTGTTCTCACCTTGGGCTTTGTAACGCGCCTGGTAGTCCATGTCATCGAAGACATAGACCGGCGTTTGCTTGGAGGTCTTACCTTGGAAACCAAGGAAACCCAGCAAAGCCACAACGGCGACAGCAAGAAATGTAAGGTAACGACGCATGGTTAATTACTCGCGAATGACGGTGATTTCCTGGCCGCCGAGCGACAGCAGAAAGTTGCGGGATTCATCCAAGTGGAAGTTTTTGTCACGAGCCTCGAGGACAATCATGAAGGTGTCGTCCGAGGTGCGAGCGAACTGCGGGAGATCAAACAAGGGGTGATGGTGTTGAGGCAGGCGGTTCAAAATGAACTGACCGAAGAACGTGCCAAAGGCTGCAAAGAGAATCGTGCACTCGTACATCACCGGGAAGGGGAAGATTGGGCTCCAGAACGGCTTACCACCCACCACGAGAGGATAGTCGTAGGAATTCATGAACCACGTGAGCAAGCAACCCGTGATAAAACCGGTGACACCTCCGAGAAGGGTTAAGCGTGGCACCTTGGAGCGCGGCAAGCCCATGGCTTGATCCATGCCGTGAATAGGGAAAGGCGTGTGAACATCCCAATTCTTCCAGCCGGCATCACGTACTTTTTCAGCAGCGTGAAAGACGTCGGAAGGACTGCGGAAAGTGCAGGCGACACCGTGGATGCTTTCGTTGCGTTCGTTCATGGTAGTCGGGCGTCGTTATCAGTGAGCGTGGGGATCGGCTTGCGGTGCGACCATCTTCACTTCGGCCATCGGCAGAAGCGGCAGGAAACGCACGAAGAGAAGGAAGAGCACCGAGAAGAAACCGAAGGTGCCGAAGAAGGTGAAAATATCCACGATGGTCGGGCTGTAGTAACCCCAGCTTGAAGGAAGGTAGTCGTTGGCCAACGAGGTGACGGTGATAACGAAACGCTCGAACCACATCCCGACATTCACAAACAAACAGATAATCCAAACCAGGGCATGGTTTTCGCGAATCTTCTTAAACCAGAAGAGCTGCGGGGTGATTACGTTACACGAGACCATGATCCAGTAAGCCCAAGCATATTGACCGAAGGCGCGATTAACGAAGGCAAACTTTTCGTAAGCGTTACCCGAGTAAGCAGCGATAAAGAACTCAGTGGCGTAGGCGTAACCCACCATCGTGCCCGTGGCCAAGATGATCTTACACATGTTGTCGATGTGGTACTGATTGATCACATCATGCAGGCGATAAATCGCACGCAGTGGGAGCATTAAGGTCAGCACCATTGCGAAGCCCGAGAAAATTGCACCTGCCACGAAGTACGGCGGGAAGATTGTCGTGTGCCAGCCGGGAACGTTCGAGACCGCGAAGTCGAACGAAACGATGGTGTGCACCGAAAGCACGAGCGGCGTCGAAAGACCCGCAAGCAACAGGTATGCCATTTCAAAGTTACTCCACTGGCGATTACCACCGCGCCAACCGAGTGCGAGTACGCTGTAGAAAGCTTTACGCCACCAGGTCTTCGCCCGGTCACGAATCGCTCCAAGGTCAGGCACCATGCCCATGTACCAGAAGAGCGTCGAAACAGTAAAGTATGTCGAAACCGCAAAGACGTCCCACTCGAGAGGAGAACGGAACTGAGGCCAGATACCGTTTTGATTAGGGAGCGGGAACAACCACCAAGCAAACCAGACGCGACCGACGTGGAAGAGCGGGAAAATACCCGCACACATCACAGCGAAAATCGTCATGGCTTCCGCCGCACGATTAATCGAGGTCCGCCACTTCTGACGGAGCAGACACAGAATCGCCGAAATCAAAGTACCTGCGTGACCGATACCGACCCAGAAGACGAAATTAACAATCGCCCAGCCCCAACCCACAGGTGAACGCAGACCCCACGTACCTGTACCGGTGGAAACGAGGTAGAGTAAACCCGCGCCCGTGAACGACGCAATGAACAGCGCCGCGACGAAGGTAACTTTCCACCAAAGCGGCGTGGGCTCTTCAACGATGCCGCAAACCTTATCGGTGATCCAATGGAAACCGCGGTCGTTCAGAATGAGCTTCGAACGTGGTAACTCGGCGGGATTAACCCGGTCCAAGATTTCCGGACGGTCAGTAGAATGTTCAGGGGCGTGAGCCATAGAAAATAAAATATTTATTTAGCGTGGGTTTCGGTGGCGTGCTCGGAAGCACCATGGGCGGCCGCACCATGCGACTCACCTTGGTTTTCGCGGCCGATCATCTCCTTACGAGAGAGCGGCATGCGAATCGCTCCAGGCATACGGCTATTAATGTTACGCAACTTCGCTTGGTAGGTGGTGCGTGGGCGAGTATTCAAATAGGTCAGGGCGCCGTACGTACGAGTCGAGGCCTTAGCCTTCGAGACGCGTGAATCCGGATCCGTGATATCACCGAACTCAATCGCTTCAGCTGGGCAGGCTTGTTGGCAAGCGACCAAGATAGTGCCGTCCGCAACCTTGATATTGTCAGAATCCTTCGCACGTACCTTGGCTTGAATCTTGGCCTCTTGAATACGTTGTACGCAATAGGTGCACTTTTCCATGACACCGCGCATCCGCACGGAGACGTCCGGATTTTTCTGCATCTGAGGTAAGTCGGCTGGATCCTTCGGCAATTTAGCAGGTCCGAGAGGGCCTTCGTAGTAGTGACCAGCTTCGCGCTTATTGTAATCGAGGAAGTTGAAGCGACGAACTTTATACGGGCAATTATTGGCGCAATAGCGGGTACCGATACAACGATTGTAGGCCATCGTATTGAGGCCTTGGTCGTCGTGAACAGTGGCGTTCGCAGGGCAAACGGTTTCGCAAGGTGCGGTTTCGCAATGCTGGCAGGCCACACCCATGAAGGTGACTTGTGGATCTTCTGGAATTTCCGTGCCGGCCTTATCGCGTCCGTCGAAGAAGTAACGGTCGAGACGCAACCATTGCATATTGCGGCCCTTCAACACCTGATCGCGACCCACGACTGGAATATTATTTTCAGCCTGACACGCAGTGACGCACGCATTGCAACCGGTGCACGTATTTAAGTCGATCGACATACCCCACTGCTGCAAGAGCGGGAATTTGTCTTCGTGGCCCTTCCAGACGGCAACGTTGGGAGCGACCGTGTGGTTAGGGTGTTCGTAAGCAGAGTTACCACGTGGCGTGGTAATCGCTTTCTGAGCAGGCGACATGTTCTCGTCCTTGCCGTAAACGGCGGGGGCGTGACCATCGATACCGAGCTTCGCAAAGTTTTGGTTATTATGCAGGTCCTCCGCATTGCCTTCGCGTAAAATGTCACGGCCTTCCATCGACCAGTGATCTTGCGAGTTGCAAACGGGGGCCTTTTCACCCGTGAGCTCCAGACGAACGCCGGTGCGTACTGAAGGTGAGGCGGAATTTACAAAAGGATAAACGTTGAAGCCGTTACCCACTACCCTGCCCTGCAGACGCTCAGGCACGCGAGTGGCAACGCGGCCAGCAATCGAACGACCAAAGCCTAATTGCAGACCGATCGTAAAATCGGCCATACCTGGCATGATGAACACGGGCCCCTTAATCGTGACTCCATCCAAAGTTAATTTCGCAATGCGAGCGATGAGCTTACCGTCGACGACTTCGTTGATGTTGCGATTCAACGCACCGAGTTGCGTGATGACGCCGGCACTTGGCTCAATCTCCAACTTCTTGGCCAACTTCGGACTGATGAGAATGACATTCTCCCAGGAAGTTTTGGACATCGGATCGGGTGATTCGGCCAACCAACCGTTATTCGCGTAAAGTCCGTCGCCCGATTGAATGCTGGGTAAGATGCGTGCTTCTAAGGCATCGAACGAAAGGGCTGGAGCCGCAAAAGCTTGAACGCCGTCGAGATTAACCAGCGGGCTTTGCTTCGCAAAACCACTCGAAGCTAAAACGCCTTCTGCTAACCAGGCAGCGAAAGCGGTGTCCGAACGATCCGTGGAAAGTCCATTGAAAGTTTCGCGCACTAAAGCGAAAGGTTCCAAAGTTGAACCAGCCAAAGGTGCCAAGACATCGAGTTCCGATACCGTTGGGAACAAAGGCTCAATCATCGGCTGCACGGGCACGTACGTGCCGTCTAAAGTGCGACCGTCGGACCAGCTCTCGAGGTAATGTGAAGCGGCAAGCACGGTGCCACCGACCGACTTCACGAGGGCTGAAGTTTCATCAAATGCAGCGCCATGATAACCAAGACGAACCACATTCTTCGCGGCCTTAACGGCTTTTGCAAAATCTACATCGGCGGGTGCATCGTAAACTGGGTTGCCTCCGAGAATAACTAAAGTTTCCGCAGGCTGAGCGACAAGGCTCGCGAGTGTATCGGTGCTTGCCGCAGGAACTGCAACATAGCGCACCGCCGCACCTAGGGCAGCATTCGCCGCAAAGATTGCACGGTGGGCATCGGCGGAAAGGTGATTACCGGCCACAATCAATGCGGTGTCCTTCGCCTTAACTAAATCGGCCGCGCACTCGGTGATCCAAGCTTGGTCAACGCTTACACCCGAAACTTTTTTGCGTAACGCATCAGCCGACGAAGCGTTGCCAGTTTGCGTAAGAACCTCAGCGGCAAATAATGCAGCTAAGGCCGAAAGATGTGAAGCCGGAGCGCGCAGACGGTGATCCGCCGCGGCACCCGTTAAAGTGAAAGTAGACTCCACAACATAGAGTCGAGTCATCTTGTCGGCTTCCGCTGCCGTATCCGCACGACGACCAGCCGAGTAAGCACGTGTAGCTTCAACTGATGCGTCACCCTTACCAAGGAAATCGGATCCTAAACTGAGAATGCGACGGGCCTTAGCGAAATCAGGTAATGGACGGGCACCGAGCGCGAGTTCCGCACCATTTTGTACAACTGGAGTGTATTCAACGAAACGTGCTTTCGAAAGCGAAGCCTTCAATGCGGCAACTAAGCGTGCACGCGTTGGCGAAGAAGACGGGCGGGCCACAATCGCCAAGCCAGCACCGCTGTTGGATTTTTGGCTCGCTGCGAGCGCGCGAAGTAAATCGCGAGCGTCGTTGACGGAGAGATTCGCACCATTGGCTCCAACAGAAACTTGAGCGCGCTCAGGATCGTAGAGATCCAGCACACTCGCTTGAGCAAACTTCGAAGTCGCCGTGCCGTTAGCGGCGTGGCTGGGATTACCCTCAACCTTGGTTGGACGGTGTTGATGCGTTTCAACAATGAGCGGCTGATTGGCCAACTCGCCTGGGAAAGACGAAGCGTAATACGTGGCAACACCTGGAATCGTATTCTCAGGCTGCTTGCTGTAAGGCAGAGTGTGGTTACGTGGCTCACGGCAACCCGCTAAACCTAAACCAGCTAGACCAAAAGACGCGCCCATCAACATGAGGAACTGACGGCGCTCAACAGGGGTGATGGCTTCGGCACCGTCCAAGAATTCACGCTCCGCGCGGGTGCGGAATTCAGGAGTCTTGTTACGCTCTTCGAGGCTACGCCAGTAGGAAGGACCAGTGGCTTCGCCGGCTTGAGGAACGGGGTGATGGAAAACTTTCTTACTCATTGAAAAATATTTTGGAGATTAGCGGTGGCAACCCGAACAGCTCTGGGGTGGATTAACTTTCCAGTCGTGCACGAACTTCGTGCCTTGGGCAGTTTGGGCGCCTTCGGAGCCAGCCTTCCAAGAAAGGTCAGTGACTTTATCCAGCGGGCGAATCGCTTGCTCGGGGTTGCGGTGACAATCCAAGCAGAATGACATGTTTAAAGATTTTTGCTGACCTACGACGACCTGTTGGTCGATACGACCGTGACACTCCACGCAACTGACACCGCGATTGATGTGAACGGCGTGATTGAAGTAAACGTAGTCGGGCACTTTGTGCACCTTGACCCAGCGAACAGCTTCACCCGTTTCCACGCTACGACGAATCAGGGCGAGCGCTGGGCTATCGGGCTTCACTTGGCTGTGACAGTTCCAACAGGTGCTGGACGTGGGCACATTGGAGTGACTCGAACGGTCGACGAAATTGTGACAATAGCGACAATCCAAACCCAAGACGGAATCTGGACCGGCGTGGAAAGAGTGATCAAACGCAACCGGCTGATCGGGGGTGTAACCAACATTCAAATACTTGTTCGTCGCGTATTCATTGATACCCGCTACAACAACGAGGCCCGTCACCAAGAGGCAAACCAGCACTTTGAACGGCAAGGCGTTAACGGAACGCGTGAAGAAGTTTCCGTTGGGAGCCGGACTCTTTAAAAAATCGATTAGTTTGCGCATCGGGAAGCGAGCGAGTGATTAGCGAGAGGTTTGGCGTGGCACCGCACGCGCTTCGGGTACCGCCTTACAATCCTCAGGCGTCGCCGTCTTGGGTTCTGAGCTTTCGCTCGGGGCGGCCGTGCCTTTCGAGAACAGACCCAGGGTGGCAACTGCGGCCAGCGTGGTGCCGACTTGAGTCAAAAAGGTCTGTCTGGAGGTACGGTGCTCGCTCATAACAATTTTGCCTACAAGAGGCACGAAACCCCCACCCTCTTCGCAACCCTAATTTTAGGGGTATTAAGTCGAGTTTTGAACAGTCAGACCGACCCAACTGTGCATAATCCTGTGCATAAACGCCTCAATAAGTTCATAAGTTGTTCTATATAAAGATTATAAGGAATTTATGACGGTCTATTTTTTGTAAAAAAACCGTCAAACGACTTCACCCACTGTAAATAACTATTAGGCAAAGCGGTGACTAGCCCTGCTGGGGCTAATCACCGCAATAAACCAATTGGCGTGGAAACCTTAGCGCGTGACCGACTTCACCGCGCTGCGCACCAGGTCCACAAAGCTCTTAGCTTCCAAGGACGCACCACCGATCAGACCGCCATCGATATCATGCTCTGCCAACAAGGCATCGGCATTATCGGGCTTCATCGAGCCACCGTAAAGAATCAGAATGCGAGCTGCAGTCTCTGGACCAAATTGCTGAGCGAGTAATTTACGGATGAAGGCGTGCACCTCTTGAGCCATGGCAGGCGTTGCGGTCTTGCCGGTACCAATCGCCCAAACCGGCTCATAAGCGATAATCAGGCTTTCGGCCTTAGCCGCTGGCACACCCGCGAGACCCAACTCAATTTGGCGACGCACGACTTCCATGGTCTGATTCGCTTCGCGCTCCGAAAGTAATTCACCCACGCAAAGGATCGGCTTCAGCGACGAAGCGAGCGAGGCAAGGACTTTGCGATTCGCAAAGGCATCGTCTTCACCGAAAATACTACGACGCTCGCTGTGTCCGATAATCACGTGCGTGACGTGTAAATCGCGCAACATGGAAGCCGAGATTTCACCCGTAAAAGCACCACTGGTCTTATCGTGCATATTCTGGGCACCGAGGCCCAGATGCGTGCCTTCGATAGCAGCACCCACCGCAGACAAAGCCGTGAAGGGCGGGCATAAAACCACATTAACCGAGGACTCAATACCCACCGCCGCCGCGAGGGCTTTGACGAGTTCGACGCCTTCGGTGGCGGTCTTGTTCATTTTCCAATTACCAGCAATGAGGGGAGTACGTTTAGACATATATTAAAAATAGTGAGTTTAAAAAATACTTAGGCCGACAACGCTGCGACGCCTGGCAAGACCTTGCCTTCTAAGTATTCCAGCGAAGCGCCACCACCGGTGGAGCAATGCGTGACCTTGGTATCGACGCCAAACTTCTTGGCGGCCGTCGCGGTATCGCCACCACCAACAATGGTGATCGCACCGCGTTCAGTTGCCTTAGCCACGGCGGCAGCCATCGCTTTGGAACCGACGGCGAACTTTTCGAATTCGAAAACACCACAGGGTCCGTTCCAAATAATCGTACCCGCGCGGCCAATCGCCGCTTCATAAAGCTTAATGGATTCAGGGCCGCCATCCATACCTTCCCAGCCCGCAGGAATACCGCCCGCCATGGTGGCGAGTTGCGTATTCGCGTCGGGCGAGAACTTGTCGCCACAAACGAAGTCGGTCGGCAAAGTAACCTTCACGCCACGTGCCTTGGCCTTCTCTAAAAGTTCAGCGACAATTTTCGCGCCTTCGGCATCGAAGAGTGAATTGCCGATTTCCATGCCGTCGCAAACCTTGCGGAACGTGAACGACATACCGCCACCAATGATAATTTCATCAGCTTTTTCGATGAGGTTACGAATCAGAGGAATCTTATCCGCAATCTTCGCACCGCCTAAAATTGCCAGCAATGGACGCTTCGGATTGTTCAAAACAATATCAAAGGCCTTGAGTTCGGCTTCGAGCAGGAAACCCGCGGCTTTACGGGGTAAATTCACACCTACCATTGAAGAGTGCGCACGGTGAGCAGTACCAAAAGCATCGTTCACATAGACATCACCCAAGCGTGAAAGTGAGGCACGGAATTCAGCGACCTTGGCGGGATCGGCCTTCATGCTGGTGCCATCTTCGAGCTTCACTTTACCTTCTTCTTCGATGTGGAAGCGGAGATTTTCGAGCAAGAGCACTTCGCCCGCCTTGAGCGACTTCGCTGCGGCTTCGGCTTCAGCACCAACGCAGTTGGCGACGAATTTTACGGGGCGGCCTAAGAGCTTTTCCAACTCAGCGGCCACGGGACGGAGCGAGAATTTCTCGACTACTTTACCGTCCGGGCGACCTAAGTGAGACATCAGCACTACGGAGGCACCGCCCTCGAGCAGGAAGCGGATCGTTGGCAACGCCGCAGCAATACGCTGGGTATTGGTGATAGCCCCAGTTTTCTTATCCTGAGGGACGTTAAAGTCGACACGCACCAGGGCGCGTTGACCAGTAAGGGAACCGAGGGAGCGGAGGGAGGGAGCAGGCATGGTCGTAAAGGTGCAGAGAAAAGGGTTCTGTCGCGGTTGGGAAGGATAAAGCAAAAGGAATGCCAATTCGGGCCCAGGCCACCCTCTTTCATCGATATAAACAAAACAGGCGACCCTCTCGGATCGCCTGTTTTTAAGAATAAGCTCGAAATTAGAGCTTAGCGGTCACCTTGCCCAAGAGCTCAACGACGCGATTGGAGTAACCCCATTCGTTATCGTACCAGCTGATGAGTTTGAAGAAGTTTTTGTTCAACTCAATCGACGAACCTGCGTCGAAGATCGACGAGTGCTTGTCGTGAATGAAGTTGGATGAAACCACTTCGTCTTCGGTGTAAGCGAGAATTCCTTTGAGGTAGGTT
>CANGNX010000015.1 GCA_947455415.1 Opitutia bacterium | reverse complement strand
GGTCGGGAACACATACTGCGTGCGCACGCCTGAAATTAACATCATCGCACAACCCACGGTCGCACAGAGCACAATCGTGCCTAAGTCCGGACCCAAGGCAATCCCGAGACAAATCACCCCAATCAAAAGTACCGGCTTTAAAAAGCCTTCGCGAAAATCAATCCAACCGCGTGGCGTAAATAAATAAGGCTCCCGGTCACTGAATTTAAAAATTTTGAACTTCGGCGTAATCGTGTGCCGCTGCATAATCGCTAACTGGTGCGACAAGAAAATCACTAAAGCAATTTTACCGAGGTCCGAGGCCTGTAAACGAATGATACCTAAATCAATCCAACGCCAGGAACCGTTCACCGTCACACCTATCCCTGGAATGCGTGCCAACAATAATGCCAGTAACGCCGTTCCAAGAATATACCAACGGTACTCGCGCAATCGGTCCAAATTAACTCGGTAAGCCAACCATCCCGCCAGAAAAGCAAACGGCACATACATCATTTGGCGCTCAAAGGCCTGTGTCCGATTCTTGGAAGAGAGCGAAATACCCGCACTATACTGATTCACTAAACCAAAGCCCACCAACGCCACCGCGATCACCGCAATCCAGAAGGCATAGACCCCCAGGTGGCGGGGACTCTCCTTCTTCAATGCGATGTTCATGGTGGCGTTGACCCTTCAGCTTTACTGTTTCGCAGGCTTAGACGCGTCGGCTGCAGCAGGTGCAGACGAACCCGAGAGCGGAACAACCTTTAACGGCGTAAAAACCGGAACGGGTGCCGCCGCTACTGGCTTAGCCACGGAAGAAGCCTTCGGCGTGGTCGCAGCTTTCGTGGTCTTAACGGGAGCGGGTGCCGGAATCTTAATGCGCTGACCAGGACGCAACGTAGCGTTTTTGGGTAAACCATTTGCGGCACAGAGGGCCGTCAGCGAAACATTTTCGCGGGTGGCAATCGAGAGCAGCGTGTCGTTCGGACCGGCAACGTAGACGCCACCAGGACCAACAGGTGCCACGGGATTAACCACGGTCGGCTTGGGTGTAGCAATCGTCGGAGCGGGGAACGTGGAACGAGCCCCTGCGGAATAAGCCGCAAGGTCAGGCTCACGCTCGAAGCCCGAAGTGCTTCGGCAGCCGTTCACTCCAACGAGGACGGCGATGACGCAGAGGTGCAGAAGCACGACGGCGGTAACGGTGATGATAGGACGCATGTGTGTATGTGGGTTTGGGTTGAGAAAATTAGGTGCGGTTGGAAAGTGCGGTAGCGGCACGCTCAAAAACGAGTCCGCGTTCAGCGTAACCCGCAAACATGTCGAAACTTGAAAATCCAGGACTGAGCAAAATCGCCATCGGTCCATGCGCATCGCGGGCCGCGGCGACGACGGCGTCTTGTAACGATTCAAAATAAAAGGCCGGCTTACCCAGCGCCTGAAAAGTTTTTAATAATTCAGGTCCCGTTTCGCCAATTAAGTAAGCCGCATCAATGCGCGGAGCAACTTGGTCCACGAAACGCTTCAGGTCGCCACCCTTCCATTTGCCGCCACCAATCCAGCGTACGGGAATCTGAAATTGAGCCAAGGCCGCATGCACCGCATGGAAATTCGTGCCCTTGGAGTCGTTCCAATACTCAATGCCACGCGCCTCCGCGACCTTACGTAAACGATGCGGTGCCGGACGGAAGAGTCGGGCCGATTCTTCTAAGATACGCAGGGCAATACCTTTGGATTGCCAATAACGCACCGCGACCGCCCAGTTTTCTCGCTGTGGCCACGATTCAAAAATAGATCCAGCTGGAGCAACATGCTCCACTTCCGCACGCGTAGCGACGATGGTTTCGTCGGGTAATTCGATGCCGAACTGTTTCGCCGCGGCGACGACCGACTCTCCGACAATTAAGGTGCCGCCTGGCACCATGCGTTCAATGAGCTTATACTTCGCCCGGAAATAACTTTCAAGATCACCGTGGCGGTCCAAGTGATCCTCATCAAAATTAATCCAGAGCACCGTCTCAGGAGAAAAATACCTTAGGTCTTCGCCTTGGAACGAACTCACTTCGACCACGGCCAAGAAAGCCGCATTCGAAGAGGTATTCGCCAGCGCCGTTAAAGGTAAACCGATATTGCCACAGGCAATCGCGTTCAGTCCCGCACGTTTGTGCGCAAAGGATAAGAATTCCGTTAAAGTAGTTTTACCATTGGTACCCGTAATCGCAATCGAAGCACCACCCCAAAGGATGGCTCCAAAGTCTAACTCACTCAAACACTGTAAACCAGCGCGTCGTGCCGCCAGCAACCAGGGGTGTGGCTGCGGAAACCCAGGACTGTAAATCACGAGGTCATGACGCTTCGCTTCTTCAGCGGTGAATTGGCGGTTCTCACCTTTTTCGTCATAAATGACGGAAGCAAAACCAGCCAAACTCAAGGCCTCAGCTACCGCCCGTCCGCTCACCCCCGCCCCCAGCACGGCTGCGGGGCGAGTTAAACGTCGACGGAGGTGATCAGGAAATTCGTTCATCGTATTTTCAGGGTGAGCAGACCCAGCAGCCCGCAGAGCAACGAGAGAATCCAAAAACGGGTGACGACCTTCGTGGACGGCCAGCCGAGTTTTTGGAAGTGATGGTGAATCGGCGTCATTAAAAATAAACGCTGACCACCGGTACGTTTAAAGTAGGCGACTTGTAACATCACCGACAAGGCCTCGATCACAAATACGCCGCCGACAATCGCCAATAGGAACGGCTGGTGCATCAAACAAGCCATGCAACCTAAAGCCCCGCCTAAACCAAGTGCACCGACATCGCCCATGTATAATTCGGCGGGGGCAGCGTTGTGCCAAAGGAAAACCAAACTGCCGCCAATCAATGCCGAAGCGAAAATCGCCAATTCACCCGCACCTGGCACATAACTAATCCGCAGGTAACTGGCAAAGATGTGATTGCCCACCAAGTAAGCAACGAGTCCTAAAATTAAAGTCGTAATTAAAACGCAACCAATCGCGAGTCCGTCTAAACCGTCGGTTAAGTTCACCGCATTCGAACAACCCACACAGACTAATATGATAAAGAGTGAAGCGACGACCAAACAAACCACGAAAGGTAAGCCCAAGGAATCGGCCGACCAAATGGGGCCATTTAAAATGGGTAACCAAATTTCGCACAGGCTCGTGCGATAATTAGCATCACATAAAACAATTAACAAAGCACCGAGTGCCACCAAGGCCTGACCCGCTAATTTAGTGCGACCCGAAATACCGTCGGCACTGTTATGCTTAACTTTCAACCAATCATCCCAAAGGCCGACCCCGCCCATGCCGACCAGACAAAACAACGTCGCTAAAACCAAAACATTCGGCTGCGCCCAAAGTAAAATTGCTGGTATAACGGCGGCGCCAATCAACAAGCCACCCATGGTCGGTACCTTGCCGCCTTCTTTAGCGAGCTCACCCATGAGCTTGGCCGAACGTTCCGGCTGACGTAGAACCGCGAGGGCGTTAATCATGCGACGTGAAAAAAGCATGCCGAGTAACAACGCCGTGAACCCTGCCAAGATGGCACGGACCGAAATGTATTCAAATAGGCGGAACGGACCCCACACGGATTCTAAATTATGTAAGTAATAAAGCATGTCTTAGTGAAAAGAGATTTTAGATTGAAGGTTTGCGGGCAACGCACGCTCCAAGGCACATGATCGGCTTCCCTTAACAAAAATATAACCGTGGTGACGGCCGATTAAGTCCGCCACTTCCGCCAGCGAGGAGGCCAAAACTTTTTGAACGTCCGCAACCTTGATACCCTCAAGCAGGTCCGCGACATCACCCGACCAGCCCACGACCTGATCCCCTGCCCGCACGGGTAAATTCGCGCCGCACTCGCGATGCAACGTTGCGGCTTGAGCGCCGAGTTCGGCCATGCCTCCAATCACCCATAATCTTGGACGAGGCTCGTCCGCGCTGAGACGATGAAAACATTGGGCGGCGTCGAGCAATGAAGCGGGACTGGAATTATAACAATCGATATAGAATTTCTGATTGGCGACGACGTGAACGCTACCCCGGCCGACGGGCGGCAACCAACCCACCAGCGCCTTGCGTATCGCATCCACGCTCACACCCACTTCACGGGCGGCCACAATCGCCAACGCCGCATTGCGTGCTAAGCCATCGGAAATCGCGGCCAGTGCGTACGCTTCGCCGTCCAACACCAGCGTACGCTGTGTACCCTGCGATTGGAGAGCAGCCGAAATTAATCGCGCTGGCTTAACCGCTGGTGCGGCCTCGCCCTCAAATTGCACCGCCAACGTTTGTGCGGCAAAGGGCTTGAAGTCAGGCCAGGCCAACAAGCTCGCAGGCATAATCGCTTTTCCAGTTGTCGATAGTGCGGCAACTAAAGCTGACTTCTCTCGGGCCACGCCCGCCAAGGATTCCACACCCGCCAAGTGCACGGGAGCAACGGCCGTCACAATCGCTAAGTTAGGGCGTATCACCTCCGCCGAAGTTTTTAATTCTCCAGGCACGCTCATGCCGGCTTCAATGACGGCAAAGCGATGCTTCGCATTATCCAACCGTAGTAACATCAATGGCACACCAATTAAATTGTTGAGGTTGGCCTCGGTAATGAAAGCCGACGGACCCAGCAGTGAGCCCAGTAAATCTTTAGTCGAAGTCTTGCCTACACTCCCGGTAACTCCAATCACGGCGCCCTTGAACTGCTGACGCCACCCGGCCGCAATTCGTCGCAATCCCATTTGCGCGTCATCCACGACCAGTTGAGGCAATTCATCGGCGACCACTTTTGAAACCAATGCACAGGTCGCACCGCGTTGGCGGGCTTCACTTAAGTAGTCATGGCCATCACGGCGTTCCGTCTTGATCGCAATAAAAGCATCACCCGCAGACAACGTACGGGTGTCTGTACCAAATCCCTGAATCATACCAGTGGGCAACTTCGACCAATGACCCAAAGACCATTGCGCTAAAAGCTCGGGTGCAAACGTGGCACTCATGATACCGAACCCCTCCGGAGTTCTAAAATATTTCTTACCACGGCACGGTCATCAAATGGCACGACCGTGTCGTGGAATTCTTGGGTCGTCTCATGACCCTTACCCGCAATGAGCACACAGTCGTTCGGTTGAGCCGCGGCCACGGCGCGACGAATGGCTTCACGACGGTCCGGCACAAATTCAACCTTTGCTAAATTAGAAACCCCACTTCGCATATCATCGAAAATAGTTTCGATGGCTTCCTTGCGTGGATTGTCTGCGGTCGCCCAGGCCAAGTCCGCACCATCGACCACTGCCTGCGTCATGGCGGGTCGCTTGCCGCGATCCCGATTGCCCCCACAACCAAAGACAACGAGCACGCGTCCTGGTGTAATCGGACGTAACATGCGCAAAACATTGCGCAAGGCATCGTCGGTATGTGCGTAATCCACAAACACGGGGAAGGCTTGCCCAACTTCCACCCGCTCCATGCGACCCGGCACACCGTCGAAAGATTCTAAAGCTGAGGAAAGTTTCAAAGGGTCACGTCCTAACGAAGCGACCAAGGCTAAAGCACACAAAACGTTGGAAACATTGTAATCACCTGGCAGCGGAGAATTAAATTTCGCCGCGGCGCCTTGCCACTGGACCGTGAATTTCGCACCACGTGGATGGTAGGCGACTTCAGTGGCGCGCAAATCAGCATCTGCACTCAGCCCGAAGGTGATAACGCGGCCACGACGGCGACAGGCTTCGGCTAAAATTTTTCCCGAGGGATCATCCGTATTAATCACACACACATCAGGCACCGAACCCGTCCGCCCATCAAAGAGTGCCTGCTTGGCGGCAAAGTAATTTTCCAAGTCGCCGTGGTAATCAACGTGATCGCGCGTTAAATTAGTAAACGCCGCCGCGGCAAAATGAAAACCATGTACCCGGTCTTGGTGCAACGCATGTGAACTCACTTCCAGACATGCACCGGCACAACCTGCCTCCGCCATTTGTTTAAAGAAGCCAGCGAGGTCGGCCGATTCTGGAGTAGTCTTGTAAGACGGCACCGAACGACGACCCAAATAATAACGCACCGTCCCAATCAAACCCCACGCCTCTTCGGGTGATTGTAAGAGGTGACGCAATAAAGTGGTAACCGTGGTCTTACCATTAGTACCCGTGACCCCCACGAGCTTCAACTTCGCCTCGGGGTGACCATAAAATCGGCGTGCAACTTCGGCTAATACCTGACGAGGCGCCGCCACCTGCGCCGCGGCTACCGCGGGCAGACCTGAAACGGGCTGACCCGAAATCACCGCCGCCGCCCCCCGCGCAATGACATCATTTAAAAACTCATGTCCATCCACGCGCAAACCAGGCAACGCAAAGAAAAGTGATCCCGGTAAAATGCGGCGACTGTCCGTCACAATATTAGTGATACGCACATTCCATTCGCCTGCCCGACCCAAGGTCGGAATACCTTTCAATAAATTTTCGAGTGTCGGTGATTCCATGGCGGCGGTGCGGGGTGTGAGCGTGGCAGGGCTCATGGATGGTTGCTGACGACACTGCGTCCGGCAGCGGTAGCGGGTGGAATTTCTAACCAGCGAATACAGTTTTCGGCGACCTCGCGGAAAATCGGCGCAGAAACTTTACCACCGTAAGCGACGCCCTCGCCTTGCGGGTCATCAATAATAACCGTGATGGCTAAACGAGGATCATTCACGGGGAAGAAACCCGCAAAAGAGGCCACGTGATGCGTGCTCGAATATTTTCCGTTAATCAGTTTTTGCGTCGTCCCCGTCTTACCAGCGACTTCATAGCCGGGAATATCGGCAATCGGGGCCGTACCACCCTTACCACAAACCGCGCGCAATAATTGAGCCACTTGCGTGGCCGTGCTACTCTTGATGGCCCGAGCCCGTGCGTGCGGTAAGTAATTCACGATTGTTTCGCGCGTCTTGGCGTCTTCCACGCGCAACACCAACTGCGGTTGCATCAATAAACCATCCGCTGCAATGACCGACATCGCATAGTGCATCTGCATCGCCGTCACACTCACCGAGTGACCCATCGGAATCCGGGAAATACTAATCCCATCCCAATTCTCGGGCTTAATTAAAAGTCCCGGCACTTCTGCACCCGTGATGAGCTGCGTGCTGCTACCGAAGCCGAACGATTTAATTAAATTATAAAAACGGTCTTCACCCAAACGCTCGGCGTACAGCATGCCAATCTGAACCGTGCCACGGTTCGACGATTCCCGTACGATGTCACGCACCGTCACCGTGCCAATGGGGTGCGAATCGGCGGGTAACGAAATCATCCGACCATGATACGGTACCGAGGCGAGGCTACAGTCATACACCGAATTGGGCGTGATTAAACGCTCCTCTAGGGCGCCTGAAATCGAAACAATTTTGAAAACTGAACCAGGCTCATAAATATCCGAGACCGAGCGATTGCGCTGACTGTCCATGGGCGCGAGCTTCGCATCAAAATAGTTATTTAAATCAAACGTCGGCCAATTCGCTAAACCTAGAATGCGACCCGTCTTGGGTTCGCTCACAATGATCACGCCGCTGATGGGATTGTAGCGTGCGACTGCGGCGGCCAACGCATCTTCACACGACTTCTGGACAAAACTATTGAGGGTTAAGACGACGGTGTTGCCATCCACCGGGGTTACCTCGCGCAAGCGGATGCTGGCGATTTCCCGACGACGACCGTCACGCTCCGATTCAATCCAACCTTTTTGCCCCTGTAGAAAAGGCTGTAATGCTTTCTCGATGCCTCCCGTGGGCTGACCTTCTTTATTAATGTAACCAATGACGTGTGCCGCCAGTGCACCCTTCGGATAATTACGGTGATATTTTAACTCGGAGCGCAGAGCCTTAATATTGAGGGCTTTAATTTTCTTCACCATCGCCTCATTGCATTCATGCGCTAAGACCACCCAACGCACGGGGCGTTCATTGCCGTCCGCATCAACGCGAGGTGCCCGACGAAACGCTTCGTTCACAACGGGAGCCGGTAAATTTAAAGCCAAAGCGACTTCGCCGACGCGATTGAATTCTTCTTTCTTCAGCGACTGGGGATCCACGCCAATGTCCCACACATCTTCCGAAACCGCTAAAATATTATTCTGCGAATCGCGAATCTCCCCCCGCCGACAGTCTTTCTCTTCAAAGACATTGCGGGCCTGTAACGCTTCGGCACAGAGCTCGGGGGCTTCAATCCAATGCAACCACACCAAGCGTGCGATAACCGCGACGAAGCAAAAGGACACGAGCCAGGCAAGCAAAAGGAAACGCTTTTGCCTGGCTTGAGGCAGGGTCATCGCGTCCGGCTACCCTCCTGTTCCGCCAAGGGACGGAATGCGATATCGAGCGCTGTCATTCGCGGGCTCAAAGTATTTTTACGTGGTACGGCAGCGGTGAGCCCGGGCGCTAAGCGCAACCAGGTTACCTGTTCCGGGGCGGGCGGTTTCAAATCCTCCCCCACGCGTTGAATGAGTTGTAAAGTGTCCTGCGATAAATCGCGCTGACGTTTCAACGCATCGAGTTCTTTTTGGGAATCGCGAATCGAACGTTCGATGCGCACAATGCGGCCACCCACATCATCGGCCTGCAGGCGCAGCTTCATCACGTTGATTAAACCCAACGCAAAGGTGGCGATACTAAGAATGACAAAAAGTCCGGTGAGGAAACGGCGTGAGCTCATGCGACGGTTTTGCGTACGGCCCGAAGACGGGCTGAACGACTGCGTGGGTTTTGGGTTTGTTCGATTTCGGAAGGCTGGACGGCCTTGCGGGTTAAAAGTTCAGCGTAAGCCGTGCGTTCATCTTGCATCCGGTTGTCATCGCGATCCACGGGACGACCACTGACGGTATTCATGTAACGCTTCACCATCCGGTCTTCGAGCGAGTGAAAAGATATCACCGCCAACACCCCACCTAGGTTTAATTTGCTAAAGGCCTTGGGCAGCGCTTCGGCAAGGGCGCCCAACTCATCGTTGATTGCAATCCGAACCCCTTGGAAGGTTTTGGTCGCGGGGTGCGGGCCACGTGGACCCGGCGCCGGTGGAGCCGCTTCCGCGACTAACTCAGCGAAAGTCGAGGTGCGGCCGAGACGACCCGTTCCGCGGGCCTGCTCAATCGCATTCACAATACGAAACCAGCGGGGCTCTTCACCGTAATCGCGCACCGCTTTTTCTAATTCTTTGCGCTCGGCACGTTCTAAAAAATCGGCCGCGGTGCGTCCCACCCGCGTGTCCATACGCATGTCATTCGGGGCATCGAAACGAAAAGAGAAACCGCGCTCCGGCAAATCCAACTGGTGTGAAGACACCCCAATGTCCATCAGTACACCGTCGAACATGCCAGGAACGCGATCAAGGTTGCGAAAATTTTCAGCGTGAAAACGGAGACGTCCCGCGTAGCGCGCCAGCAGCGGCGCGGCGCGCTCGGCGGCCGCAGGGTCTTGGTCGAGTGCATCGACCGTCACTCCCGGGGCGCGCTCGAGTATCGCCACCGTGTGTCCACCTCCACCAAAAGTGCAATCCAAGTAAGCACGTGCCGACTGCGGAGCGAGGAGCGTTAAACACTCCTCTAGCAGTACTGGTACGTGGTTCGTCATTTACGGGCAATTGTGAATAAGGTGTGAATTGTGTAAGTAACTTTTGGATACAAGTTAGATGCCCAGCTCGCGCAAGGCGCGGAGGATGGTGCGCGTGCGTTCCGAATCGCGATCCGTCTTAGGCGGGTTCTTGGCGATGATTTGAAACGTCGTGAAGCCACCTTTGAAAATCACGTCGCGATCGAGGTTAGCTTCTTTCACCACGTGTTCGTTGAGCGTAATGCGTCCGGCTTTGTCACATGAAACTTGAATACTGTTCGCACCGAGCAAGCTGAGGGCATCCATTTTATCCGGATCACTCACGGTGACTTGCAGGGCGGCATCCGAGATGCGCTTCACCATCGAGGGAGGAAAAACGACAATCGAACCAACCGCCGGATGGTACATCGCCAGGAAAGCAGTTTCGGGCGAACCCTCAAAACGCCAGGCCGCAGGAATCGTGACACGGTTCTTCTCATCCAACTTTCCGTGATGGATGCCAGTAAAGAGACTGGAGTTTGAACCAATGGACATAGTATGGGCAGAAGCCCCTTGTTCCCCCACTTTCAACCACTCTACCCCACTCGTCAAGAAATTTGCCCCAGCACATTATTAACATCGATCCAGGCGCGGAAATGCGGCTACAAAACCGCCTGTAATGAGCGTTTTCGGTCTTATGTTCATAAACTACTAATATTCATTGTTTTATGAACTTTTTGAGTCATTTTAAGCTAAACCACGGTTTTGACCAAAATCAGGCCAATTACCCCCGCCGGCGCACCCACCCTATTTGGTAGTTAAATTATACCTACAAATACCCTATTTGGGGCTAAAAAAGGCTGGGCGAAAGGGTTTGCCTTAAAGTCGGGGGTGTGCTTTGTGTTTGGCACTCAATCATCCTCTTATGAAGAACGCCGTCACTTACGCCCTCCTTGCCACCTCGCTCGCCTTCGTTGGCTGCAATACCTACGTTGGCGTGGATAATCCTGATAATTCGAGCTCCCTTTACTCCAACGTCACTGGCACCCTCACCACTCGCTACAAAGCCGAGCCCGAGGCCGTCTTCAACGCCGTCAAACGCGCCATCGACCAACAAAGCGACATCATGAAGCGCATGGGTGAAACCGATCATCGCTCCAAAGAGGGCGCCGATTTCGACACCACGGTCTTCGCACGTGCCATCGGTGATTTAGAAATCAAGGTCCGCATCGAGAAATCACAGGACCCCATCACCAAAGATCCTTTCACCTTGGTCACCGTCAAATACGGCTCCCTCGGCAACTGCGAACAAAGCCAGCAAATCATCTCGAAGATCACTGCTAACCTCCGCCGCTAATCGCGCAGGGCGGAACCGCCAACGGACGCCGCCCAGCCTTTACGGCTCGGCGGCGTTCTTTTTTTAAAATATATTTAAAGCATGGGTAACATCCACGGACATTCATTTCGCATCGCGACCTTCGGTGAAAGCCATGGCCCCGCCATCGGCGTCGTCATCGACGGCTGCCCGCCACGCGTCCCTTTTGATCTTAAATTCCTAGAGCAGGAACTCGCCCGCCGTCGGCCCGGTCAAAGCGACCTCACCACGCAACGCAAAGAAGCCGATGCACCGGAAATTCTTTCCGGTCTCTCCAAAGATGGACTGACCCTCGGCTCGCCCATCGCAATTGTCATCCGCAATAGTGATCAACGTCCACAAGCCTACGCCGAAATGCAATCGGCCTATCGCCCATCGCATGCGGATTTCACTTACGATGCAAAGTACGGCATTCGTGCTGTCGAAGGTGGCGGTCGTTCCTCCGCCCGCGAAACCGCTGCCCGCGTGGCCGCTGGCGCATTGGCAAAAACCGTTTTAAAACATGCCTGCGGTGCCACCATCACCGCGTGGGTAGAAAGCGTGGCCGACATTCAAATGCCGGCGACGAATAAAATTCCTTCACTCAAAGAAGTCGAAGCGAGTCCCTCGCGCTGTCCACACACCGCGACTGCAAAAAAAATCGAAGCCTGTATTCGCGATGCACGCAGCGACGGAGACTCTGTTGGCGGCGTCATCTGCTGCGTGATTTCGGGTCTACCTGCTGGCTTAGGTTCTCCCGTGTTCGATCGCTTCGAAGCCGAACTCGCAAAGGCGATGCTTTCCTTGCCCGCCACCAAAGGTTTTGAAATCGGCAGCGGCTTCGCCGGCACTCAATTACGTGGCAGTGCCCACAACGACACCTTCATCCGCAAGGGTGGAAAAATTCGTACAGCCACCAATCGCTCCGGCGGCACGCAAGGCGGTATCACCAACGGCGAAGACGTCGTCTTCCGCGTCGCCTTCAAACCCACGGCCACCGTCTTGAAACCACAAAGTACTGTGCGCCCCGATGGCAAAGCCACCACCTTGAGTGCCAAGGGTCGTCACGATCCCTGCGTTCTCCCACGTGCGGTTCCAATCGTCGAAGCCATGGCCGCACTCGTGGCCGTGGATCACTGGATTCGTGACCGCGGACAAAACGCACCCTTTGGCCGCTGCGGTCGCAAAGCATGACGCCCCTCGTCATTGTCCTCGGACCCGTAGGCTCGGGTCGAGCCGCCACCGTCAAAGAGCTCGCTGAAAATGCCTGGCCCGAAGGAAAACACATTCGCATCCTGACCGAGGCAAGCGAGGCCAACGCTAACACCAACGCTTCCGACACCTGGAGTTTTAAAGACGGCCAAGCCATTGTTCCGCAACCTGGCTCCGAAGACGCCACGATTTTAATTACCGATGGCCGACGCTCGGCAGTTGAGCAAATGGAAGCGCTGCATCGCACCCTCGCTTCTTCTTCCTGGCAGGTGCAGCGCATCCTCACCGTCGTCGACTGCCCACTCGCCCATCGTCATCCCATCGTGACCGAATGGTACGATGCGTGTATCCATTTTTCCGACGCCGTGATTCTAACACGTCGCTGGGAAGTGCCAGGACAGTGGATGAGCAAATTCTTGGAAACCTACGACAACGCTTTCTATCCCTGCGTGTTTGTTAACCTACTCAAAAATGGCAGCATGGCCAATCCCGCCACCGTGGTTCAAGGCGAGCCTCTGCGTCTGTCTCATATTTTTGATGAAATTGACGCCGTTGATGAAATGGAATTCGACGAAGATAATTTACCCGACGAGCCCTTCGACCTCGTGCGCCAGCCCGATAAATATTTTGCCCGCGATGATTTCGGTCGACGTTTAATTTCCGTGCCTGATATCGCCCCAACGCTTCACGCCGAGGGACGTTAATTCGCTACCGCATGCGCTGCCTCATCGCCACTTACGCCTGGTTGCTGGCACGACTACCTGAAGCGTTTGCGCGGCTGAATGCGTGGGTACTGGGCTGGCTCATTTGGTTCCTCCGCGGCTCTGTTATTCAACGCAACCTTCGCGAAGCCTTCCCGCAACGCGACCACCGTTGGGTCCGCCGGATCGGCCAACTTTCCTGCCAACGCACGGCGGAAATGGGGCTCTACGCCATCGCCTCACCCTTGCTCCCCGAAGCGGAAATCCGCGCCCGCATTCAGCCTCACCCCAGTATGCTGGAAGGTGAAAGTGCAGTTCCGCACAATCGTCCTGTCGTCTTATTCGTCCCGCATTTCACTTTAATGGAAATGATGACGGCGGTGCGAATTATCCATCCCACGCTAGCCGCACGCGAATGGGTCACCCTCTACCGTCCGCTCGATGTCGCTGCCGCCGAAATCTGGGTCAAAGAATCGCGCGAACGTTTCGGCATGAAATTGGTTTCGCGTCGCGAAGGATTTGGTCAGGTCATGCGTGCCGTCCGCGAAGGCGGCATCGGTGCCATCCTCTTCGACCAAAAAACTTCGTCTGGAACGAATATCGATTTCCTAGGCCACCCCTGCTCCGTCACCGACCTTCCCGGTATTATCGCCCAACGCTTCCACGCCTCGAGTCACATCTTCTGGGCCGAGCGACAGGGTTTCTGGCGCTGCCAATTACGCACTCACGCCCTTCAAGCGAAGGATTCAATGGGTCTTACCCTCGAGTCCAACGCCTGGCTCGCCGAACGCCTAAGCTCTTCCGATGAAGCCTGTGCCGATTGGCTCTGGGCCCACGATCGCTGGCGCCACAGTCAGAAAAATTAAGCAGCTGGTACGGACTTGGGGTCCTTGCCTTCACCGCCTGCACCCTTGTCTTGATTGCGACCCTTACCCTCCGGCCTTGGCTTAAGTAATTCGGGTCCATACTTCTCTAAAAGTTTGCGCAAGTATTGCTGACGTTCCTCGGACGAAAGTTTTAAAAGGTTCTCGCGCTCCGCTTTGGCTTCTTCGGGAGTGAGTTGCTTTAAGTGATACTCAAAAACCCTAAGGCCAAGGCCACGATTCGCCTTCTCCCGCATTTCACGAAAGGCTTTGGCTTTTTCTTCGGGCGTAGCGGTTTCAAGTTTAGCCAGTGAATCAGAAAAACCCGCACGTTCTTCGGGGCTCATCCGCTCTATCGTTTCAATCGCAGCACGCATACGCGACAAACGATCAGGAGGAAGCTCAATCAATTTACGAATGGCTTGAATTTCCTCCACCGAAGGCTCGCTCATGGGCGGGCGGCCCGGAGGTGCACCTGCTGGCGCACTGGAATTACCTTCAGCTTGGCCGAAAAGTGTGCCCACACAGGCGAAGAGTAATAATACAAATCGCATGGCTCTTAGATGTCGGTTCTAATCATCTCCTCAACGGCCGAAGCACCTTCTTCGACAACGGGAACCAAAATGGCCAAGTCATCGGCCACGCCAAAAATCGCATTAAAACTAGCAGCGTCATCGCTCATGACTAAGGCCTGCGACTGACGGACAAGGAAATCCTCCGAGCGGTTACGACTCACTACGAGGGTTGCCACCAAACAGGCCGCGAGCGAAGTCGCCAACGAGGTCCAACGAATAATTTTACGACGCACCCGTGAAGCTTGCACCGCACTCACGACGCGACCCGAGAAACCAGGCACCACCGACGAGGCCTCGCGGCGTAGGGCCAGCGAGAGGTCGCGTTCGAAGTGGGGAGGAAGTGAAGCCATGGCTTAGTTCATTAAGTCCAACCCCGTCAAAGGGCCGGGGTTGCAGGTTTTAGTGAGTTTCATAATAATCTCTTAAAAGTTCCCGTAGCTGAGTGCGGGCCCGATGAATCCACGTTTTTACGGAAGAAACGGGGGCTTTCATGATTTTAGCGATGTCCTCGTAGGCCAAATCCTGCTGTACCAATAATAATATAGCCGTGCGCTGCTCGACCGGAAGTTGGGCGACGGCTCGCTGAAAGGCCTCGTCGAGTTCGCCCATCTTTCGGGCCGACTCGTGACTCTTATCCCCTGGCTCGGGTGCAGAATCCAGCGCCGTCGTCGGCTTACGCGATTTTCGACGCCATTCATTCAGGACCAAATTATGCGCAATGTGGATGAGGTAGGTAGTCAGCTTCGCTTCCGGTCGCCAACGGGCCGCCGCACGATGCAATCGAATAAAGACCTCCATGCCTAATTCTTCGGCGGTGGTCTGCGAACCCACCTGCGAGCGCAGATAGGCAACTACTCGAGGGTGGTGACGTTCCACCAAGAAGCGTAGGGCATCGTCATCGCCCAGCGCGACTAATCCCATCAAGCGTTTGTCTTCTTGATCTTCAACGTCGGGCAATGACTCAGAATCAGCCATCAATCACGCTGCGGGCGGACGAGCCGTAAAAGTCCGCAAGGTTTGTAAGAAGAAAGTTTCGAGCGCGGCTAAGACTTGATAATTTAATTCTAAACGCACGCGGGCCGCTTCTAAATAGTCAACCGCACTGGCAACTTGTAAGGCAAAAGCGGGATGGTTACGCCCCGCCAAACGCAAACGCTCTTCCAAAGAGACGAGCATGCGTGCCCGGATGCCACGACGAATCGATTCTTCGTAAGCATCCTCGGCGTCCTCTTCATCGTCATCCGTCGGTGGAGGCGGAGGAGCGGCCTTCAAACCCTCCTTCACAAATAATTCTAACAACACCTCAAACCGTGCACAGAGCGCGTAGATGGGGATGATAATTTCCGTCGGACGTTGAGTCGCAGTGATGGGTCCGGTTAATTTAACGAGCAGGCGATCAAATTCGCGAAGCCAATCCGCCCACGAGGGGTCGGTTAACATTGGGGCTTCGCCACCGAGGTGAAAGCGGAGGCATCGACTCAAGATGGTCGGCAGCACCCGGTAATAGTTGACCGTTTGTAAGATAATTAGAGTACCCGCAGGCGGCTCTTCGAGGGTTTTCAGAAATGCATTGGCCGCTTCCGACATAAAACGGTCGGGCTCATGCACGATGACGACGCGTCGGCCAGTGAAGGAAGAGAGTCGTAAATCAGCGACCACTTCCAAAGTGTTTTCGATATTAATGCGGCGAGACTTCTTAGAGGGACGAAGGACGCGACAATCCGAATGCGCGACCGCATCCTCCGTCTCCAAATGCTGCGCGGCTAACCATTCGCTCGCGCGATTGAGTTGTTCCGCATTCTGCCCCGTAAGCAAAACCGCATGCGGCATCCGTCCTTCGGCCCGGGCCCGAAGCAAAACCTTTAAGGCGGGCAACGAAGCGATATCAGCTGAAACGGCGGCGGACTTCATGCCAGATTTCCTCAGCAATAAGGTTGGGGTCGCGATTAGCATCGACGACTAAAAAGCGGCCGGGCTCATCAGCCGCTAATTGACGGTAGGTGGCTCGGACTTTGCGATGAAAGTCTTTGCCCAATAATTCAAAACGGTCCGCTTGCCCATGGTCGCGCACCGCTGCTCGACTCAGCCCGCGGTCCGGATCCAAATCTAACAAAATTGTAAGGTCAGGTCGCAACGTTCCACAGGCTAAACGGTTCGCCGCATCAATTTGCTCACGGTTTAATCCGCGTCCGCCCGCTTGATACGCGACCGTGGAATCAATAAATCGATCACAGAGTACAAAGGTGCCGGCCGCTAAAGCCGGCAAAATCACTTCTCGGACTAATTGCGCCCGACAGGCCGCAAAAAGCAGTGCCTCGGTTTCAGGCTCCACCGATTTCGTCGCTGGATTTTTTAAAACCGCACGCAATTGCTCACCCAGCACCGTGCCGCCTGGCTCGCGCAGGCCAATCACTCGGCTTCCTGAATTTTCTAAATTCTTAGCCAAGCAGGAAAGCTGGGTCGATTTACCCGCACCTTCACCGCCCTCGAATGTAATCAACTTAGCCTTCATGACATAGCCATTTCCTACCAAGGCCATCCGTCTAAAGCGAGAGGAGAAAATACGGTAAATAAAGAAGCCCGATTCACTCGGGCTTCTTTATCATCAACCACCCGCTGGGGATGGATTGTTTTGCTGCTCTTTCTCGATAACCTTGTTGATGGTATCAATCACTTTATCAATTGGAGTAGTCGTAGTGCCACCACCGGTGTTAGTATTGCCACCAGTGTTGGTGCTACCGCCTGTGTTAGTGCTACCACCGGTATCAGTGGTGGTGCCACTACCCGTGTCAGTGGTGGTGCCTGTGCTACCGCCGGGCGCAGTGCCACCAGTAGTATCAGTGGTCGTGCCACCGCTGGGTGCAGTCCCGCCGCCAGTTGAAGTACTTGGATCAACTATGTTGAGAGGAGGAGGTGGTGGTGCCGTGGCCGCCGCCTCAGTCACTACAGCAACAGTCTGCTGCGACAATGTACTCCCCGTCGCCAAGGTCGTAGCAACTGAACTAACCTGGTCCGAATTCAACTTCGTAATACTTGTAGTAACTGGCACAACTGGTGGTGGCACATCAGGTGGTTTAATTTCGATTTCTGTACCAGGTGCGATGGTAACAGGATTGCTTAAAGTGATATTTCCTTGGTCATCAATCCCAGTCACTTTTGTACCCGCTGGAATGCCCGCCCCCGTCACCACATCCCCCACAGATAAAGCCGAATTTTCAATCGGCGGAAGCTTGGCTGAATTAACCACGCTCTCCGTGGAACGCATTGTATCCAATTGATTAGTTTCAGGAGGGAGCGCGGTGGCAGCAACCAACACTGTGCCAGCTTCAATAGTTACAGGGGTGCTTAATGTAATATTACCTTGATCATCAATCGCCGTAACCTTCGTGCCATAGGGCACACCTGGACCGACAATCACATCCCCCACTGATACTGCCGACTGACCATCCATCGGTGGAAGTTTATTGGAATTCGTAATCGGAGCCGAAGAGGTAATGACATCGGTCGAACCAGGAGCCACCACGATGATTTCTGCGTCGACAGGAAGCGTAACGGGTTTGCTTAACGTAACATTTCCCTCGGCGTCGATAGCCACGACTTTCGTGCCCTTAGGAACACCCGGAGCAGCGACTTCATCACCAACCGTCAGTGTGGTGGCAGCCGCCTCAACCTTAGGCAACTGAGTGGAATTGGTTACCGCGGTTCCCGCCTTAACCGATTGTACCAAGTTCTTGGTAACATCGACGGGGCCCTGTGCAGACATTTGCTGACCCGCCGTCACCGAAGATGCACCCGTGTTAGAGCCATTAATCGATACCTCAACTAAGCCGCGAACCACTGAAACTTTAATATTTCCCACGCCTTGAGTAGTGTTTTGTGCGTACTCAACCGTGTAAATCGTGCCACGAACACGTGCCACGCCTACGGGCGTCTTAATGGTAAAAGTGGATTGCGGATTTAGCTTTCTAACCTCTCCCGTAATTTTTCCGCGCTTAACAATAACTTCGGTAACCGAAGGACTGGGTTCCTTATCGAGTAAACGATACTGCCCTGGCTTGATTAAATCGCTGCCAACCTGGCGGAAGGTGCGCACCTCCAACGAGGTATTAGGCGATAATACTAAAGTTGCACCATTTGAAAGTAGGAGCTCGGTGGTGGAGCCAACGGTGGTTTCAACGCGATAGCCTTCTTCAAAAACCAAACCAGTTGAGGCCGGCTTTTTTTCTGCTTTAGGATTTAGGAGCGTTGCTTTTCCTTTGATGAGACCAAATTCAATTTGCCCATTCTGCAAGACTGCCTGAGAAACGAGGGGTAAAGTGAGTAAGCCAGCTAAGCTTAAAATGCGGAAAACTGCTTTCATAAAGAATGCTTAAAGTTAATCGCCCGTTCGTAGGGTGCAACCCGTAACAAACAGCAAAAAGGCGAGCGACTTTAAAAGTCGCTCGCCTTATAAAACCCTCAATTTTCAGCAAATTACGCTGTTTGGTAGGGCTCTAACTTGCGCTGAACACGGATCGCAGAGAGCTGCGCGTAACGCGGAAGTCCTTGTTCGTAAGGAAGTTGCAACTCTCCTTGGATAAGGGGCTGAGCATAACGGGCAAAGTCTTGGTGAATCGACATCTTATCTTCACCAATCCACTTTTCAGGGAAGGCCTTCACGCCATTTGCAATATCAACCAAGGGAGCCAAGAGGGTTTCCACTGCGTATTGCTCCTTACCGGAACGGTTAAGGATGACCATCTTACCAGACTCGCCTTTAACGGCAGCCTTCACTGCTTCGCGGCCACAGAGCTTAGCTTCTTCAACGTCCGTCTTCGACGCATTATGCGAAGCCGCGCGTTGCGAGATACCCAATTTAGAAGAACGAGCCTTCACGCCCGAGAAACGATCCTCAACGAGCGAGCGAAGGTATTCACCGGCACCACCGAGAACGGCGTGACCAAAGGCATCAGTGCTCGAAGTGTCTGCACCGAGGTAATTTCCAGCTTCGTCTTGCACGCCTTCCGAAACGACCACGAAACAGTGTGCGTTGCTCTTCAGAACTTCTTCGACGCGACGAATGAAATTGTCGGCGTTGAAAGGAACTTCGGGGAGTAAAATAATGTGCGGGGCAGAACAGCTGTAGTGCGTGTTCTTCGAAGCGCTCTTCGAATTGTCGTCACTCTTTTCGCGACGTTGAGCGAGCACCGAAGAGGCCGCCAACCAGCCGGCATTGCGGCCCATTACCTCTAAAATCGAGACGAAATCGTTCTGACCCATCGCAGCATTGTCCAACGACATTTCGCGAACGGTAACCGCGATGTGCTTAGCCACCGAACCAAAGCCAGGGCAGTGGTCAGTCAAAGGAAGGTCATTATCAACGGTCTTAGGTACGCCAATCACACGGAGTTCATAACCACGCTCTTTAGCGAGCGCGTCGATTTTAGCCGCGGTGTCTTGCGAGTCGTTACCACCGATGTAGTGGAAGAAGCGAATGTTGTGCGCTTCAAAAACTTGGAGGATGCGATCAAAGTCTTCGGCCTTCTTAACCTTGTAACGGCAAGTTCCTAAAGCTGCACCGGGAGTGTGCTCGAGGTTGCGAAGCGTTTGTTGAGACTCAGCCGCGAGATCGACCAGCTGCTCATGGAGCACGCCTTGGATGCCATTCAGGCCACCCAGAATATCGATAATCTCGTCTTCATGGTTGAGCGCTTCGGCAATCACTCCAGCGAGGCTGGCATTGATAACCGGGGTGGGACCGCCGCTTTGTGCGACAAGAAGGTTTCCTGAGAGAGATGACATGGGATGGAACAGGTTGAAAGGTGGGTTGTGAGAAGCCCACCCCCCCTTGGCAATACGGAAAACCGCCTAAGCCCCTCCCCACTCCTGGATTCAGCTTAAAGAATCCGCCCAGGCTTAATTTTAGCGGAATCAGGAACCTTTTTAACCCAGGCTTGAACAGCTAAGTTAAAGGCATCGACCTGTTCGCGCGCCGAACCCGTTAGCTCGCCCGCCTTGGTGACGGCCGACTCTAAAATGGCCTTGGAAAGACGTAAACGTGCGTCCCCAGCCAAGCGGTCAACGAGGTCGTTACGGTCCGCCTTACCTGTACGCAAATCCTTCGCGACAGCCACGGCGTGCTCTTTAATCGCTTCGTGAGCCTCTTCGCGACCAGCCCCGGCCTTCACAGCTTCCATCAAGAAAGTAGTGGTTAATAAGAATGGCAGGTAATGACGTGACTCACGCTCAATGACGGGTCGGTTCACTTCCATTTGCGCGAGTACGGTTAAGAAAGCTTCAAACAATCCGTCCGCCGCTAAGAAACTGTCGGGCAATAAAACGCGGCGTACCACCGAACACGAAACGTCGCCTTCGTTCCACTGTTCACCCGAAAGCGAAGCCGCCATCGCCAAGTAGCCACGTAAGATAACATGGAATCCGTTAATGCGCTCACAGGTACGGGCATTCATCTTGTGTGGCATCGCCGAGGAACCCACTTGGCCCGGCAAGAATCCTTCGCTGGCCAATTCGTGCCCGGCCATGAGTCGTAAAGTTTTAGCAAAGGAAGAGGGGCCCGAGGCCGCCGAGAGCAATGCCGCCACGACTTCCATGTCCATCGAACGCGGATAAACTTGTCCGACTGCGCCCAAGACGTGCGGTATTCCTAAGTGCACTAAGACGCGTTGTTCAAGTTTGGCGACCTTGCTGGCATCCCCTGAAAACAAAGTGAGTTGATCGAGTTGCGTGCCGACCGCGCCCTTTAATCCGCGGGCCGCAAAGGCCTGCAACGCGGCATCCAATTGCGCCACACCGCGCAGACATTCTTCACCAAACATCGCCCAGCGCTTACCAACTGTCGTGGGTTGAGCGGCGACATTGTGCGTGCGTCCAGCAATCAAGGTATCGCGATCAGCTTCGGCGCGTTTGGCCAAACCGATAAGCGCGGCAATCGACTTCGCCCGTAAAATTTGTAGCGAACGGTAAACCTGGAGCTGCTCCACCGATTCAGTCAGGTCGCGACTGGTCAATCCCTTGTGAACGTGTTGATAGCCAGCCAAGGCACAAAACTCATCAATGCGTGCCTTCACATCGTGACGCGTGGTTTCCTCGCGCTCACGGATGGAATCAAAGTTCACCTGATCTTTCACCTTCTCATAAGCCGCAATCGCTTCCGCCGGAATATCCAAGCCCAACTCACGCTGGGCCTTCATCACCGCAATCCAATACTCGCGCTCCAAAACAATTCGACCGCGTGTCGACCAAATGGCCTTCATCGCCGCAGAGGCGTAACGGTCAGCGAGAACATTAGGTACTGAATCGGTTTCCATCGTTAAATTAGACCAAGGTTGTATCAGCCTTATCGCCGAACCGCAAGCGCTCGCAGAAACATTGTCCGCACCGCCTGCTCTTCGTCCCCGCCCCGATTGGCCAAATCGAAGCACTCCCCGCAGGCTAATTGTGCGTCAATCAATTCACTCAAGGTATAATTAGCCGCCGCCGGCGCCACCTTGGTGCTGATATACCAATCGTTCTGAGAAAATAAATTGGCGCTGGATTTAACGGCCGAACCAAAAGTTGCACTGTGTCGCGACGCGGCCGTGGTAAATTGTCCTTTCGCCAAACCAGCCGTCGTGACCTTCATGTCGCCCGCGTCCACGCAACTGCGGAGCTGAATGAGCAAACGCAAGCGCGACTGCAGTGCCGCCAGCAAAGGACGGCAGGAACTCTCATTAAAGAAATAACGGTCCAACGCCTCGAGCCCCCATGGCAGATCGCGCGCCGCCCACGCCTCAATGGGTTCAAAAAAATCACCGTCCCCAAAAGTCGGTACCACGAGGTACACGTCGCTTTCTTTAATCGTACCGCCGGGACCGACATAAATCGCCAACTTTTCGCACTCCATTAAAACCACGCG
>CANGNX010000014.1 GCA_947455415.1 Opitutia bacterium | reverse complement strand
ATTTCTCCGTTCTTAAAGGCCTGCAAAGCGCGCTGACGTTGGGCCTGGGAGCGATTCGCGTGAATCGCTGCACATCGAATGTTTTCAGCGGTGAGTTTACGGCAAACGCGATCGGCACCGTGCTTAGTACGCGCAAATACCAAGACCATGTTCATGGTTTCGTCCTTTAAAAGCTGGTTAAGCATCACTTGCTTCAAAGCACCAGGGCACTCGTAAAGCAGCTGGGTGACAGTTTCTGCAGGATTGGAACGACGGCCTACTTCAATGAGCTTAGGTGATTTTTGGAACTGCTTCGTGAGCGTTTCAATTTCGCGCGAAAGCGTGGCCGAGAACATCAAGGTCTGACGTTCGGGAGGCAAGGCACGGACAATCGTGTTAATCGCCGGAAGGAAACCCATGTCCAACATGCGGTCGGCTTCATCAAGCACCAGGTATTCTACCGCCGAAAAATCACCGTGCCCTTGGCTACCTAGGTCCATCAAGCGACCGGGGGTAGCAATCAAGAAATCGCAACCCTTACGCAGGGCCGCAATTTGTGGGCGTTCGCTGACGCCACCATAACAGGTCGCAACGACAGCACCCGAGTAACGCGAATAAGCGGCGACGTTTTCGGCAATCTGCACGACCAACTCACGGGTCGGTGCCAAAATCAAACAACGCACCCGTGCTTTGTGAGCGTTAGACTTGTTGCGCAGTAAACGCGTCAGCAGAGGTAAAGTGAACGCGGCGGTCTTACCGGTACCGGTTTGAGCAATGCCAATGACATCGGTACCTTCCAAGATAACAGGAATAGCAGCCTTCTGGATAGGTGTAGGCTCGGTGTAACCTTGGTCGGCTACAGCTTTAAGAATGGAGGCGTCGAGCCCTAGAGATGCAAATGGCATTAAGTCACGGTGGAGTAGCAAAAGCAAAAGGGCGAGGATAATGACGAATTTAATCCAAGTCGGTTATTCGGTGATTAAGTGCCTATAAACGAGCTGGAATGACAATTACGCGACCCACAAGCGGGCTTGCTCCATTTTATATTTAAAGTCATTACATGCTCACCCCAAATCCATGAGCCTCTTCGCCCGAAAAAGTATCAGTGAACTTCAACGCGACGCAGCCTCGACGGGTGCAGGCACCCTGAAGCGCTCCCTCTCCGCCACCAACCTCGTGATGATCGGCATCGGTGGCATTATCGGCGCCGGTATTTTCGTCCTGACGGGACACGCCGCCGCCAGTCACGCCGGACCCGCAGTTGTTCTCTCTTTCGTCATCAGCGCGGTCACCTGTGGCCTCGCCGGACTCTGCTATTCCGAAATGGCCGCAGCCGTTCCAGTGGCAGGCAGTGCTTACACTTATTCATACGCCACACTCGGTGAGTTCATGGCCTGGATTATTGGCTGGGACTTAGTACTCGAATACGGCGTGGGTGCCGTGACGGTAGCCGTGGGTTGGGCGGGTTATTTAAAAGGCTTCCTCGAAGGCTTCGGTATCCACATTGCCAGTGCCTGGTCCTCCGCACCGGTGAGTTGGGTTTTAGAACCAGCGACCGGTGCTTATCATTTCGTCGGTACGGGTGCGGTGATCAATTTGCCCGCCATGCTGGTGGTCGCTGCCGTCACACTCATTCTCACCATTGGCATCGAAGAATCTGCCAAGGTGAATGCCGCCTTCGTGGTTTTGAAAGTGACCATCGTGGTAATCTTCATCGCCGTTGGACTCGGTCACGTGGCACACGCTAACTGGATCACGGTCGCCAACCCACAAGGCCTCTTCATTCCTCCAAACACTGGCGTCGGGCAATTCGGATGGGAAGGAATTGTTCGTGCCTCCGGCGTCGTTTTCTTTGCTTACATCGGCTTCGATGCGGTCTCAACGGCAGCGCAAGAATCTAAAAATCCGCAGCGAGATATGCCCATCGGCATCTTAGGCTCCCTCGCCATTTGCACCGTACTTTATATTTTAGTGGCCTACGTATTAACGGGCGTCGTCCCTTACGATCAACTCAACGTCGCTCAACCGATTGCCAAGGGCATCGACGCCATGGGTCTTCCCTGGTTAGCACCATTCATTAAGTTTGGTGCCATCCTCGGCCTCAGCTCCGTTATTCTCGTTCTGATGCTCGGTCAGACTCGCGTCTTTTACTCGATGTCTAAAGACGGGTTGCTTCCTCAATCCTTCGGCAGAGTACACGAACGTTTCCACACTCCTGCTCGGATTACCTTAGTGACGGGAATGTTGATAATGGTCGCCGCTGGTCTCGCCCCAATTGAACTAGTCGGCGAACTCTGCAGTATCGGTACCCTCTTCGCCTTCGCACTGGTTTGCATCGGTGTCATGGCACTGCGCAAGTTCGACCCCAACCTACACCGCCCCTTCCGCACGCCCATGATTTGGTTGGTCGGCCCAGCGGGTGCGCTCGCCAGTTTCTACCTGATGGCAAGCCTGCCCTTGGACACCTGGATTCGCCTCCTCGTCTGGATGGCCATCGGCATTGTAGTTTATTTTTCCTACGGACGCGCCAACGCACGTCGCATTCGCGAACAACGGCACGTCGCATTCGCGAACAACGATAAATTTATTATGAAACCCACCACCTTCGTCATCACCCTCATCTTCGCCCTGCTCATTGGATGGGGTTTACTCAAATACAATCGTCAACCCGAAGCAGCCACAGGCGCACCAATCTTAACGGCATCGGCTCCCGCGGTTACTGAGACAGCGTCGGTTGCACCCACCACCGCCGCAACGACAGCGCAATGCGCCAAAGAAAATAATGCGGATAAATGCACCACATCCACTGGTTGCTGTTGTAAGAAAAAGTGCTGCTGCTGCAAAAACGGAAGCACCGAGCGCTTCGAGCCGAACACTGGCTCCGCACCGGATCACCGTCCGCTTTTCTAAGTAACGCTTAGCTTAACGCTGCTTCAGACCCGCAGCGTACGCTTCAAAGACCAATTTAATTTGGTCACGCACCCGTCGGAATTCATTACGAATTTCTTCGGGCGTGCCCGTGGCGTGAGCAGGATCTTCAAAACCCCAATGGAAACGATTAACCTGACCAGGAAAAACGGGGCAGACTTGATCCGCATTTCCACAAACCGTAATGACCGTCGAAACTGGAATTTCTAAAAATTCCGACAGGTGCTTAGAACGATGGCTCGAGGCATCGAGTCCGATTTCTTTTAAGACCTCAATCGCCATGGGGTGAACATAACCCGCGGGCTTGGAACCGGCACTGGCGACTTCAATGACGTCACCCGCCGCCCGACGGAGAATGGCTTCCGCAAGGTGACTGCGGCAGGAATTGCCGGTGCATAGGATGAGGACCAACGGCTTGGACATAGAATCCAAAGAAAGCCGTCGTTGGCCTTTGCCAACGTTTATTTAATGCAGGCCAATACCAGCCCCTAAATGCTTAGTATGCCCTTAAATGAAGGCGTAAAGCAGCCCAACCGCCCATTTGGGCTTTGACCAATCTTTTAGGTAAGTCTTATCCATAACCCTCTAAAACGACTGTCCCGACCCGCTATGAAACGTACCCACCACTGTAACGCCCTCCGTCCAGCCGATGCCGGCAAATCCGTCACCCTCGTGGGTTGGGTCGACACCAAGCGCGACCTCGGTGGCGTAACGTTCATCGATCTCCGCGACCGCGAAGGCGTGACTCAAGTGGTCTTTAATCCAGGCAGCAACGGCATCCAAGAAATCGCCCAAAAACTTAAAACGGAATCGGTCATCGAAATCAAAGGTACGGTACGCACCCGCACTGCTGACACGACCAATGCGAAATTGGCCACCGGCAGCATCGAAGTCTCGGCCGAATCAATTACCGTGCACAATCATTGTGCTGACCTCCCCTTCCCGATGGATGACGACAAGGCCGACAAGGTGAACGAAGACCTGCGCCTCGAATACCGCTTTCTTGATCTCCGCCGCCCACGCAACCTCGGCCTCCTCAAACTTCGCCACCAAGCCGCCCGTGCGATTCGCTCTGAATTGGATTCGCAAAACTTCATCGAAGTCGAAACGCCCACCCTCTTTAAGAGCACACCTGAAGGCGCCCGCGAATTTTTAGTTCCTAGCCGACTCAACCCCGGCGAATTCTACGCCCTCTCGCAATCGCCCCAGCAATACAAGCAAATGCTCATGGTGGCCGGCGTCGAACGCTACTACCAGATGGCTCGCTGCTACCGCGACGAAGACTTACGCGCCGACCGTCAACCCGAGTTCACGCAAGTGGACTTAGAGATGTCATTCATCGACCGTGAAGACATGTACGCTTTGATTGAAGGCATTCTGAAGCGCACCTGGAAAGAAACCATCGGAGTCGACATTCCGACACCCTTCCCTCGCATGTCATATCAGGAAGCAATGAATCGTTTTGGTATCGATAAGCCCGACACGCGCTTCGCGATGGAGATTCAAGATCTCACGCCCCTCTTTAAGGCATCGAACTTCAAGGTCTTCAATGTCGCCGCCAACACCGAAGGTTCGGTCGTACGCGCCATCAACGCTAAGGGCCTGGCCGATATCACCCAAGGTGAATTAACTAATTTCGAAACCATCGCTAAGAGCCAAGGCGCCAAGGGCCTCGCCTTCATCAAGTGCGAAGCGGGCGAATGGAAATCCCCGATCACCAAATTCTTCTCCGACGAAGAAAAGGCCGCACTCAAAAAACAATTGAACATCGAAGACGGAGACATCGTGTTCTTCGCCGCCGCACCCTGGGAACAAGCATCGACCATTCTTGGCCGCATCCGTCTCGAATCTGCCGGCCTGCTCAAAGCCCGCGGTCGCATGACCCTGCCCACTAATCAGTACAATTTCCTCTGGGTCATCGAATTCCCCTTGATGCTCTGGGACGCTGAAGAGAAGCGCTACATTTCCGCTCACCACCCCTTCACTGCTCCCGTGGTAGAAGACGAAAAGCTTTTAGAAACCGACCCTGCTAAAGTGCGCGGTCAACACTACGATATCGTACTCAACGGCGTGGAACTCGGTGGTGGTTCGATTCGTATTCATAATCCTGCGATTCAAAAGCGTGTCTTCGAAGATATCCTAAAAATTCCACAAGACGTCGTCGAAAGCCGCTTCGGCTACATGCTCAAGGCCTTCTCATTCGGTGCACCTCCTCACGGCGGTATCGCCCTTGGCTTTGATCGCGTCGTCGCCATGTTGGCGGGTCGCAGCTCAATTCGCGACATCGTCGCCTTCCCGAAGACTCAAAGCGGACAAGACTTGATGGCGCAGAGCCCCAGTGCGGTCACGGCTAAGCAATTACGCGATCTGCGCATTGCCGTCGTCGACGAAGAGTCCAAGCCCAAGGCTTAAGCTTAACGCTGCTTACCGAGCTGGATTCTCATGCCGTCGTAACAAAGTCCGACGGTGGGAAATTCTGCGGCCAGCGACTTCGTGTACGCATCGTAGTCAATCTGGTAAGTCATATGCGTAATATAAGCCTGCTTGGCCTCCATCTTCACCGCCATTTCACAGGCCTTTCCGATGGTCATGTGCGTGGGGTGAAAGGTTGGACGAAGCCCATCTAAAATCGCGACATCGCAACCATGCGCCAACTCCAAGGCATCGCGCGGCACAGTCTTGCAATCGGTGTAATAAGCAAAACGCGTACCGGTTGAGGGCTCTTCAAAAACTAACCCCAACGTCGGCTCTGCGCCATGAGGTAAAACGACTGCGTGTACAATACCGCCACCGGGAAGGGTCAATTTCTTCGGCATCAGAAATAAATCGAGGGCGATGTATCCGGGCGAAGCTGCTTCACCAATCGCATAGGGATAAATGGCGCTCACCCGCCGGACGCCATTTTCAGTCGTGTAAACCGGAATCGCCTGACCACCGTTGTTAGTGCAAAACTGACGAAGGTCATCCATGCCCAGCACGTGATCAGCATGACCGTGGGTCAGGATAAATGAATCCACCTCTTGAATGTTATTGTGCAGGCACTGTAGGCGGAACTCTGGTGCGGCATCGACCTGGACGTGGTGCCCTTCAATCACGACGTGCACGCTCGTACGCGTGCGCCAATTACGTGGATTTTTTAAGTCTAAACCCAAATTGTCATGCGCCACCAAGGGGACCCCTTGGGAAGTGCCACAGCCCATGACAATTATTTCCATGGGCAAACCCTGCAAGAGACCGCCCCAAGTGCAAGTGACGATAATCGACCCATTAAAAATGGGTGGTTCCACGGCCCCTCGGACGGAAGATGTGAATGGATTTAGCCCCCTTCTACTTGCATCCGGCGAACTCCTTGGTTCTCCTAAAGGACTGTGTTTTCGTCACTCTCTGAAAAACTTACCAAAGCCCTCCGCGACCTCCGAGGGCTCTCGAAGCTTTCCGAAGAAAACATCGCCCCTGCCCTCGCCGAGGTGCAAGCCGCCCTGACATCAGCCGATGTTAATTTACAGGTCGCCAAGGATTTCACCGAGCGTGTCAAAACCACCTGCCTTGGCACGGCCGTTGTCGACGCCGTCTCCCCTGGTCAGATGGCGGTCAAAGTTGTTTCCGATGAGTTAACCAAACTCTTGGGCGAAGGTGAACGCACCATCGATCCACGCCGTCCGCTCCGCGTCCTACTGGTCGGCCTCCAAGGCTCAGGTAAAACCACGAGTGCTGCCAAACTCGCCAAGCACCTCGTTAAAAAAGAAGGCATCCGCAAGCCCAGCCTGATTGCGGCCGACTTACGCCGTCCTGCGGCCATCGACCAATTAGAAACTTTAGCTAAACAAGAAGGCTTTGATTTTCGGGCGGATCGTGCGGCCACTGACGTCGCTGCCATGGTCACTAAGTTAACGCAAGAAGCCGAAAGCAGCGGCTCCGACCTAATCATCGTCGACACCGCCGGCCGCCTACAAATCGACGCCGAGTTAATGTCGGAAGTCGCCAAGGTGCGCGAAAAATTTTCCCCTCACGAAATCTTCCTCGTCGCTGACGCTGCCCTCGGACAACAAGCCGTTGATGTGGCGGCTCAATTTAACGCCACGACTCCGCTCACCGGAATTATTCTAACCAAACTCGATGGCGATGCGCGCGGTGGTGCCGCGCTATCGATGAAGACGGTAACAGGCGTACCGATTCGCTACGTGGGCACGGGCGAAAAATCGTCCGACTTCGACACCTTCTACCCCGAGCGCATGGCGCAACGTATTCTGGGCATGGGCGACGTCGTTTCACTCGTCGAAAAAGCCAAAGAAGTCGTCGACCAGAAAGAAGCCGAACGCTTGGCCGAGAAGATGCGCAAGTCGGACTTCGATTTGGAAGATTTCTTAGCCCAGATGAGTCAGATGAAGAAAATGGGCCCGCTCGGAGACATCATGAAAATGATGCCTGGCATGGGCAATGTGCAGGTCGGTGCCCGTGAAGAAAAAATGCTCGGTAAAACCGAAGCCATTATCCTTTCGATGACCCTGAAGGAACGTCGCAAGCCCGACATCCTGAATGGATCTCGTCGCGCCCGCATCGCCAAGGGCTCAGGCACACAGGTCAGCGATGTAAATGCGTTGATTAAACAATTTTCGCAGATGCGTGACATGATGCGCATGATGAAGGGCGGTAAAGGCAAGGAAATGATGCGTCGCCTCGGACAAATGGGAGGTGGGCGCGGAGGTTTCCCCGGCGGATTCCCCGGCGGCTTTCGCTAAAGCTCGATGAGTGCCATGATCCCTTTTGACCCTGCCCTGCTGGCTCGCCGTGGCTGGATTTTTGATTGCGACGGCACGCTCGCCGCGACCATGCGCATCCACCACCGCACCTGGACGCATATCATCAGCAAGCAAATCGGTCGTCCGTTTGAATTTCCTTGGGATTTATTTTGTTCGATGGGCGGAATCTCGGCGCACGATACCTGTGCCAGGCTCAAACAGCTTTACGGCATCGATCTCGATGTCCCCCTGCTGCTGGCAGACGGACATGATTATTTAGAAATTCACTTGGCCAAAGATGTGCGACCTAACCCTGGCGTCATCGCCGTGGTTCATCACGTGAAAACACTCGGACACCGCACGGCGGTCGCCTCGGCGGGACGAAAGAGTCACGTGCACACGACGCTTAATACCATTAATATCATGCACCTCTTCGATGCAGTCATTACCGCCGAAGATGCGAAGCGTTCGAAGCCACACCCCGATTTATTTCTAGCGGCCGCCGACCGTATCGGCATCGCTCCCGCCGATTGCGTGGTGATCGAAGACAGCCCTCGTGGCAAAGAAGCCGCAGACGCCGCCGGCATGGCGTGCATTATGGTGGAGCCAGCGTAGGAAGTTAAGGTGACACGTGGGCAAGGTGACACGGGGAATGGTAGGGGCACGACTGCGTCGTGCCCGCTCGCCGAGTAACGAATTGCGTCTAAATATTTCGGCTAAGACCCCGTTGAGTTCGAATGAACGGTCTTTTACGGGCGCGACGCAGTCGCGCCCCTACCACCTGACGCCTGGCACCCGATTTTACTTCTTTAATTTTGCGCAGAATCTCGCCAAACGCTCTAAGCCCTTCGCAATGGTTTCATCGGAGGTAGCATAGCTGAGGCGAATGTAACCTTCAGAACCAAAGGCAGAACCTGGAACCACGGCCATCAACTCTTCTTCGAGCAGACGATCAGCAAATTGTGCGGAGGTCAGACCAAAGGCTTTGATATTGGGGAAAAGGTAGAAGGCGCCTTGAGAGCGATAGCAGGTAAGACCAGGAATCGCATTCAAACCTGCGAGCAGGTTCTGGCGGCGGCGGTCAAAGGCTTTGCACATCTCAGCCAATGAGGCCTTGGCTTTGTCGGAGTGTTGGTGAACCGCCAACGCACCGAATTGCGCAAAGGTGGTGGCGTTGGATGAAATCTGGCTTTGTAAATCGGCGACCGCAGCGGCCAATGGTTTGTCGCTAGCGACGAGCGTACCCAAGCGCCAGCCAGTCATCGAATAACTCTTGGCGTAACCTGAAACCGTAATGGTGAGTCGAGCGGCCTCCGGTGAGAAAGTCGCAGGGCTGCAGGTGGTTTGACCATCATACACGAGGTTCTCGTAAATTTCGTCGGACAGAATCCAAACATTCGCCTTCACGCAGATGGCGACCAGTGCCTCGAGTTCCGCACGCGTGTAAACTGCACCCGTTGGATTCGACGGACTGTTAATGACCACCATGCGGGTCTTAGGAGTCAGTGCGGCGGACAACTGCGCAGGGGTTACTTTGAAGCCTGTAATGTCTTCGGCGTTAATAAATTTAGGAACACCACCGGCGAGTTTTACCATCTCAGGGTAGCTCACCCAAAATGGCGCAGGGATGATCACTTCGTCACCTGGACTGATCGTTGCCAAAATGGCGAGGTAGCAGGACATTTTGCCGCCGGGGCTGACAACCACATTGGCGTCGGCAATACCGGTGAAGCCACGACGGGTATAGTCTTCGGCGATGGCCTTACGGAGCGCAGGAATGCCAGGCGTAGGGGCGTATTTGGTTTGTCCATCGGCGAGTGCCTTAGCACAGGCGTCTTTGACGAACTGAGGGGTATCGAAATCAGGCTCACCAACGCCAAAACCACAGACATCTTTACCGGCAGCCTTCAAGGCCTTGGCCTTAGCATCAACCGCGAGGGTTGGTGAAGGGGCGACGTTGCGTGCCCAAGCAGAAAGTGAAGCAGGTTGTGTCATGGTGTGAATGCACGCAAAGCAAAGGGAACGGACCTAGATGGCAAGAAAAGACAGGGGGAACGCCCAATCCATCGCCCTATACCCTCCTGACGCCTATTAAATGTCGATGACGTCGGAACCGTCCGACTTCTTAGCGGGACCACTGGTAGGGCCTTTGGGCCCCATAGCCACAAAACTGGCCGAGGCATTCATCGAAATCAGGTAAGCGCTGACCGAGATGGTCAGAGTCGCCAATGCCCAACTGACCAGCGTGATGCCCAGAAGTTTACAGCAAAGGTAGAGCACAATACTATTGGCCAGGAAGAGGACAACATACTGGGCGATGAAATTGAAAACTGTTTTGGATAGCCCCAACGAAATAATGAAGGGCAAGGAGAACAGCAGAAGGAAAACTTGCAGAAGGGGGCGAATAATAACGTTAAAGAAACCGAGCAATAACACCAGCCACACCACATCCCAATTACTCGTCAACACGAGGTAACCTAAACGATTAGCGATTAAGATCGAAATCGGTAAGGCAAACAGTCGCAGGAGTGCAAAGAGGCAGCCCAATAAAAGCATACCCTTTGCTACCCAATTTTACCCGCAGGGTAAAGTTTTAACCTTAACGGGCGTGGCGAACATCCTCACCCGAAAGAATGAAGATAACCTGCTCGGAGACGTTCTTGGAGTGATCACCGATACGCTCCAAGGCCTTGGAGATAAAAATCAGTTCCACGTGCGAAGCCGAAACCTTAGTTGTGTCACCAACACTCCCAAAGAGGGATTCGTAATTCTTGCGATTTAGGGCATCGATTTCAGCGTCACGCTCCAAGACCAAACGTGCCTTATTAATGTCGCCCTCGATGAAGCCATCGAGTGCCAAGCGGAGCACCTCGCAGGCGATGATGCCTTCTTGTGGGACGTGTAAGAGGTCTTTAAGTGGGCCACGCTCCGAAATCACCATGGCACGTTTTGCAATCACCGAAGCTTCGTCCGCAATGCGCTCGAGGTCGTGACCGATATCACGAGCCGCCAACAGCAAACGAACGTCACTTCCCATCGGACCGAAGAGTGTAAGGTAGCGCATGATTTCGCGGTCGACGCGTTTTTCTAATTCATCGACGCGATCATCCATGCCACGCACTTGGAGTGCGAGCGCATCATCGCCCTGCTCAACGGCACGCAGTGCCAATCGAGTCATGTCGAGCGAGCGCTCGCCCATCAAAATTAAATCGTCGCGCAGCTGGCGGAGTTCGTCGTGGAAGTAACGTTGCATATTAGTTTAGGTTTAAGGTTGATTAAAACTCAGCCGAAACGGCCAGAGATATAGGCCTCCGTTTGAGCCTGGGTGGGATTCATGAAGATTTTTTCCGTCGTGTCATATTCAATCAGCTTACCTAGGTAGAAAAATGCGGTGCGGTCGGAAACTCGAGCGGCCTGTTGCATCGAGTGCGTCACGATGACGATGGTAAACTGGGCTTTGAGCTCGTGGATGAGTTCCTCAATCTTGCCAGTAGCAATCGGATCCAAAGCTGAACAGGGCTCGTCCATTAATAGAATTTCCGGGCGATTAGCGATGGCACGGGCAATACAAAGACGCTGCATCTGACCACCCGACAGGCCCAACGCACTATCATTCAAGCGGTCCTTCACCTCATCCCAGAGGGCGGCTTTGCGTAACGAAGTTTCACAGGCCTCATCTAAAATCGCTCGGTCGGTAACGCCCATGATACGCAAGGCGTAGACGACATTGTCGTAAATCGACTTCGGGAAGGGGTTAGATTTTTGGAAAACCATGCCCACCCTTCGACGCAGTGAAATAACTTCGATGCCTGGATCGTAAATCGAACGGCCCGCAATTTGAATGTCCCCTTCGTGACGAATACCGTCCACCAAATCATTCATGCGATTAAGGTTACGGAGCAGCGTTGATTTTCCGCAGCCCGACGGTCCAATAAACGCAACCACGCGTTGCTCGGGCACGTCTAAGGAAATCGCATCGAGGGCTTTTTTGGCACCATACCAAAAACCGAAATCTTGAATACGAATGTAATCTTTACGCCCTTCACTTTCCGTGGCGGGTTGAACTTTGATTCGGGAGGCTGAAGGGTTCATGGTAGTGGACATGATGGATTTTAGAATGAGGCACCCTTATAGCGAGCACGGAGGCGATTACGGATGGTGATGGCACCCAAATTTAAGCACACGACTAGAACAATCAGCAACAAGGTCGTGGCAAAAACCATCGGACGCGCGGCATCCGAGTCGGGCGACTGGAAGCCTAAATCATAAATATGAAAACCAAGGTGCATGAACTTACGGTCGAAGTGCAAGAACGGCTCCACCATGTCTACGGGCAGCGTGGGGGCGAGTTTTACGACGCCCACTAGCATCAACGGTGCGACCTCCCCTGCCCCACGAGCCATGGCTAAAATAACGCCCGTCAAAATTCCCGGAGCAGATGCTGGCAGTAAAATGTCGCGAATGGTTTGCCACTTCGAAGCACCGGCGGCCAGCGAAGCTTCGCGCATGCCACGCGGTACAGCCGATAAAGCTTCTTCGGTAGCCACAATGACAACGGGGAGCGTCATGAGTGCCAAAGTCAGCGAACACCACAACAAGCCGCCCGTACCAAACACTGGCGTATTGTTATTATATTTTAGCTGGTCGGAGAAGAACAGTTGGTCGATTGAACCACCCAAGACGTAAACGAAAAATCCTAAGCCGAAGACGCCGAAAACAATCGACGGGACGCCCGCTAAATTATTCACGCAGATACGTACCATCCGTAAAATCACACCATCTTTTGCATATTCACGTAGGTAGATAGCCGCAATCACACCAAACGGCGTGACCAATAAACTCATGAACACCGTCATCACCAGGGTGCCGAAAATTGCTGGCATTAAGCCGCCTTCCGTATTCGCCTCACGTGGCTCATCAAAAAGGAATTCACGGAGTCGACTGAAGAACAGGCATACGCGATCCCAGGCGGACATGTCATTGGGCAACCAAGCGCGAACAATGGTGGACATGGGTAAAACCACTTCACGGCCACGCGCATCACGTGCCTCTAACTTGGCTAAAGCATTTTTCGCCACCACCTTCTCTGACTGTGCACGCAATTGATTAAACTCCATGTCGAGTGCAGCTAATTTCGCCTTAATCTCCAACACTGACTCACCGCGATCTTCCGCTCGTCGTAAATCAATTCGGGCCAACTCCATCTTGGCATTCACCGCCCCAATCTTCGAGCGCTGAATGGCGTTGAGTTCACTGCGGATTTCAGACGCTCGCTCCACTTCATTTAATAAAGCCTCAAAAGTAGATTTAGTGAGTGGCACCCTACGACCGGCTGCATCCACAAAAGCCAATGGTGTGACAAACGCGGGGCCATTCTCCATGCGCTCCAAGCCCATGGTTTGCGTAGCGAAATCCTCTTGTACAATCTTGGCTTCTTCCACCCAAACATACGACGCACCATTGAGCTCACGCAGACCCACTTGATACTGGCGCTCATATTTCGGCTGAGACGCGGGTGAATCCGGTCTGACTCGTCGCTGTGCCAACTGGCCCATCATCACTGTGCCGTCACTCAACTTGACGGTGGGAACGGCGGGAGCCCAAAAAACTGAAAAGCCGTTAATTAAAACCAGTCCAAGCAAGCCTGCTACCATCGTGAGTCCAATGATTAAGCCTAGGCTAGTAAACCATACCCATGGTTCGCCCTTAGGTGCTGAATTATCGTAGGCGGGTTGTGTCATGGCATTAAACCACCTTGTAGCGCTGACGTAAGCGCTGGCGGAGGATTTCGGCGAAAGTATTAATCACGAAAGTTAGAGCAAAGAGGCAACACGCACCCAAGAACAAGGCCCGGTAGTGCGTGTGGCCGACGGCGGCTTCTGGTAATTCGACGGCGATGTTAGCGGACAGCGTACGCATGCCGTTAAATGGATTCGCTTCCATGACGGGCGTATTCCCGGTGGCCATTACCACGATCATCGTCTCGCCGACCGCCCGTCCAAATCCAATCATGATACCTGAAACGATACCTGAAATAGCCGTTGGTACTACGACGCTCCAAACGGTTTGCCAGCGACTTGCCCCGAGGGCGAGCGAGCCGGATACTAGAGCGTCGGGTACATTCGAAAGGGCATCTTCGGCAATGGTGAAGACAATGGGAATGACAGCAAAGCCCATCACAAAGCCGACCACAATGGAGTTACGCGAATCGTAAGACCAACCACTGTTCTGTCTCCACCACTCACGAAAATCGGAAATCGTTTGTCCGCTGGCCGCGTCCTTAACACTGAAGAAGGAAGATTCAATCAACGGGGCGGCTTGCCACGCTAACCAGCCACAGAAAACTACGAACGGAATTAAGTAAGCAAATTCCCAACCAGGCCCAACCTTACGACGAATGGGCTGAGGTAAACTCGACCAAGCAAAACCAGCGGCCAGTGCGGCGGGGGCAAGTGCTGCGACTAAACAAATCAGTGGCAGGAGATTGGCATCCACGATTGGCGCGAGCCATAAACCTGCCAAGAAGCCCAAGACGACCGATGGCAAGGAAGCCATGATCTCCATGGTCGGCTTAATAATTTTCTTAAGTTCTGGTCGCAGAAACTGAGAGACATAAATCGCGGCCAGAAGCGCGATGGGGATGGCAAAGAGTAAAGCGTAAACGGTCCCCTTAATTGTGCCGTACAGCAACGGAACCAAGGAGTATTTGGCTTCAAACTCATCCGCTCCCGAACTGGATTGCCAGGTGTAAGCTGGAGCACTCGCACCTTCGTACCAAATTTTACCGAAGAAAGTATTCCACGACGCTTCGGGATGGTGGTCTTCAATCGACCAGCGACGCAGTACACCATCCGCCGAAAGCACGGTCAGGCGATCGTAGTTCCGCGAGAATACCACCTGACGGACTTCAGCCGTAGGAGCAGGTGCATCCCAGCGCAAGGAGCCGTTCGTCATATTGCGAATCTGCATCCGGCCACCAGCCACCGTGAGGTAGCATTTATTACCAACGGCAGGAAAAATACCTTTCCCTGCTCCCGCGAGCGGTTCGCAGTCATGGATCTTCCCCCAGCGACGCTGACTCTGTCCATTCGCCTGTACTTGCGGATAAATCGACCAGACTTCTTCGACACCACTGAAACTATTCACCACCAAAGAAACGTTACCAAAAATCAGGCCCGCCGCCGCAATGCGCGAATCAGGCAACGAGGCAAAGGGCTTAAACGATTGCAAAAATGAAACCTCTTCTTCGTCCACCATGTAGACTCGCACCTCGCCATCTTTACGAATCACAATCACCGAGTCGGCCGTCGAAGGTACAAAGACACGTTCGAGATCTGGGATGTCGCTCGCGATACTAAAGGTGCTAACTGCGGACGCCAAACCTGGTCCGGCCAATACAGGCTTTTCTGGCAGACGAGCAGCGGTTAAGAAATCACGTCCCGCTTCTTGCTGACGGCAGATAACCAGGTGACCATTCGGTCCTTTGACGCTCCAAATATCTAAACAGGGTAAAAGCTTTTTACCCAACGGCTGAGCGGGCGACGCGACCACTTGTGGCTGGGGCGTACGACCGCCTTTTTCGTCGAAAGTGATTTTATAAGTAACTTTTACTTCGAGGACACTGCCATCGGACAGACCTAATACAACCAGCCCTTCGCGCGGGTAGGAGCGCACCGCTGTAACAGTTTGCCCGGGCGCTAAAGTGGGCGACCAGGCTTTGGCCACCGTACCCGCCGCCACACCCTGCGTAGAATAAGCCTGACGGAACACCAAAGTTCCAGCGGCATCACAGGTGAAAGGCAATTCACCGTATTCATCTTCACCGAAACCCACGGCCGTTCTTTCGAAGGCAACGGGAGCCAGCGACTCGAGCTTAGCGCCAGAAAATAAAGGTAGAACTTGGCAAACCAAGAAGACCAACATCCCGAGAACTGCGACCACTACACTCACGCCACCAAAACGAATGAGCCGACCCATCCAAGTGTCGGCAAGTAAAGTGAAACGGCTCACCTGGAACCGAGCGGGCGTCGGAGCGTCAGGTGGATGTTTCGAGTTTTCTGACATTAGTTATTTCTCTCACAACTTTCGTGACCCATCAAAAAGAAAAAGGCGGTTGATCCGCCTTGAGGAGGACTCGAGCCCGCACTCGCCGTTCTTTAGTAACCGACCGAACTTTCGGCGTGGCGACGGCGAGGCGGATTCGAGACCAAATTATTCTGCGCTGTAGTACTTCAGGGCAATGCGACCTTCGCTAGCCACATCTGCGGGGAGCGGGTAATAACCATCCTTAACGGTGATCTCTTGGCCTTGTTTCGAGAGCACGAAGGTAATGAATTCGCTCGTGAGCTTATCCATTTCCTTGCTGGGTGCTTTGTTAACGTAGACGTAGAGGTAGCGCCAGAGAGGGTAAGTCTTATTTAAGCAATTCTCATAGCTTGGCTCAACGAATGAACCGCCATCTTTAACAGCCAGTGGAAGTGCTTTAACACCCGAGGTCTTGTAGCCGATTCCCGAATAACCGACGGCTGCAATGTCTGAAGAAACACCTTGGACAACCGCGGAAGATCCAGGCTGTTCTTTAACTGAACTCTTATAGTCACCATTCTTTAGGGCCTTCTCTTTGAAGAAACCGTAAGTGCCCGAGGCAGAGTTGCGACCAAAGATGGAAAGGGTCTTACCAGAGAAATCACCGGTAAGGCCGGCTTGACCCCAAGTTGCGATGTCTTGACCACCACGCTTGCAAGTGGAAGAGAAAATCGAGTCCACTTGAGTCATCGTGAGGCCCTTGGTTGGATTGTCTTTGTGCACGAAGACGGCGAGGGCATCGATCGCGACGGCAATCTTCGATGGCTTATAACCAAATTTTCCGGCAAAGGCTGCGACTTCACTCGACTTCATTTCGCGGCTCATCGGTCCAACTTGGGCGGCACCTGAGGTCAGCGCGGTAGGAGCAGTCGAAGATCCTTTAGCTTCAATTTGAATATTTACGTTAGGGTACTTGGCTTTGAAACCTTCGGCCCAGAAAGTCATGAGGTTGGCCAACGTATCGGAACCAACCGAATTTAAATTACCTGAAACGCCGGAGCTAACAGCGTACTCAGGAAGCGCAGTAGGTGCAGCGGGTGCTTCGGCGGCGAATACGGTGGTGGCAGCGGAGGCTGCGAAAACCAGTAAGGCGAGGGACTTGATAGAGGTATTCATGAGTGGAAGGCCTAAAATCTAACATACGATTGTTACAGTTGTGTGACGGAAGGGTGTATCTTCGGGTAAACTGACGACCTATTTTCAGCCCCTAAAGCGACCCCTGCCGCTTGCCTAATCCACCCAAGGTACATTATTGAACAGGTCGTTCACCGCCTATTCACAGGCCAAACGCATCTAAAATACCCGATATTAAGCGTATAAACACATAATTGACCCTTTTCTAAGGCACCCTTCCCTCCACTATCCACGTTTTGACCACACCTATTCACATTAAAGGCGCCCGGACCCACAACCTCAAGGACGTGGAGCTCTCCCTACCCCGCAATCGACTCACGGTCATCACTGGGGTCAGCGGATCGGGCAAATCATCCCTGGCCTTTGACACGCTCCATGCCGAGGGCTCACGTCAGTACCTCGAATCCCTTTCCGCTAAGGCGCGTGGTTTATTGGAATCTGTCGAGCGACCCGATGTGGATTTCATTCGTGGCTTATCTCCAGTCATTGCCATCGCGCAACGCACCGGCGGAAACACTAATCCACGCTCAACCGTTGCGACACTCACCGAAATTGCGGATCACGCTCGACCGCTCTGGATTCTCGCTGGCGAACGCAGTTGCTTAAAAGACGGACACCGCATTCGCCGTCGATCACTCGATGATAATTTAAAGTCTCTCGAAAAAATTCCCGCAGGTAAAAAACTTATGGTGCTCGCACCCATCGCAAGCGAGCGACCTTCGGCACTCTTGCAAGCATGTGCGGACTTAGGTCGCCGAGGTTTCACCCGCGTGCGCATCAACGAACAGGTGGTCACACTCGAAGAAGCCGAAGGACTACTCAAGGGACGTGAAGTAATGCAACTCGACGTGGTCGTGGATCGCATGGTCAGCGGACCTGAGCAACGCAGTCGATTGTCCGACTCACTCGAGCTGGCTTTTCGCGAGGGACGCCAGAAGGCCTTCATCCTTGCAGAAACGACGTCCGATAATTGGGAAAAATACCCTCTTTCACTGAATTTAGCCTGTGAACACTGCGGTGAAACCTATGAGCCGCTGACCCCACGCTCACTCTCGCATAACCACCCCAGCGGCGCCTGTCCTGATTGTGGCGGACTGGGTCGACAGCTTCGCTTTCAAGAATCGCTCTCCATCCCCAACGAAAACCTTTCATTACTCGACGGAGCGGTGAAGCCATGGAAATGTGCCACGCGCAAAACACTCATTCGTCGTAACGCCATCACGCGCGCCCTCGCTGAACAAATTCCATTCGACCAGAAAAAACCTTGGTGCGAATTACCGAAGGAAATTCGGAAAATTATTTTACACGGCGACACAAAACGAACCTACCTTCTGCCGCCCCTCAAGGGCCGAAAGCCCGTCGACACATTCTGGCACGGCATGTTCGCTGAGCTCGAACACGCCTATCGCACCACCACGGGTGAATCACTCCGTCAACGGCTACTACAATTCCAATCAGGCTCAACTTGTACAAGTTGCCACGGACAACGACTTTCCCCTGCCGCACTTTCTCTCCGATTGGATGGAAAAAACATGGCCGATTTCCTCGCCCTCACCATCCCCGAAGCCCTTGCCTTTACGCAGACCCTGACGAAAAATCCTGCCGTCACTCCGATGGAAGAGGCCCGACGCGGACTCGAACAAAGGCTGAGTTTCCTCAATGAAGGCGGGCTTTCCTACATCACCCTCAACCGCGAAGTGGGTTCACTCTCTGGCGGCGAAGCCCAACGCGTTCGCTTAGCCACGCAGCTCGGACTCGGCCTCGTAGGCGTAACCTACGTACTTGATGAGCCGAGTATCGGACTGCACCCGTCGGACCATGCGCGTTTAATTAAATCTCTGCACAACCTGCGCGACCTTGGAAATACCTTAGTCGTCGTCGAACACGATCGTTCGATGATGCTCGCCGCTGATCACCTGGTTGAAATGGGTCCAGGTGCAGGTATCGATGGTGGGCGTGTCGTATTTGAGGGCACCACTGAAGCATGCTTAGCCGACGCCCATTCGCGGACCGGCGCTTATTTGTCGGGTCGGGCGAGCTTGGCCAAAATCATTACTCCGAAAGCGGTCGGGAAAGATTTCATTACCATCAAAGATGCCCGCGAAAATAACCTTAAAAATATCACGGCCAAATTCCCCGTCGGAAATATCACTGCCGTCTGCGGCGTTTCGGGCTCAGGAAAAAGCACTTTGGCACTCGATATCCTCGCCGCCACTGCAGCCCGCAAAATCAACGGCGCCAAGGTTGTACCTGGTGTAAATGGCGGCATCGATGGCTTAGAGAAAATTATTTCGTTCACATCCGTCGACCAAGAACCCATCGGCCGCAGCCCACGTTCAAATCCCGCCACCTTCACGGGCATCATGGATTTACTGCGTGAACTATGGGCCACCCTGCCCCTATCTAAAGTCCGTGGCTACAATCCCGGACGCTTCAGTTTCAATGTCCGCGGCGGACGTTGTGAAACTTGTACCGGCGAAGGTTTTGTTGCCCTCGATATGCAATTCCTCGGCGAAGCGTTTGTGGAATGCCCCAGTTGCGCGGGCCAGCGCTTTAATCGCGAAACCTTAGAAGTTCGTTTTAAAGGGCTCAGTATTGCCGATGCCTTACAGCTCTCGGTGAAAGAAGCTGCCGAGGTATTTAAGGCTCAACCTCGACTCGCGGAAAAACTTCGCACCCTCGAAGAGGTCGGTCTCGGCTACTTAAAACTCGGACAAGCCGCCAACACCCTTTCGGGCGGTGAAGCACAACGGTTAAAATTAGCAGCCGAGCTCTCCCGCCGCGATCATGCGGGTCGACTTTATATTTTAGATGAACCCACCACCGGCCTGCATTGGGATGACATCGCCAAGCTCTTGAAATTGCTGGGCCGATTGCGCGATGCGGGGGCCACAATTATCATCATTGAACATCACTCCGATGTGATTCTGGCCGCGGATTGGGTGCTGGAACTCGGTCCACAGGGTGGCAGCAAGGGTGGCGAGCTTATATTCGCCGGGCTATCTGCGGACCTACTCAAAGCGAAACATTCGCCCACGGGCAAGGCACTCAGCGCTGAGTAAATCGAGTCGCGATAAGTTTAGCGATCGCCTGCACCGCTGCGATTTCTTCAGCCGTGAAATCGTAGGGTTGCATTTTGCCGATACCTAGCACTCCCAACACTTTACCATCTGCTAAAATCGGCACCGCCAAGGCACCCTGTACGTTGGTTTGACGGGCTGCAGGTTTAGCCACACCGCTGGCATCGATTTGTAAATTACAAAGCTGCACGGGCTCTTGGCGTTCCGCCGCACAACCCGCAATCCCCTTACCAAACGGAATGGTATTAATTTTATCTAAGACAAAAGGCGGAATACCTTGGTGGGCGAGTAAGCGCAGCAGGCCCGTGGCCGCATCGGTGCGATGAATCGTGCCCGTGACGCAGGAAAATTTCTGGAGGACCTCCGCCAACACCGTCTGCCAATCGGGTGCGGACTTCTCTAATTCAGTAATTTTTAGATTAGCCGACATGTTTAGTTGGTGCCGCGGGCAAGTCGCTCCTTCAGCCAAACCAGGGCCGTGGCCTCATCTTGAAATCCACCGTCGAGCTGCACTTCATAGGCTTCATCTAAAATTTTCGTAAACCATGCGGCAGGCGCGTGGCCTTGGGCGATAAGGTGGCGACCCAGCAGAATTTTCTTCGGCACGGAAGCCGCGATATTTAAAGCGTCAGCCCGCTCTTTCAGCCACTGCCCTTGGGGCGATGCTTCGGTAAATGCCAGCGGCCCGCGGCCCTTGCGATCGGCGTCATCAATACGAATCAAACGATCAATTCGCCCCACCTTATTCGCCAGACGGCGCACGGCACCATCGCCCGCCTTAACCTTATGGAGTTCATGCGGCTGTCCGTGCCAGCGAATGAGTGGCAATACCGACTCAATTAATTTCGTCTCACGCGTGATTTGGGCGAGGAAACGTTCGGCCATGGGCACGCTCGCTGCTTCATGTCCATAGGCATGCAGTCGGCCATCGGCTTCGACCTTCGTCGTCGTGGCTTTACCTAAATCATGAAGCAAAACGGAAAGGCCCACAATTAAGTCTTCATCGCGATTGCCTACTCGACCCGATGCAAATGCATCCATGCACAACGAGGTGTGCGTCCACACATCGCCTTCGGGGTGCCATTGCGGATCCTGAGGTACATCAATCGTCGCCGCCAACTCGGGGAAGAATTTAATCCAACCACAGGCGCGCAAGAAATTCAGTCCGAGCGAGGGCTTCTTACTGCGTAAAATAAACTTCGACCACTCTTCCATGAGTCGTTCGGTTGCCAAATGCTCCGGGGTCAACGACGCACACAGTGCAATCGTTTCCGGGGCCACGGAAAATTCAAAGCGAGCCACGAATTGCATCGCACGCAGTACGCGCAGCGGGTCTTCGGAGAATTTATCGGAAACATGCCGCAACACTTTCGCCTTTAAATCGGCTAAACCATTCCATGGGTCGATGATTTCTCCAGTCTCAGGGTTCCAAGCGATGGCATTAACCGTGAAATCACGTCGGGTCGCCGCATCCATGGGTGTCATGGTGGGGTCGGCCTGCACGACAAAATCATTATGCCCTACCCCCGTGCGATTTTCACGACGGGGCACGGAAATATCAATCGGCAGATCTTTGATTTTGGTGACACCGAAGGCTGCGCCGACGGTAATGATACCGAACTTTTTCTTTAAGGCATTTTCAACTTCGCGCGAACCCAGACCAAACACTTCGATGTCTAGGTCCTTCGGGGCGTCACCTAGTAATGCATCGCGCACGCAACCGCCCACCAAGAATGGTCGACCGCCGGCTTGACGTAAGAGGCCCAGGACCTCGGCCGCGGGGGCGAGGTCATCGGCAAATGAAATTAAACTGGGTCTGATTTCGGGCACTGCGTTTTTATTACTCGGCAACTCGCCTGAAGCGAGAGGGTTTTATATTTTATAGATTCGTCGTGTAACCATCTTTCAACAGCCAGACCTTGGCAGTTTCGCGACGGTCACCCTGCAAGACGATATGCCGATCTTCCAGCGCACCGCCAGTGCCCAGCGCCCGTTTTAAATCTTTCAACAGTGCCTCACGAAAGCGGGCCTCTTGGGATTCCAGCCAAAGTCCTTTAACCAATGTGACTTCTTTGCCGCCGCGTCCGGAACGTTCATATTGGAGAACAACCTTACCGCGTTTGGGTTTAACGGGGGCAGCGGCCGCAGGTTTGGGTGGCGGGCCGGGCGGAAGGCCCTCCGCGGGTAATTTATCGAAGGGGTTATCGCTCATCAGCCCCGTCCGCAGGTCCCCGCACCTGGTTTGCCGCCGGTTAAAAGCAGTAGGGCCTTCTCATAAGAACGACGTCTCAGGTAGTGGTCTAAATCGCTCGGCAGACCCGAATCGGGGCCCGCAACTTCCGCATCCAATACGCGAATTGACTCTAAAATAGAGGCTTTTCCTGCATTTGTAGCGGTGAGCGACTGCAGGGCTAAAAGAATACGCTGAGTGCGCTCGGAATCCATTGAGAGACAAGTTGGCTGGATAAACCCGAAGGGGCAAGCCCGAGGGTGGTTTTCATAGTGGACAAAAGGCGGGGGAATTCCCTATACCCAACCTTCCTCTGGATGGATAGCTCAGTTGGTTAGAGCGCCTGCTTTACACGCAGGATGTCGTGGGTTCGAGTCCCTCTCCGTCCACCATTTTAACCCTCAACGCCATGTCGCAAACCAAGAAGAAGCAT
>CANGNX010000013.1 GCA_947455415.1 Opitutia bacterium | reverse complement strand
TTGTAGCTCATGATGTTCTTCTTCTTAATACGATTAACGGGGATGTTGGCCATGGGATTAAAGGCGAAGACAAGCCGCCTCGCTCAACACGGTCAAGCAGGACTTGACCGCCCTACCTCAGAAAAACGATTTTACTGATAAACTGGGGCCCTTTACCAAGCGCTAATGGGGTCGTCTTCGAGGGGGTCGACCACCGTGACACGTAGATCGTTCTTCCAGTTGCGTACGGCGTTCATGACCTCATCAACCAGTGAGGTGCGGTTACATTCCTTGCTGAGGTGGCCGAGAAAAAGCTCCGTTGTCTGCCATTCACGCAGGCTCAGTAAAAGGTCGCGGGCGGCGTGATTGGATAGGTGTCCGTGGTTGCCGCGGATGCGTTGCTTGAGGTGTAAGGGACGTTTCGATAGATCCAGCATCTCGTCATCGTAATTGGCTTCGAGGACTAACACGTCGGCCAACGAGCAATGGTGGCGCACAACATCGGTGGCATGACCGAGGTCGGTTAACCAAGTCACTCGGCGAGCCGGGCGTTGGTCTTCCGCTGGACAATCAATCGCAAAGCCCACGGGGTCGGCCGCATCGTGTGGAATCGGGATAGAAGTAATTTGCAGTCCGCGAAATTCGAAGGTCGAACCCGTCTCGAATAATTGCCAATCCGGCCTGATTTTTAATGTGCCTTGAATCCGCCGGGCGGTTTCGCGATTGGCGAAAACTTTGAGCGTGGGGTTCTGTCGAACCAATGCGGCAAGTCCGACGCAATGGTCGGCATGCTCATGCGTTATAAAAACCGCATCGACGGCTGCAGAAGTAAAACCAAGCTTAGTGAGCGAGGCCTCGAGTCGAGTCCCCTGAAAGCCAGCATCAATCATAATGCGCGCACCGTTGGTTTCGAGGATGGAGCAATTGCCTGAGCTGCTGGTTCCGAGAATATGAAAGGCAAGTGCCATGCGATGGCTGATGCAAAACACACAATGATTAGGCTTCAAGCGTCATTAGGACTTTTCCGCTTGAGCCATTGCGAAATCTGGTTGTGGTTGTTCTTGTAACTATGAAGAAACTTCCACGCGTTATCTGTATCATCATGGGCGGAGGTCGCGGTACGCGCCTTTATCCCTTAACCAGAAACCGCTGTAAGCCCGCCGTTCCGCTGGCAGGAAATTATCGCTTGGTCGATATCCCAATCAGTAACTGCCTGAACTCCGGGTTTAACCAAATTTTCGTTCTCACGCAGTTTAACACCGCCTCACTCCATAAACACATTCAACAGGCCTATAAGTTTGATGGTTTTGGCAATGGCTTCGTCGATATTTTAGCGGCTGAGCAAACGGGCGATAAAGAAGCGTGGTATCAAGGTACGGCCGATGCGGTCCGCCAAAACCTTAATCACTATAACCTAAATGATTCGGACCTGGTTTTAATTCTCTCGGGCGACCAACTCTACCGTATTGATTTCAAGGAACTAGTGATGCAGCACTTGGAATCGGCAGCTGATATCACGATTGCCGCCAAGGCTATGCCTGCTGACCAGGTTTCCGCTCTGGGGGTCATGCGCGTTGAGCCCGACTTGAAAATAGTCGAGTTTGTTGAAAAGCCGAAGGATCCAGCGGTGGTACAATCCCTTGTTTTAAAGGGTGCTGCCCGCGGTCGCCTTTCTGATAAGTCCGACAAGCCCTACTGCTTGGCTTCAATGGGTATTTACGTTTTCTCAGGCAAGGTGATGCGCGAGGCCTTGGCGGACCCTAAACAAACTGACTTTGGTAAAGAAGTGATTCCAGGCTTATTAAAGACGAAACGCATGATGGGCTTCGTCTTCGATGGCTACTGGGAAGACATCGGCACGGTGGGTTCCTTCTGGGAATGTAACCTCACTCTAACCGATCCGGTTCCGCCCTTTGATTTCTTTGACAGCACCAACCCCGTTTATACGCATGCGTTGTACTTGCCCACGGCTAAGTTGAATGCTTGTCGTACCAGCCGTGTGTTGATGGCCAGCGGCTGTATTGTGGATGACTCTGATATCACGCGTTCGGTTTTGGGTACACGTTCTGTCGTACGTCGCGGCACGAATTTGGAAAATGTCGTGATGATGGGTGCCGACCACTTTGAGCGTGCGGAAGACGTTACTGAAAATGCACGTCTCGGACGTCCTGACATCGGTGTCGGTGAGGGCTGTTACATTCGCAATGCCATCATTGATAAGAACGCACGTATCGGAAAAGGCTGTCGCTTGGCACCAACTGGCTTGCCTGAGAAATGGGAAACCGAGGCTCTCTTCGTCCGCGACGGTGTCATCGTCGTCAAGAAGGGCGCAATTGTTCCAGCGGGAACCATCGTCGGAGAGTAATAATCCCCGCTAAATAAAAAGCCCTCAGCGCGTAACTGCACTGAGGGCTTTTTATTTTATAATCTAAACCTTAGATTTTGGTGCCTTCGACCGAGGCCTTCTTGCGAAACTCTGCCAGAATCTTTGCGGTGATGGGGCCGGGTTTGCCAGTGCCAATCGTGCGGGCATCGACTTCAATCACGGGGATGACTTCGGCGGCGGTGCCGGTCAGGAAGCATTCGTCGGCATTCCATACATCGTAACGGGTGATATTGGTTTCGACGGTCGGAATCTTGAGAGCGGCCGCGATTTCAAGGGCAACTTGGCGGGTGATTCCGATGAGGGCGCCGGCGTGGGAGGCTGGGGTGATGAGTTTACCTTTGTGGATCAGGAAAACGTTATCGCCCGTGCACTCGGAAACATAGCCTTGTTCATTGAGCATGAGGCACTCGTGGAAGCCGTGTTGCTGTGCTTCCATCTTCGCTAAGATGTTGTTCAGGTAGTTGAGCGACTTAATCATCGGCGGCAGAGCACCTGGGCTCATGCGACGGGTGGGGGCAGTGATGATCTTCATGCCCGAAGTGTAAAGCTCTTCGGGGTAAAGTTTGATGCTATCCGCAATGCAGACGATGGAAGGCGTAGGGCAATTCTTGGGCGACAGGCCCAGGTCGCCAAAGCCACGGGACACGACGAGGCGAATGTAGCCATCAGTTAATTTATTCTGGCGGCAAGACGCACAGACGATGTCGGAAATTTCTTTGCGAGTCCAGGGCATCTGCAGGCATAGGGCCTTGGCGGACATTTCCAGGCGTTCAAGGTGTTCGTCGAGGCGGAAGACGTTGCCCTTGTAAAGACGGATGCCTTCAAAGATGCCGTCACCGTAGAGAAAGCCGTGGTCGAAGACCGAGATTTTCGCTTCAGCTTTAGGATAAAACTTTCCGTCAATGTAGACTTCCATGATTGTGGCCGAATGTTGGTGGGATAAAACTGCTTTTTCCAGCCAGAAGCAGAGAAATAAGCTAAATATTAAAGCGGCAGGGCCAGATTTTAGGCCACGCGGGTCGTTAGACGAAACTTTCCTGAGTCCTCTGGCGGAATTAAGGGCACCACCGCGATGTTAATTGGACTGCCCGTCAGACGTGTCAGTCGTTCAGCCACCACGACCTTAATTTCATCTAGGGGCTCGCCGGGGATTTCAGGTAGCAAGAAGACTTCGCATCGCCCGTCGGTGGATTGGCGCACCTGATAATGTGCGACACCCAGAACATCTTGGAAGCATTGATCCACTTGGTAAGTAGTCAGCAGGGAGTGGTCGGCGCGACGGAGGGCATCGCGCACGCGCCCGTGGATGCGGTAGCCGTTCGGGACGATGGCTGCGAGGTCACCGATTTCATAGCGCAGCAATGGCAGGTACTCATTGGTGCGAGTGGTGACGAGGAGCTGTCCGATGCCTTGCGCATCAATGTCGCATAACTCAAGGAAGGCCGTTGCCGGACTGGGGATCATTTGTCCGGCTGATTCCTCGATGAGGAGGTGTCCAGTTTCGCTGGAGCCGTAGAGGTTGATTACAGGCACACCGAAGACGCGTTCCATGATTCGTCGGTGTAGTACGCTCGTAAATTCATAACTACTGATGATAAATTGAAGCGAAGGGAAGGTGAGGCCGTGACGTTCGCAATAAAGCGCAAACCACATGCCATGTACGGGGTCGACATCGAGAAAGGTAGGCTGCCACTGCTTCGTTTCTTCGGCCATGGCCGCGAGTTTGTCCTCGGGAATCGAAAAGGGGATGCGTGACTGATTAACGTATAAGGTGGAACCGATAATGCGTTGCTCGAAGTTGAGCCAGCGGGCGAAACAGCTGACGCCACTGCAGCCAGGAGTCGTAAAAACGGCACGGCGAGCGTCAGGAGTCGCATCCAAGATTTTTCGGATGAAAGGATTCTGTCGCAGGGCGCGTATTTCTTGCTCAGCCCACCAGCGGGAGCCGAAGACCACCTGAACGCTCGCACCAGAAGTACCCGAAGTGCTTTCTTCTTCAACAAGGCCCTTGGCGACTAATTGGCTAAGGTTGAAGCGGGCGGGTAGTAGATTGTGTGGCGAATGTTCGCGCAACTCGGCCTTGGTGAGTCGCGGGAGTTTCGACAACGCAACGGGATTAAGCTTCAGGGCGGCGGCCCAATCTGAGCGGTTATAAAATGGAACACCTTGGGTCTGTGCGTAGACCGACTGCAACTCGTCGGAGGGAAGTGGCGGAGAGATCAGACCCGTTGAAGCCATGGCAAGAAGTGAAAATAACTTGGACAATGAAATTAAGCAAGCGGGGTGGTGGTGATTGTCGCTTGCGAAGATGGGCACAAACTCCCTTCATTCTTGGTCATGCCTGGGCGTGCCACATCCGACGAACAACCGAACCTCATCCTAGCTGGATTCATGGGGACGGGGAAGTCTGCCCTGGGCCGCCAGTTAGCTCACCGCTGGCAACGTCCGTTCCTCGATACGGATGATTTGGTCGAAAAATTAGCGGGGGCGAGTGTGGCAGATATTTTTGCCGAACAAGGTGAAGAGCACTTTCGTGCGCTTGAGCGTAAGGTTATCGAAGAACTGATTCCTCCGTCCGGGGCGATTATTGCCTGCGGTGGTGGCTTGGTTGTCCCTGCTGGCATGGCTGAACTCGTGCGCTCCAAGGGCGTGGTCATTACTTTATTTGCCTCGGTTGATACAATTATTCGTCGCACCGCCAATAAGTCCCGTCGGCCATTACTTAAAGGTGACGACCCAGAGGTAAAGATTCGGGAACTCATGAAAAAGCGCGAACAGGCTTACATGAAAGCGGGTATTGCCGTTTACACGGATGGCCGCTCGCTGCAGCAGCTTTGTGTCATTGTCGGGCGCGTGTATCAGCGCGAAGTCGCCCAGCTCAAGAAGTCGGCGACGAAGACAAAGGCCAAAGCGGACTAGTCCACGGATCGGCGTGCGGCTTTTCATTTTGGGCCTGAGCGACGATTTCTAGAAATTGTTTTCGTCGAATCGCAAACGCACCGAAACTCGCGAGGTGCTGGGTGGGGATTTGACAATCAATCAGAATAAAGCCGCAGGAGAGAAGGCGCTGCACCAGGGCGACGAAGCCGACCTTGGACGCGTCGGTCTTGGTGTGGAACATGGATTCGCCGTGGAAGAGCCGACCCAACGCCACGCCATAAAGTCCGCCTACTAATTCATCATTCCAGTAAACTTCGACGCTGTGGGCGTAACCTTGCCGATGAAGTTCGCAGTAGGCTTTAATAATGTCTTCGGTAATCCACGTGCCGTTTTGGCCGGGGCGAGGCGCCTTGCCGCACTCTCGCATCACGGTTTCAAAGGCCTGGTCGACGGTTATGCGCCAACCTTTCTTGCGCATCACTTTATGTAAACTGTCGGGGCAACGTAGCTCTTGCGGCAAGAGTACAAAGCGTGGATCCGGGCTCCACCAACGCACGGATTTGCTATCATTGGGCCAAGGAAAAATTCCGTTCTGATAGGCACTTAAAAGCGTGGTGGGGTCGAGCGTACCACCAATATGAACGGGGGCGTTGGTCGGTGCCGTAGCGGGGTCGGCATAGGGCCACTTCAACATGCAATGAAGTTAGGTTCTTGCTCGGCTGGGAGCAAGAATTGACCGCCGAATCCTTTTACAAATTGAATGATAAATTCTTCGGACTTGCCCGACTCACTTGCTCCACTCGAGCATGCGGCGTAAGGGAATCTCGGCCGCGGCCCGCACGCTTTCGGGCAAAATAATTTCGGGGGTGCCGTCTCGTAGGCAGTCACGGACTTTTTCCAAAGTATTCATTTTCATGAAGCGACAATCATTGCAGGAGCAGCGATCGGTCGGTGCGGCGACAAACGTTTTGCCGGGGACTTCGCGGCGCAGGCGATGAATCATGCCCGACTCAGTAGTGATGATTAAAGTTTGGGCGGTTTGTTGCTTGCACCAGTCGACCATTAATTCGGTTGAGCAAACCATGTCGGCGAGGTCGCGAACGGCCTCCGTGCATTCGGGGTGTGCGACTACGGGTGCGCCAGGGTGTTCGGCTTTAGCACGAAGAAGGGCGGTGGGGGTGAATTGCACGTGGGCGTAGCAATTGCCGGGCCAGAGTTGCATGGCTCGTCCTGTTTTGGCGGAGACCCAACTGCCTAGGTTTTGATCGGGCACAAAAAGGATGGGCCGATCCGCTGGGGCTTTTTGTACGATTTTAGATGCATTGCCGCTGGTGACGATGACATCGCTGAGGGCTTTAACGGCGGCACTGCAATTGATGTAGGCGACGACGTAGAGGTTGGGTTGGGCGGCTTTGATGGCAGCGAGTTTCTCGGCGGGGCAAGAGTCGGCCAGGGAACACCCGGCATTTAAATCAGGCAGCAAAACTTTGCGCGTTGGATTTACGATCTTCGCGGTTTCGGCCATGAAGTGCACCCCGCAGAACACGATGGTCGAATTTTGAGCCGCCGCTGCCTTATAAGCCAGTCCGAGCGAATCGCCCACGAAATCGGCCACTGCTTGAATGTCTTCACACTGATAATTGTGTGCCAGGATAATGGCGTCTTTCGTTTTTTTGAGTGCGATCACTTCACGTTGTAGGTCGATCAAGGGCACGCCGCCACTCGGTAGCGGAGGAAAGACGGCAGCGGCAGGAAATGATTTCATGAGCGAGAAAGTTTATTTTTTTGGCAAGTTTCGCAAAGGGCGGTCACCTGGAGTTTTTGAGAAATCGGCTTCATGCCGTGTTTGGCGGCAACCGTTTTACCATACCATTCCATGAATGGGGCATCGACCTCTAAAATGGTATCACAGTTTTCACAGATGAGTTGAGCGCGAAAAGGCGTGGAGCCGGTTTCAGTGAGGTAGTATTTATGGTCACGCCCGACATCGACCTCACGAATGATGCCGCTGCCGATGAGCAAGGGTAGGGCACGGTAGATGGTGGCACGCGAAACGGTGCGATCGATGGAGCGCGACTTCTTAAGAAGTTCCTCGGCCGTGTAGTGTCCGCTTAGGTTTCGTGTGGCCTCAAAAACGGCTAAGCGTTGGCGCGTACCCCGAAGCCCTTTCTCGGCGATGTAGGCACGAAAGGCCTCCGATTGGTCGGGGGATTCGCTGGAAGGGGGCTTGGGCATGCCGTTTTGAGACAGTTTTGATACAGGGGGGCACCTTCGTCAACAAGGGACGATTCATTGACATAAGGCCTTGAGTATCCTTCATTTGAGCCTCTTTTCCCAACGGAAAGGCCTTTTTCTAATGTTTCACAATACGGACGATTTACGCATACGCAGCCGGCTACCCTTGCTGCCCCCCGCGCTCCTACTCCAGGAGCTGCGTCCGAGCGAACGTGCCACCGAGGTGGTGACGGCGGCCCGTAAGGAGGCCTCTGCAATTTTGTCCGGTAAGGATGACCGCTTGTTGGTCGTGGTTGGGCCTTGCTCGGTGCACGACCCGAAGGCTGCCATAGAATATGCGAATCTACTTTTAAAAGAAGCGAAGAAGCATGCCGCCGACTTACAAATTGTGATGCGGGTGTATTTTGAAAAGCCTCGTACCACGGTGGGTTGGAAGGGTTTAATCAATGATCCTGAAGTCGACGGCTCCTTTAAGATCAACGATGGCTTGCGCCTCGGCCGTGGACTGTTGGCGCAGATTGCGGACATGGGTTTGCCCAGTGCCAGTGAGTTTCTCGATCCCATTACGCCTCAGTACCTGGCTGACCTTGTTGCTTATGGGGCCATTGGTGCACGCACAACCGAGAGTCAAATTCACCGCGAATTAGCTTCCGGTCTTTCGATGCCTGTAGGTTTTAAGAATGGTACCGACGGTTCTATTCAAGTCGCGGTCGATGCTTGTTTGTCGGCTCGTTCCTCGCACTGGTTCCCCTCGGTAACGAAAGAGGGTGAGGTTGCGATTTTCGAAACCACGGGGAACCCCGATAGCCATGTGATTCTCCGTGGCGGTTCACGCACAGGCCCTAATTATGGGGCTGAATTCATTGCTGATGCCGAGACGCGTTTGCAGAAGGCCGGCATCACTACGCGTCTCGTGGTTGATTGTTCGCATGGTAATAGCTCCAAGGATCACCGTCGCCAATCGTTGGTTGCAGCGGATCTCGCCGAGCAGATTTCACGTGGTTCCAAAATTATTGCGGGCGTGATGATTGAAAGTCACCTCGTCGAAGGCCGTCAGGATTGGAAGGGTCGTGACGCCTCCACCTACGGTTGCAGTATCACCGACGCTTGTCTTTCGTTTGAACAGACTAAACCCATTTTTGACCAACTCGCTGCTGCCGTTCGTCAGCGTCGTGCCCTCGTCAAAGCCTAACACCTTATGAACTCCGTACTCAAATTACTCCTCGAAGGAGAACCGCTCGACACCAAGCAAATCGGGAAGATTTTGAATCTTGGTCCCGAGGCGGTGGATAAGCAACTCGCTGAACTTCGCAGCCAAGGTGTGTTGCTCGGTTGGCGCGCCGTTTTAAATCCTAGCTTCGAGGCCGAACGTCGCGTACGTGCGGTGATTGAAATCAAGATTCGCACCGAAGGTGGCGGCGGTTTCGATGGCATTGCCGAGCGCATCAGTCGCTTCGAGCAAGTTGAAAGCTGCTATTTGATGTCGGGTGGTTACGACCTCCTAGTCGTCGTGACAGCCGACAACCTTTATAAGGTAGCCGGCTTCGTGCATGAACGTTTGGCCCGTATTGATGGGGTTCAGGGCACTTCGACGCATTTCTTCCTCCGGGCATACAAGAAGGACGGTTTCGTGATTACGGATGAAGCCTCACGTCGCGATCAGCCCTCCGTCAGTCCCTGATTCTAAGACCATCTTGAACCATGGATGAATCCGCACGATTCGTGGCGCAACATGTTGCGTCCATTCCCAAATCGGGAATTCGCGACTTTTTCGCCATCGTGTCGAAGATGAAAGATGCGGTATCGCTCGGCATTGGTGAGCCCGACTTCGTGACGCCTTTTCATATCCGCGAAGCGGCGATGGCGGCTTTAGAAAAAGGTCGCACATCCTACACGGATAATCGCGGCACGATTCAACTGCGTGAAGAAATCTCGCGGTACGTCGCCAAGTATTACGGTCCTCAGTACAACACCGAAAACGAAATCCTCGTAACGGTTGGCGTCTCAGAGGCGCTGGACGCCTTATTGCGTGCCACACTCAATCCGGGTGACAAGGTGCTGTATCACGAGCCCTGCTATGTTTCGTATGCCCCTAGCGTTGCGCTCTGTCATGCGAAACCCATCCCGATTCGCACGAAAGCTTCAGATCACTTCGCATTGGATCCAGCGGCGCTGCGTGCGGCCTGGGAGCCAGGTTGCAAAGTTTTGATTTTAAATTTCCCGACCAATCCGACTGGAGGTACGGCTGACCGTGCTAAGCTCGAGGAGATTGCGAAGTTTGCCATCGAGAAAGATCTCCTAGTGGCTTCCGATGAGATTTATTCGGAACTTACTTTCGAAGGTGATCACGTCTCAATTGCCTCGTTACCTGGTATGCGTGAGCGTACCGTGTTCTTACATGGTTTTTCCAAAGCCTTTGCGATGACCGGTTTTCGGATTGGTTATGCCTGTGGACCCGCTGCCGTCATTGATGGCATGCTCAAGGTGCACCAGTATGGCATTATGTGTGCCCCGATTATCAGTCAGGAAGCAGCCGTAGAAGCTTTGCGTAATGGACACGACTCGATGTTGCACATGCGCGATAAGTACCGTGAGCGTCGTGATTTCATTGTCCGTCGCTTCAATGAACTCGGCTTGCCCTGTCATTTGCCACGCGGTGCGTTCTATGCTTTCCCCGATATCACGAGCACCGGCTTAGATTCTCTTGCTTTTGCTTCACAACTTTTGGCGTCGCAAAAGGTGGCGATGGTGCCTGGAACTGCCTTTGGCTTGGCGGGTGCAGGTTTCTGCCGAGCCTCGTTCTCGACAAGTTATGAGCGAATTCACGAAGCGGGTGAGCGCATTGCCCGTTTCTTGGACACACTTCCTAGTCGCAAGTAAGCATCCTTGCTTGCTTGTGGGGCGTGAGGTGTTGACTGTGTAGGGATGGAAAGGAATACCGAGCTCTCTCGTGCCGTCGCTATCGTGGGTCGCCCCAACGTTGGGAAGAGCCGTTTATTTAACCGTCTCGTGGGTCGTCGCATTTCGATTGTGCATGATCAGCCCGGCGTAACGCGCGATTTAATCACCGCGGAGGTTTCCAATGGTCGCTACACTTTGATGGATACGGGTGGTATCGGACTCTACCGTGCCGAGCTCACGCCTAAAGTTATTGCGTCTGCGGTCGAAGAACAGGTCGATTTCGCCTTAGCCGCGGCGAGCCTCGTTTTATTGGTCGTCGATGCCTCAGAAGGTTGTGCGCCGCTCGATATGGAAGTGGCCGCCAAATTACGTCAGGCGGGCAAGCGAGTGGTGGTAGTCGCTAACAAGGCCGACACTGAAGAGCGCGACGGACAAATCGGTGACTATTACACTTTAGGTTTTGGTGACCCACTTTTAATTTCGGCGGAACACGGTCGCGGCATGAAGGAGCTAGAGGCATTAATTTTGAAAAAAATTGGTCCAGCCCCCACTGAACCCTCTTCTGAAACCTCGCACCCTATTCGACTGGCCCTGGCGGGTCGACCCAATGTGGGGAAGAGCTCTTTGGGTAATCGTCTCTTGGGCGATGCCCGTTTAATCGTCAGCGAAGTTGCGGGTACCACGCGCGATCCTGTACGTTCGCGTTTGGCTCGCAACAAAACGGACGGATCCAAGACCGAATTTGCGCTCGTCGATACGGCTGGCCGTCGCACCGCCAACAAGCGCGATACCTTAGACTTTTTCTCTCAGATTCGAGCCGATGAAATTTTGGCTGATACGGATGTGGTTTTCCTCGTGCTCGACGCGCAGCAGGGTGTCACGCGCATTGATAAGCAGCTCGCGGGTGAGTTAGCGCTCATCGGTTGTGGTATCGTTGTGGTCGTTAATAAATGGGATTTAGCCAAGGAAGCGTTCCGCAAAGATTCGCTCAGTGGCTATGAAGATGAAGAAGAGTTTCGCTCGAAATTTCGTGCCGCCGTTCGTCGCGAATTATTCTTCCTCCCTGAACCGCCGGTTTTATTCGTTTCCGCCAAGACGGGTTTGCGTGCCGAAGATTTGCTCGATGCCGCTGAGGCCGTTTATATTCGGGCTGGTGCCACGATTTCCACGGGGCGGATTAACCGGATTATTCAGGACCTGATGATTAAGCGTCCGCCTCGCATGGTCTCGGGTCGACGCTTTAAGTGCTACTACGTCACGCAGGTTTCCAAGCGTCCGATTCGTTTTCGTCTCTTTTGTAATTCAGAGGAGCGACTCGAGGAAGCGTACCAACGTTATTTGGTGAAGGGTGTGCATGAAAACTTTGATCTCTCGGGTGTGCCTGTATTTTTAGACGTGGTCGGTAAACCTAAGCAGGAGGGTCGAAAGTTCTTTGCACCTCCTGGTACGCGTAAGGACGGTACGACGGCAGTGGGAGTGAGCTCCGCGCCAGCACACATCGCTAAGCCTGCGCCAGGAAAAGTTCGCCTCGGTAAGTCGGCTAAACCTGCGGGCAAAGGCCGTGGCGCCAAGCCCGGTGCGAAGTCGACTAAGAAGGCGTTCACACGATGGGATAAGCCGCGTTCACTTAAGGGTCGGGCCGCCCGTCAGGCTCGTAAATAAACCTTCCTCACATGTCAGTCGGACGTCGCTATCGGTTGATCTTACTGGGCTCGGATGAAATTGCCTTGCCCGCCTTCAAAGCGATTTTGGAAATGTCATCGGTCGAGGTTGTCGGCGTTTACACGCAACCCGATCGCCCCGCAGGTCGGGGTCAAGAAATTCGCTCCAATCCGATTGCGGCTTGGGCAAAAGAGGCGGGCTTAACCCTTTTTCAACCGGAGAAATTATCTGCCATCGATGTGCAAACGCTGGTGGGTCTCGATGTGGATTTAGCAGTGGTAATGGCCTACGGGCAGATTTTGAAAGAGGAGTTTCTCGCCGCTACGCGCTTAGGTTTTATTAATTTTCACGGCTCACTTTTACCCGCTTTGCGTGGTGCCACACCCGTGGAAGGTGCGTTGGCTTTAAATTTAAAAACAACGGGCATCTCCCTGCAGCAGGTAGTGCGAAAGTTGGATGCCGGCTCGATTCATGCAGCAGCTGAATTGACGTTATTGCCAAAGGAGGGCAGGGTGGCATTACGTGAGCGCTTAGGTCTGTTGGCGGCGGATTTGGCTAAATCGTCGCTCCCTAAAATTCTTACCGGCGAATCTCAGCCAGTGCCTCAGGACGAAAACAAAGTCACCTACACCCGTCGGCTGAATCGACAGGACGCAGCGATTGATTTCAATGTCAGTGCCAATGAGATTCAAGGTCGGGTATTAGCCCTAGAGGGCTGGCCAGGTAGCACCTTTGAATGGAACGGATTGGTTATAAAAATAGGTGCCGCCCTCGCTGAAGTCGGACCCGTTTCGGCAGTACCAGGAACGGTGCTATCCGCCGACCGCGACGGCTTGCGCATCGCTTGTGCGGGGGATGTCTGTCGAATCACTGCCTTACAGCGTCCGGGTGGTAAAATGTTACCGGTAGCTGATTTTCTCGGTGGCTGTCCGATTACCGTTGGAGCTGTTATAAAATCGGTGCCAATGCCTCCGCTGGTTGGTTTGCAGCCATTTCCTAAGGTCACATCAGCGTAATCGCTTGATTTGCGGGGCAGGCTGAAGTGTCATAATGGTCATGCGTGTTATTGGTCTCACGGCTTTTATAGCGGTGGCGTTATTCGCCCAGCAAAAGGATTTATCTTTTCAGCAGATTGGCTCGGGTACGCTCTCAGGATACTCTGAAGATGAAAAAGCGGAGAAGGCCTGGGAGATGAAAGCGGTGCAAATGTTGCCAGCGGAAACCCAAGGGCAATGGATTATGAATCAATTACAGGGTCAGTCGTTCCAGGGTGGAAAAGCAGTTGTTACTTTTAACAGTCCGTCCGGACAGGTGGATCCAGCCAAGCACACCGCCGAAGGTGCCGCAGAGTTTAAGGCAAAGTCCGACTCGTTTAATTTACGCGGTGATGGCTGGAGCTGGAAGAGCACGCCCGTGGGCGACACTTTTACGGTCTTAGCTAACGTCGCTGCTGAGCTCGATTTAGCGAAGGCGATTGCGCAACGTATGCACGTGACGGCTCAGCGTCTAGAGGTTGTCCCCAGTGCTGAGGGCACAATGTTGGTTTTTAAGGGAGGCGTTGTCGTCAATCGTCAGAATGAAAAAATTACGTGCGACTTGGTCGAATGTGTTTTGAATGACGAGACTGGGGGAGATAAATCTTGGCGACAGATTCGTGCGAAGGGTCGAGTGGTCCGAGTTTTAAACAGCCAAACCCTTTCGGGTGACGTGGCGGTCTTTACGCAAAAGTCAGACACCGTTGAGCTCACCGGAAATGTCCTCCTCGAGGATCCGGAATTAACTGCCACTGCTCGAAGCCTAACCTATCATTCGCTCACGCAGTTGATTGAAATGCATGCTGGCGATATGGGCTTGGTGAATATTAAGACGCGCCGTGAGGGGAGAAGTCCGGCGGAATTTGCGGGGCAGTCGGGTCGCATTGAACGCGACCTTAAAACCGGATTGCAGAGTCTGACCATGGAGGGCGAGGCGAACTTTCAGTCGGCCCAGGGTAACGTTGCGGCCCGAAAAATCAGGGTGAGCGAAGTAAAGGAGGGCGGCAGCTTGGTGGTCGCCGATGGCGCGGTTAAAGGTGCGGTCAAAGAAACCAATTTTTACGCTGAACATTCCCAATGGCAGCAGTTGCAGTCGGTCTTAGCGCTCGAAGGTCGGCCCCGCTTGGTTGACCGTCGTGGACTGGAGTTGGCGGGGGCCACGATTCGCTCCGACATGAATCAAGAGAAGGTCACGGTTACTTCGCAGCCGAACCAGCGGGCCACGCTTAAGGTTAAAGCGGAAGACGGAGTCGAGGCCCGGGCGGAGGCCGATCAAATTTATATTTCAAATAATGGCCAGTCGGCGGAGCTCGATCTCGTCGGCAATGTACACTATACGATGGGTCAACAGAGTGCCGATTCGGATCGCTTGGTGGCTTATTCGATGCCGCGCACGGCTGACACGCCACGCAACGTCTTTGTCTTACAAAAAATCTTCCTGACGGGGAATGCTCGATTCAATCAGCCCGATTTGCAGTGTTTAGCGGAACGCATCGATTATCAGCCTGCTGTGGAAGTGGAAGAAATTTTAAAGACGGACAATTTAAAAGGTCGTCCGCAATTAATTACGATGAGTGGTGGCAGCGGCGAAACGCGTCCGCGCTTAAAGCTCAAGGATGAAAAGGGTAAGGCGTCGTTATTCATTGCGGATGCCCAGGAAATTTTAAGCACCCCAGAAATCACGAAATTCTTTTTACGTGGTGCCGTGCGTATGAAGAGTGATAATGCCGACGCCACCTGCGAACTTCTGGAGGGCCTGGCTAAGGCTGACGCCACGGGACATCAAACTCCACAGCTCATTGTGGGCCGTGGTAATGTTAAAATAGAGGCGGACGGCACGACTGCCGTGGGTCGCACCATGGAGATCAACCCGCGCAATGGTGAGGCTCGTCTCTTTGGCGAGGCGCGGATTCGTGACAGCAAGGGTAATGAAGGCGTGCCAGCTAAAGAGGTCGTATACGATTACGCCAATCGGCGCTGGCGGATGGAGCAAGCGGTCAACGAGGCTAACCCCAAGCAAGTCATTCGCCCGAAGATAATCTTGGGTCCAGAGTTCAGTCTCCCTGCCGCCAAAAATCTCGACAACAGTCGTTAACAACGCCCTCATCACTTTATGGCAGCACCTGCTGAAAAAGGCATAATTCGCGTAGAAGCATTGGCCAAGCATTATGGCCAGGCGGTAGCCGTAAAGAGTGTCAGTCTGGAGTTACGTGCCGGCGAGGTGGTAGGGCTGCTTGGCCCTAACGGTGCAGGTAAAACCACGACCTTTTACATGGTGGTGGGTTTGGTGCCTGCGACCGCGGGAAAAGTTTTCTTGGATGGCGTTGATCTCACGGAGATGCCGATGTGGCAACGTGCCCAGCAGGGTATTGGCTATTTGCCACAAGAGGCTTCGATTTTCCGTAAACTCACCGTCTGGGAAAATGTGATGGCAGTAGTGGAGACTTTGAATCTCTCATCGCGAGACGCGCAGGTGCGTACCGCGCAACAATTGGCGGATTTAGGTTTAGAGCGTCTGGCCCGTCAGCCTGCTTTTACACTTTCAGGCGGTGAACGTCGTCGACTTGAAATTGCGCGTGCTTTGGCAACTAACCCGCGCTTCCTTTTAATGGATGAGCCGTTTAGCGGCGTTGACCCGATTTCAGTGGCTGAGGTGCAATCGATTATCCGTCGACTCAAGGAGCGGGGCATCGGAGTCTTAATTACCGACCATAATGTGCGGGAAACCCTCTCGATTGTGGATCGGGCCTACCTAATACACCAAGGACAAGTGCTTGTCTCGGGCACGCCACATGACATTGTTAATAATCCTGAAAGCCGACGCCATTACCTCGGCGAAAGTTTTAAACTTTAATCACGATGCCTGACCCCGCCCCCGCTGTCCGCCCTGAGTCTGTTTCGGTGAGTGAGTTTTTTCACTCTTACCGCGAGATGTTGCAGATGGAGTTGTTAGCCGGTGCCGAGGGCTTGGAGAATATTATTTCCGAAAAGTCCATTAACCGTCCGGCTTTAGCGGTGACTGGGTATTTTAAGGAATTTGCGAACCGCCGTTTACAACTCTTGGGTGCAGGTGAAATGGCCTACCTGATGGACCAGACGCCCGATTTACGTCAGAGTTTAATGGAGGCGGTGTTCTCGAAGCAAATTCCCGCTGTCGTGATTTCACGAGGCTTACAAGTGGAAGAGTCGCTCAAGCGCTTAGCCGATAAACACAAGGTGCCGATTATTCGCACGCAATTGAAGTCGAAAGACTTTTCGGCGGAAGCCACAGTTTTACTCGAGGAGAAGTTTGCACCACGCACCAACATGCATGCCACGATGGTCGACATTCGTGGCGTTGGCGTTCTTTTGCGTGGAGCATCGGGCGTGGGTAAGAGTGAGTGTGCGTTGGCCTTGATTGAGCGTGGACACTCTCTGGTGGCAGACGATTTTGTACTGATTACTTTGATTGGGGATCGGGAATTACAAGGTACCTCGAAGGAACTAAATCGTGGCTACATGGAGTGCCGTGGTATTGGTATTATTAATATCGCTTCCTTGTTTGGCGTACGTGCCGTGCGTCGCGAAAAGCGCGTCGACCTCGTGATTTCCTTCGTCCTCTGGCAGCCTGGCATGGATGAAGAGCGTTCCGGTCTGGAGGTTGAAAGTTACGAGATTTTAGGCCGAAAAGTGCCGCACATGACAATTCCGGTGCGTCCTGGACGCGACATGGCTCGCTTGGTTGAAGTTGCGGCCATGGTCCAAGCGCTCCGCGGTATGGGGCATGACTCGGCGAAAGAATTCAGCGACCGTCTGATTCAGTTCATGAGTCGCGGCGACCAGAATAAGGTTTAATTTCGCGAACCATCCCAGCGACAGTCGGCCATCACGCGCAGACAGATTTCGCGAAGATCAAACAAGGTATTTTCGATATCGGTGGTCGCCTCGGCCGCGCTCAAACGAACGGAGGCGTCTAATTGGCTGACGAGACCGATGGCATGATTGATAGCTGAGAGCCCACGTTTCATGTGCACGAGGGCGAGCGACATGTCGCCGGTGTCGGTGGCGTTAATCGCCATAATGATTTGGTGTTCCACTTCCCAAACCGAATGCATGAGCTTGCCGGCTTCCGTGGCGGTAATCGAATGGTTGGCGTCGCGATTTAAAATATCGAGTGAGGCGGCGAGTTGAATGCCGAGGGCGCGGGCCACGATGTAAACGGGGTGCTGGTGGATGCAGTAGGGGAGATCGGGTGATTCACCGGCTTCGTCATTGGCATCTTCGGCGGGATCCCCAGGGCCCCAGTCAGCATTTTCCCAGCCCATGCGGCGGGCGCTGATATCGAGACGGTCGGGCAGGGTCTTGATTTCGTTATAGTACGAGAGGAAACGAGCCACTTCGAGGTCGTTGCGGTGAAGGTAATTGGCCCAATCGGCTTCGCCCCATGAAGCATTTCCTGAGCCGTCGAATTCGCCCTGAGGCTGGTCGCCATCGTGCATACCCATAATACTTACCGAAAACTGACTCAACGCAAACGGAATTAAGGGTCGGGCCGCTGTATGGCGCTCTAGCCCTTTATTTCACCTTGTCCAGAGGGCGTGGTCCGTGGCTAATTGGGTCATGGATTTAGCAAGCTTAACGGCCGCGGCGGCTAGTCGACGAAACTTGTCGAGGGCGGAGGCCAGTTATGCGGCAGCGGCGATGGTGAATGACCAGATTTCTGACGCGGACAAAGAGGCATTTCTATTAACCTTAGCGGAGAAGGGTGAGACGGCTGACGAGGTTGCGGGCTTTGCGTCCACCTACCGTGCGTTGGCTCGAAAAATTGATTTAGGAGATACTCCTAGTCGTGCGATTGATATCGTAGGGACCGGCGGTGATAAGTCGGGCAGTTTTAATATTTCATCCACGAGCGCACTGATTGTTGCCGCTGCGGGCGTGCCCGTCGTCAAGCATGGCAACCGTTCCATTACCTCGAAGTCGGGCAGTGCCGACTTTCTGGTTGGCTTGGGTGTGCAACTCGAGGCACCAGATGCCAAAATTAAAAATGCGCTTTCAGCGACAAACTTTTGTTACCTCTACGCGCCTGCTTTCCATCCGGCATTTAAGGCCATTTTAAATGTACGTAAGAAAATTGCCGAGAGCGGGAAGCGGACGATTTTTAATATTTTAGGACCGATGGTTAATCCCGCTCAGCCCGCCTGCATGATGGTTGGGGTTTACGATGAGCGTTGGGTGGAGCCGATTGCTGAAGCCTTAAATCAATTGGGTGTTAAGCGTGGTCTAGTCACGCATACGCAAGTTGCTAGCGGTGGTATGGATGAAGTGACCACGGCCGGCCCCGTGCGTGTCCGTGGTTGCGGCGAACTCTCCTCCGTGAACGCCACATGGTTGCCAGGTGATTTTGGTTTCAAGCCATGCACCCTCGATGATCTCAAAGGCGGTTCACCGGAAGAGAACCTTGCAATGTTCAGTGATTTATTGGTCGGCGGTGTGAGCGATGGACTCATGGACACGTTATGCCTGAGTGCGGGCACGGCCTTGTGGGTGGCTGGTCGCGTGAAAGATCCAGCGGCTGGTGCCACCTTGGCTCGTGAAATTATTTTGAACGGCGCCTTGCGCGATGAGGCCCGTCGAGTGCGTGAAGCTTATCGCGACTAACTGAGCAAGCGCTGGAGCGTGCGTGCCGTTGCCCCACGATTGCTTGTGTGCCATGCAATCGCCGCGTCGCTTTGTGCCGCACGTACCCGTGGATCTTGAGCCAGTTTTATAATTACACTCTGGGCTTCATGGGAGTTCGCTACCTTGGTGGCGGCACCTGCTGCTTCGAGGCCTTTACAGATTTCACGGAAATTGGTCATGGCAGGTCCGTACACCAGCGGCACGCCTGCGGCGGCACATTCGACGGGGGTTTGTCCGCCATCATGTGGTGGTAAGCTTTTACCAGTGAAGGCGAGATCGGCTGCACGTGTGAGTTGACGAAGCTCGCCCGTGGTATCGGCTAAATGTATGATTGTGCCCATAGGAGCAACAGCGCCACCGACCGAGCGTTGATGGAAGGGCAGTTTGCTCGCTAAAATTTCCTTCACGACGCGGTCGCGACGTTCAGCATGGCGTGGGGCGAGCAGGAGGCGTGCATCAATGCCCATATTGCGCAACGACTGCAGGGCCTCGATGAGCATGGTCTCTTCGCCGTCCCAGGTGGAGGAGCCAAGTATGACGATGGTATTAGGTGAGCTGCCAAAGCCTAGCTGTTCGCGCAGTTTAATTTTCTCGGCGGCGGGTAAGGGACCGTCGGCACCGACATCAAATTTTAAATTACCGGTGACTTCTAATTGATGATCGGTTGCACCGATGATGCGTAAGCGGCGGGCGTCTTCTTCGCTGCCAGCGCCAATCCAAGCGAAACGCTTAAACAGTTTTTTTGTAAGCCAATTAAACTTTTGATGACGCGCGAAGGATTTGTCGGAGAGACGAGCGTTGATGAGGTACGCGGGTACGTTGTGTCGTTTAGCCTGATAGAGGTGTTCGGGCCAGAGCTCACCTTCGGCTAAAATAATTAGGTCTGGTGCGATACGTGACCACGCCAGTCGGCTGCACGGCCAGAAATCGATGGGAAAAATTCCGATGCTCAGGCTTAGGTCGGAATACCGATCGCGGGCGATGCGATAGCCGGTGCTCGTCGTAGTCGTGAGCACGACTTCGGACTGCCCGGATTCTTTTAGTCCGCGGAGCAGCGGACCAATCGCTTCAATTTCGCCCACGGAGACCGCCTGAATCCAGATTCGTCTACGGCCAGCTATTTTCGAGGGTAGGGCGGGAAAGAAGCCAAAACGCTGGCTAAAGCCGTCGCTGTAGCCCCCGCGACGTAGCATCCGCCAAATATAGTAGGGGGAGGCTAGGATTAGCAGGGGAATAAAGGCTAGGCGGTAAAACCACTTCATAGCAGGAACGGCTGACCGTGGTGGGACTCCTTGGGAAAGTCAGCCCTTTTTCCCTTGCCAGAGGGGGTGGGCAATGTTTCAACCCACTTTCCACCGTTTGGAGCGACCGCCGATTGCTTTGAACATCACAACCAAAAACAGTTAAACTACCTGATCCAATATTCCCCTCCTTCGGCAGGAAACGGGATACGGAGCCATAATACTATGAACATCACAGTCAAAGACCTACTCGACGCCGGCGTCCACTTCGGACACCAAACTCGTCGCTGGAACCCAAAATCTCGTCCATTCATTTTCGACCACCGCAATGGTGTTTCGATTATCGATTTGGAGAAGTCACATGCGTGCCTCGCGGCCGCTGCTGCCTTCCTCGAGGAAACCGCCGCTAAGGGCAAAGAAGTTCTCTTCGTTGCCACCAAGCCTCAAGCCCAAGAAGTGGTACGCCAAGCCGCTAAGTCGACTGGCATGCCTTTCGCAGTGAATCGCTGGCTCGGCGGTACGCTCACTAATTTTGCGACTATTAAGAAGTCGCTCGATTCCTACCGCACTTACCTGCGCATGGAACAAGACGGTTCCCTGGCTAAGATGCACAAGAAGGAAGGCGCAGCCGTCCGTCGCGAGATGGCACGTATGCAACGTAACTTCGAAGGTCTCCTTGAGTACCGCGATCTGCCTGCTGCGATGATTGTCATCGACACTAAGCACGAAGCCATCGCCGTTAACGAAGCCAACCGCCTGAAGATTCCTGTCATCGGTCTTTGTGACTCCAACTCGGATCCTTCGGTGCTCCAATTCCCAGTTCCAGGTAATGACGACGCTGCGAAATCGATTCGCCTCGTCGTCGAAGTGCTGACCCAAGCCGTGCAAAACGGTATGGCCCGTCGCAAAGTTGAGCGCGATCCTCGTAAGACAGTCACCCCGATGGCTCGCTCTGAAGGTGGCGAAAACGCTCAGCCTGAAGTTACCATTTCGGACGAACTGATGAAGGCGAGCGAAGTTCCTGACAGCGAAGAAGCTGGCAAGGCTCCCGCGAAGTCTTCCCGCCCTCGTAAAACTTCTAAGTAATTAGTTTTATGTCAGCCATCACTGCCCAGACAGTAAATGATCTGCGTCAGCGCACGGGCGCTGGCCTCATGGATTGCAAGAAGGCCCTCACTGAAGCCAATGGCGACATGGAGAAGGCCGTCGAAATCTTGCGCATCAAAGGTATCGCCACGCGCAACAAGAAGGCCGACCGCAAAGCCAGCGAAGGTATCTTGGCCGTACAAGTGGATCCTTCGGGAACCAGCGCCATCTTACTCGAGCTGAATTGCGAAACCGACTTCGTTGCAAAGAATGAAGCATTCGTGGCTCTCGCCAAAGACTTGGTCGCACAAGCTGCCAAGCATGGCGTCGATAATATCCTCGAGCAGAACTACCACGGCGATGCTTCGCGCAAAGTGAACGATTTCTTGAATGACCAGGTCACCAAGATTGGCGAAAACCTTAAAATCTCTCGTGCCCTTAAGTTTGCTGCTTCCGGTAACGGTCGCGTTTCGGCTTACGTGCACACGGGTGCCAAGATTGCAGTCTTGTTAGAACTTTCGACCAAATCACCTGCTGGTGCCTCGCACGCCGAAGTGGCTGACTTCGCTCGCCAAATGGCGATGCAAGTGGTCGCTAACAACGGTCGCTTCGTTCGTCGTGAAGACGTTTCCCCTGAAGTCGTCGCCAAGGAGCGCGAAATCGCCCTCGAGTTCACGAAGTCGGAAGCCGACAAGGCTATCGAAGAAGTGAAGCGCGTGATTGAAGATTATAAAGGTCAGCTCGTGGAACAAAAAGCGGCGAACAACGCCGAAGCCATTGCGGAACTCGAAAAGCGTATCGGTGTCGCCGAGAAGCAGCTCATCGCGGCCGAAGGTCGCAAGAAGTCGCAACTCTCCAACATCGAGAAGATTATCTCGGGTCGCGTCGACAAGTACTTCGCTGAAGTTTGCTTGCTCGAACAATCCTACTTCCGTGATCCCGATAAGAAGGTTTCGCAGTTACTCGCCGAACTTTCCAAGAAGGTTGGCGAAGAAGTTTCCGTGGTTCGCTTTACTCGCTTCCAAGTGGGTGAAACGGCTGCCGAGTAAGTTCGCTGTCAGTCTTTAATTTAAAGGCCGATTTCGCTAAAGAAATCGGCCTTTTGTTTTGATTGGTAGGTTGCCACTCGGTCGACCTCGGGTAGAATTAAACCATGAAGTTTCGCTCCGATATCTTTTGGCGCTCGGCTCGCGGCAACTGTCCAGATTGTGCCAGGCCCATCGCTGCGAATGGCGTGAAGCTCTGGTATCAACGCTTGGTCAATATTCCTGCGGTTTGTGGTTCGTGTGGTATGACGCTCCGACGTAAGGAGGGGTTCTTCTTAGGTGCGATGGTGTGGAATTATGGCTTAACCGCTTTCGGTGTTTTGCCACTCTTGCTGTTGGCGACAACGTTGGGGTGGTTGTCGCATGCGCACGCCGTAGAAATAGCGGTCATCGCCATCTTCTTGGTGCCGCCATTTATTCACGCGCTCGCCTGGCGGCTGTGGATTGGGACTTACTACGCCTTTTTACCCGATCAACTCCCATCGAGTGGTCGTCGCTTAGACGATTAATCAGCGCGTGCGCTGAGCCATTTTCGCAATCAGCGTGCAAATAAAATCCGTCTTGGCGTTGCAGGCGTTTAATTCATCCAGCGCTGTTTGCGTTAACTCTGCAATGCGCTGACGCGTGGGTTCGATGCCGTGCAACCCAGCGTAGGTGAGTTTATTGTTTTTAATATCCGCACCGACGGGTTTGCCGAGTTCACGGGCGTTACCGGTGACGTCTAAGAGGTCGTCGACGAGTTGGAAGGCGATGCCTGCCGCGGTGCCAGCTTTGCGACAGTGGGCAAGGTCGTCATCGGAGGCGCCACCAATAATCGCACCCATCACGAGCGGGGCACTGATTAGCGCAGCGGTTTTACCACGTAGAATGAAATCAAGTCGATCAGCGGCATCGCCAGGGGCGTGCCCGTTCATGTCTTCGGCCTGTCCGCCGACCAGTAATTGGGAGCCGGCGGCGCGTGCGAGTTCGGCGACGAGCGCTTGCACGATTGTCGGTTTGGTTGCGTAGCCTTCAGCAAGCAGTTGGAATGCTAAAGGAATGAGCGCATCGCCAGCGAGGAGGGCAGTGGCCTCATCAAAGGCCTTATGGCAGGAGGGGTGGCCACGTCGAAGGTCCGAATTATCCATGCATGGCAGGTCATCATGGATAAGTGAGTAGGAGTGAATGCACTCAAGCGCGACGGCCGCATGCAGGGCGTTAGCGTACGGCTGAAAAGCTTGGGCGGTCGCCAGGCATAAAACTGGACGAAGGCGTTTACCGCCCGCATCGAGCGAGTAACGCATCGCGGAATGGAGGCGTTGCGGACGCGTGGTCGCGGCGGGAGTTAATTCACGCAACGCCTTTTCTGCACTCTTCACCAACTCCTCATAACGGTGCTGATAAAGTACGTTATCCATTTTATTCTTCGTTAGTCGCAGACGCACCTAACTTAAAAAACGTGGCGGTGCGACCGACGCTACCGATGACTTCGCTGTGCGTGAGTTTCGCGAGGGACTGTGCCTGTTCTTCCATGGCGTCGCGTTCTGCA
>CANGNX010000012.1 GCA_947455415.1 Opitutia bacterium | reverse complement strand
CACGATTCATTCGGACGGACACCATCGTGGCCGTAGCCGAAAAAAATAAACTGTCGCCCAATTTTTCTCCGCTACAGGAAAATCTGAAACGCCTGCGTGGAATGAAGACCGCTGCGGGCTCCAAGTTTAACGTCATCGAACTGCCCCTGCCCGAGCCCATTCGCCTGGCGGGTCGCGACCTCCCTCCAAGCCACGCCAACTTCCTCATCGTGAACGACGGCGTCCTGGTCCCACTCTACGGTCAAGCTTCTGATGATCAAGCGATGGGCATCCTTCGCGAATGCTTCCCCGGTCGCAAAGTCGTCGGTATCGATTGTCGCGTACTTTTAATTGAAGGCGGCGCCCTACACTGCCTCAGTCAGCAACAGCCAGCGTAATTATTTCTTCGGCGACTGAATTTTTTCAGCACAACCACAACCGCCCGCGCAGCCGCCCTTACGTCGCGCCTGGAAAGTTCTGATGGCGCGCGCCACTAACCAACCAACCGCTGAGCCGACCAGTGCGCCGATGATTAGCCAGTCCATACTCATAAGATTCTTATAACGGTTTGATAAACGACGACCGCCATAATCCAAGCCAAGATCGTCATGTAAAAGAACGAGGCCGCCGCCCATTTCCAGCCGCCCGTTTCTTGTGCCAAGGTCGCAATCGTTGGACCGCACTGCGAACAGAGCGCAAAGAAAACCATCAAGGCCAACACCGCCGCCAGTGAGAAAATCGGCGTGCCCACTCGCGGACCGCTCAGCCATTTCGCCTCCTGCATCGCTTGGCGTAAGTGATTACTGTCCGCCTCCGCGCCTTTGCCGATAGAATAGGTCACTCCCAAAGTTGAAACGATTACTTCGCGAGCCGGGAAACTCGCTAAGACGCCAACCGTGATTTTCCAGTCGAAGCCGCAGGGATCAAAGACCGGTTGTACCGCTTTACCAAATCGACCCATCCACGACTGCTCAATCATCGCCGCCTGCGTGCGCACTTGCACTTCGTGCGACGACAGCGTCGGCTCGGCGGCCCGAATTTTTTCAGCCATCTGGGCATCACGCGGGAAATAGCAGAGTGCCCAAATAATAATTGTAATAGCGAAAATCACCGTACCGGCTTTAGAAATAAATTCCGCGGCATTCTGCCACATACGCCAGAGTACATCGCGCGGCTTCGGCATTTGATAACGCGGCAGCTCCAGAACGAATGGCTGTGGCTTCACTTTCAAAATAAAGCGCGTGAGCACGAAGGCCGTGGGCACGGCAAAAATCAGTCCGACGCAATGCATACCAACCATGACGACTGACTCCCATCCTGGACCGTAGAGCGGACCGATAAACGCCGCGCACATTAAGGCATAAATCGGGAAACGCGCGGAGCAACTCATGAAGGGCACCGCAAACGCTGTCGCCAGACGAGCCTTTGGATCTTCGATGGTGCGCGTCGATAAAAGCCCAGGAATGGCACATGCGAAACCCGACAAGAGCGGCACAAAGCTTTTTCCATTCAAGCCGCACCAGCTAAAGAGTCGGTCCATAATAAACGCGGCCCGTGCCATGTAACCGCTGTCCTCCAGAATGCCGACGAAGAGAAAGAGAATTAAAATTTGAGGCAAGAAGGCCAAGAAAGCTCCCACGCCCGCTAAAATTCCGTCCGTCACCAAACTCTGCAACATCGGCGTCCCGGCCAAGGCCGGCGCCACAATTGACTTTAGGAAATCGACGCCCGCTTGGATCCATTGCATCGGGAATTTCGCGAGCCAAAAGACGGAGGCAAATAAACCCAGCATGATACCCGTAAATAAAATCGGGCCCATGACGCGATGCAGCAAGACTCGATCAAGCGCCGCCGCATTTCCCTGCTTGCCTGCGCCGCCCGAGGTCACGCCCTCTAAAACTTTTCTTAAGTATGCGTAATGAATCAACGGTTCGGCCGCTAAAGGATTGAAGCCTGCCGCGCGCACTTGATCTCGCGCTTGGCGAATGACCGGCTCGCGCTGGGCCAACTTCCAGCCGAGTCGATCGCTGGTATGTGCATTGGAGCTAAATAAAATCCGCTGCGCATCGGCCATCGAAGGTGCAGTGCCCGTGTCGGCTTGGACGGCCTTCACAATTGTATCAAGGGCCGACTCCACTTGGCTGGGCCAAGTCAATCGTGCCATCTTGTTTTTCTTACTTAAAACTTCCGCAATCGCCCGTCGCACCGAAGCAATACCCTCACCCTTCCAAGCGGAAGTTAAAACCACCGGCACACCGCCGAGACGTTGCGACAAAAGTTGCGTGTCGATTTTTAAGCCCTGCTCATGTGCCACGTCGGCTTGATTTAACACAACCGCCAATGGCAAATTGAGCTCCGCTAATTGTGAGGCTAAAAATAAATTTCTTAAAAGATTAGTCGCATCGAGCACGACTACGATGGCGTCGGGCTGCTGACTACCTTCGAGTGAGCCGAGCAAAACATCGGTGACGACTTGCTCGTCAGGCGAAGCCGCTGCCAAAGAATAGAGGCCTGGCAAATCGACCAGCTCGACTTTTAAACCATCACCGCAATCACATCGACCCGACTTTCGGGCAACCGTTACGCCAGGGTAATTCCCCACCTTCTGACGGAGGCCCGTCAGTGCATTGAATAAAGTAGACTTCCCCGTGTTGGGGTTGCCGACGAGTGCGACGGTAATCTCTTTGGCGCTCATGGTGTTTTCTTAGGACGCTGGACCGGACAATCGGCAGCCACATCGACGATTAAGCTCTCCGCCTCGGCGAGACGAAGGCTGACCACCTGCCCGCCAAATTCAATGGCCAGCGGATCGCCCAACGGCGCCCGACGAATCAGCTTCAGCACCATCCCTGGCAATAACCCTAAGGCCATTAAACGCTGATCCACGGCCCGCTCAGGATTGAGCGATGCAAGTTTACCATACTGTCCTGGCAGGAGCTGTGAGAGAGGCGTCACGCTAATTGAGAATGAGTCTCAATATGTTTAAGCTGCAGCCCGTTTATGTCAACGCAGACCCACTACTCCTTATATTCTGAGTGTCGCCCGCCCCTAATTCTCTATTCATTATCACTCGAATGCCCGACCCAGAATTTTCCGTGCCCGAAGAGTTCTCGGCCCCCGACACCCGCGGGCTGGGCGGACATCCCCGCGGGCTGACCAACTTGTTCTTCGCCGAAATGTGGGAGCGTTTCTCGTACTACGGTATGCGCGCCTTGCTCATACTCTTCATGGTCGCACCGATTGCTGCCGGCGGCATGGGCATGGATCAAAAATCGGCCGCCCAGATTTACGGCAACTACGCGATGTCGAGTTACATGGTGTGTATCCTCGGTGGCTACATCGCCGACAATTTTATCGGTGCTCGTCGGGCCGTGCTCATCGGCGGATTTATTATCACGGCCGGTCACTACACGCTGGCACTTAATTCCACGCCAACTTTTTACGGCGGACTAATCCTCGTCGCCCTTGGCACGGGCTTACTTAAACCCAACATCAGCACCTTGGTTGGCGGACTTTATTCCAGCGACGATGAAAGACGCGACGCCGGCTTCTCGCTTTTTTACATGGGCATTAATCTCGGTGCCTTCGCCGCTCCACTCGTCACGGGCTGGCTCGCTCAAAGCGAAGAATTTCGCACCTTACTTATCGGCTGGGGCCTCGACCCCTTGCACTCATGGCACTGGGGATTCGGCGCTGCTGGTGTCGGCATGACGTTCGGTATGTGGGTTTATATTCGTCGAATCGGCTGGATTAGACATATCGGCAATCCGCCCGCCCCGGGGTCGCATAAGCCTTGGTTCAAGTTATTTTTCGTCGCCGCGGGAACGTTGACGTTGCTTGGGCTAATGATGCTGTCCGACTACGAACCCCGCATCGCCTATATTATTTATACACTGCCGATTGCAGGCGTGATTTATTTTGGAATCTTCCTGAAGGACGAAGACAGCCGACGGCTGGCGGCGATTCTTATCTTTTTTATTGCGGCGATTATTTTTTGGGCGGTGTACGAACAAGCGGGTTCCTCGCTCACACTTTTTGCCGAAGATCTCACGCGCAATGAAATCGGGAGCTGGAAATTTCCGTCATCCTATTTCCAGTCGGTCAACGCGATCTTCATTGTCGCAGTAGCGCCCATCTTTGCCTGGCTCTGGATTTGGCTCGGCCACCGCCAACCCTCAACGCCATTTAAATTCGCTCTTGGCCTCGGATTCATGGGGCTCTCATTTGCCCTGATGATTCCTGCGTCACATCTCACGGCCGCCGGCCGCGTCAGCCCATGGTGGCTGGTCGGCGTTTACTTCCTACAAACGCTGGGTGAAATGTGCCTCAGTCCAGTGGGCCTAAGCACGATGACTAAACTCGCGCCCGCCCGACTGGTCGGACTGATCATGGGCATTTGGTTCCTCGCCATGAGCCTCGGCAATAAACTTGCCGGCGTCATCGCCGAAGACTTCGCGTCCACGAATCCTCAGGCACTCGCGAGCTTCTTTTGGCAACAGACCTTGGTGGTCGCCGCTGCTACTGGCCTGCTGTTTATTTTAACTCCGTGGGTTCGTCGTTTGATGGGCAAGCACCACCACTAAGCTAATTCAGCGGCCACCGAAACCGAAACGGGGCAATGGTCCGAGCCCTTGACCTTATCGTGAATCTCGGGCGATGACCACTTTAGTCCATCAGACGCCAAACAATAATCCAAGCGCCAACCAATATTGCGCTCGCGAATGCCTGGTCGATAACTCCACCAACTGTAGCGCTGAGCCAAGGTGGGATTCTGCACGCGGAAAGTGTCTGCAAAACCATGACCCTGGAGAAGCTCGCTAAAGGATTCGCGCTCTTCATCGGTGAAGCCAGCGTTGCGACGGTTAGTAGCCGGATTCGCCAAATCGATTTCGGCATGAGCGACATTTAAGTCCCCACAAACAATCACCGATTTTTTCTTGGCGAGTTTAGCCAAGTGCTTTCGAAAATCCGCATCCCACTGCAAACGATAGTCGAGACGCTCGAGCTCGCGCTGCGAGTTTGGCACATAGGCACTCACGACAAACAAGTCTTTAAACTCTGCGGTGACCACGCGGCCTTCATTGGGATGCTCGCCGGGGAAATCGGTGACCACGCTGACAGGCGCCACCTTCGATAAAATCGCCGTGCCCGAATAACCCTTCTTTTCGGCTTCGTGCCAAAACTGATGCGGAAAATTCAGCCCCAAGGTTTGGGCGGTAGCCGTCTCACACTTGGTTTCTTGTAGGCATAAAACGTCTGGTGCAGCCGATGCGATAAACTCCGACAGTCCCTTGCCCAAAGCGGAACGCACACCATTCACGTTCCATGAAAAAATCTTTTTGTGACTCACTCGATTAGTCGTCCAATTATTTTAGGAGCCCGCCTTGATTTCAATCACGTCGTGCGGGGCCGCTTCACGCTGACCTGCAGGAGTGACGCGAATGTAGCGAGCTTTCTCGCGGTGTTCCGCCAAGTTCTTGGCACCCAAATAACCAAGGCCGCTTTGGACGCCACCCGCTAGGTTGCCCAAGACTTGATCCACGGTGCCAGAAACTTCTTTTAAGGCTTCGATGCCTTCGGCGGCGACCTTGTTAAATTTACCCGAGGCGTTGTGCCCGTAACGTGCAGCCGAGCCCTTGCGCATCGCTTCATGCGAACCCATGCCGCGGTATTCTTTATAAGTCTTGCCGTTGATTTCCATCAACTTGCCCGGGGCTTCGCGACTGCCTGCGAGGAGACCGCCGAGAATAATCGCATCGGCGAGTGTCAGCGCCTTCACGATATCACCGCTCTTCGAGATGCCGCCATCCGCAATAATTCGCACGCCCTTGCGAGCGGCCGCACGTGAAGCGACATAAAGTGCAGTGAGCTGAGGAATGCCGACACCCGCCACCATCCGTGTGGTGCAAATGGAGCCGGGACCTTGACCAATCTTAATCGCATCGGCACCCGCCGCCGCTAAAAATTCTACGCCTTCACCACTCGTGACATTACCCGCAATCAGCGTAATGCCTTTGTGTTGCTTGCGCAGCATGCGCAGTGCATCACCCACGCCCTTGGTGTGACCGTGTGCAGTCGAAATGGCTAAAGCATCGGCACCTTCGGCGACGAGTGCAGCCACGTGCGAATGGAAGGCGTCTTGATCGATTTCACCTTCAGGAGTGCGCGGCACCGAAACCGCTACGCCTACGCGTAGACGGAAATTGCTATCGCGCGTTGGGCGCACATGTGCGCGCGATTCCTCTGAAATGCGTTCAATATCGCTCAAAGTAAACAAGCCACGCAGTTGATTCTTGGCATCAACGACGAGCAACTTGTTCTGACCGACGTTTTCGGAAAATAGTTTATCCGCTTTAGCAATAGGATCCTTGCCAAGGTCTTTCTCCACGACGCTAAAAACTTTGTCGCGTGGAATCATCACTTCTGCGACCTTGCGGCGACCGTGTCGCTCTTTCACGGCGCTTCCGGGTAATAAGCCCATTAAGGCGTTATCGCGATTGACGACCGGGAAGGTGCTGAAGGCCAAACCTTCGGCTTCGATACGTTGCAAGACTTCGGCAATTGTGTGTTCGGGCGAAACGACAGCAGGGTCACCAATCATGCCGTGAATGTGATTCTTCACTCGACGAACCTCCGCGACCTGGTCGCTGGCCTTCATGTTGTAGTGTAAAAGTCCAAGACCGCCATTAAGCGCCATCGCGATAGCCATCTTGTGTTCCGTCACGGTATCCATGTCCGATGAGACAATCGGTAGCGAGAGGCTCAACATATCCGACAGCGAAGAGTCTAAGCGCGTCATTCGCGGCAAAACCTCCGAATATCGAGTAGCGAGTGAAACGTCGTCATACGTCAGACCCAGGCCAGCATTGGCCATAAAGAACGGATCGGCGGGAAGGTAAAAGCGCTCGTCCAGTGAAACGCGGGCCTTGTTTTTTGAGGAAGCCATAGTGGTCGGTTTCCCCAAAGGGTGTTAGGCACCCACCGCTAGGGTGGCAATTTGATTTTGCGACTTTAGGTTAATTCCCGATACTCTTCTGGATGAACAGCGGAAAATACGAGTTTTTGAGGGTTCGACGACGCTTCCGTCAGCCCCTCGTGACCGCCAGCGGCACGGTGGAGTCAGTCGACCGCATTCTGCTTCGCACTGAAACAAATGATGAAATTGGATTTGGTGAAATTTCTCCTTGGCCCACCTTCCCCGCCGAGACCATCGATCAGGCGCAAGAAATCCTCCGCTCCGCCCAAGGCCGCTTATCACACTTAACGTCGATTGCCGAAGCCAACAAAAACTCTTTTCCCTGTCTGCGCTCCGCCCTCAGCAGCTGTGCTGCGTGGAATGAGATTAAAAGTTTTGCCGGTAAAATGAAATGTGCGGGGCTCTTAACCGCCCCGAGCGTGACTGGGGCTCAAGTTAAATGGAGCGAAGGCTTTGCGACGTTGAAATTAAAAATTAGCCCACAAACAAAGTTAAGTGAGGTACAGTCGATTTTAGCCGAAGCCCCAACGGGGGCGACGCTACGTCTCGATGCCAACGGCTCGCTCGATCTAAACACCGCACGCATTTGGGCCGACTTCGTGCGCGGGGAAAACCAAATTGAGTTTCTCGAACAGCCGCTCGCCGTCGGGCACGCAGGCTATGCCTCACTTGGGCCAAGTAAAATTGCACTGGATGAATCCTTTCTCGCGCCAGGCGGTATGAGTTGGGCCGGACCAATCATTGTAAAACCTGCACTCGTGGGCGACTGGCAGGAGTTTCGCCTGTGGCGTGCTTCGCATGTTGGGCAAATTATCTATTCATCCACCTTCGAAACCGCGATTGGTCGGCAGGCGGCTTTGTGGTTTGCGGCACAAGAACCTTCAATGCTGGCACAGGGTTTCGACACTCTAGGGCGATTTGAAAATGATGCCCGCGACTACCATAATTCGGGCCCAATCGTCACTGGACGCAGCGACCTCGATTGGGCAAAAATCTGGAAGGAAATGTCATGAGGGGCCTCGCTGTTTTTCATTCCGATTATAAAACTTACCTTCAGGAAGTTTTAAAGGCGACGGGCATTGCCAGGCCCGTCTTCCTAGGCAACCCGCGCTGGGAACACAACGAGCTCCAAGCCGCTGCCAATCTGATCCCGCGTGGCACGCCGGTCGAGGGAAGTGCTTTAGTTCCACACGGCAATATCCCTGAACATTGGCCCGAGCAGTGGGTGGACTGCCTGATGATTCCAACAGGGGGCACGGGCGGAAAGGTTAAGTTCGTTATACATAATAAAAAAACTTTGCGCGCGGCGGCAAAAGGACTGCAAGACGCCCTCGAGGCTCGCGGATTTTCTCCCGTGCTTCACGGCGCCAGCTTCACTCCACCTTGGCATGTAAGTGGACTAATGCCCTTCTGGCGCGCGCAAGTTTCGGGTGGCGAATACGGCATTTACGACGGCCGATTTTTGTCCACAGCACCGTTGCCCGAAATAAAATTACCGTTGCACGGCACAACGGTGGCTTCACTTGTGCCCACGCAACTCTCTCGCATCATTCATCACCCCGATGGGCTCATTTGGTTGCGACGGTTCAAGGTGATTCTGCTGGGCGGGTCTTCCATTCCCCATCAAGTGCTCGATGAAATCCGCATTCATCACCTGCCGGTTTATGTGACTTACGGTATGACCGAAACTGCCGCCGCCTGTGCACTCTGTCCGCCTGAACGCATCTGGCAGGGAAAGTCACTTGCCGGCACCCCACTACCAGGCGTGCGCTTCAAAGCAGAGGATCACCGCATCATCGTCGACTCACCTGCACTCGGCCTTGGCTATTGGAACGGCGAAACCATAACACACCCTTACAAGACAGGCGATCTCGGCACGGTTCACGCTGACGGCACCGTCGAAGTTCACGGGCGCGCGGATCGAGTAATTATAACGGGCGGCGAAAAGGTCGACCCCGAGCGCGTGGAGTACGTGCTAAAATCCTCTGGGCTCGTGCAAGACATCCATGTCTTCGGCGTCGTCGATGCAAAGTGGGGTGAGACGGTGGTCGCATGCGTTGTCGCTAACGAATACAACACGGCCGCAATTAATAAAGCTGCCGAAGCGCTCGAACCTGCCGCCCGTCCAAAGCACTACGTCTTCGTCGAAAAACTTCCGCTCGATTTACGCGGCAAGTTCGACCGTGCCGCCGCCGAGCGATTGCTTTATCGTTAAGCGCGGACGGCTTTCCAAACGCGGAGACACGACTCCACCAAGGCAGGGAACTCGGCCAATGGTACTTGGCTGGGTCCATCCGAAATTGCTTTCGACGGATCGGGGTGCGTTTCCATGAACAAACCGTCCGCGCCTGCCGCGAGAGCGGCCTTGGCTAAAACGGGGACGTATTCGCGCTGTCCACCCGAGGAACCACCAGCGGCACCAGGCAACTGTACTGCGTGTGTCGCATCCATAATCGTGGGATGGCCAAAGCCTCCCATGATGGGGAATGAACGCATATCAACGACGAGGTTCTGGTAACCAAAAGTTGTACCGCGATCCGTCTGCCAGATTTCTGCAGCTCCGGCGCCATTTAATTTATCAACGACGAAGCGCATTTCGAAAGGCGAAAGGAACTGACCCTTCTTCACGTTGACCACGCGGCCGGTTTTGGCGGCGGCGACTAAAAGATCGGTCTGCCGACACATGAAAGCGGGAATTTGCAGGACGTCCGCTACTTTACCGACCTGCGCACATTGATCCGGACCATGGATATCGGTGAGCACCGAAAAGCCGTAGTCTTTTTTGACCATGGCGAGCAAGGCGAGTCCGGCCTCCATGCCAGGCCCGCGATCGCCGCCCAACGACGTGCGATTGGCCTTATCATACGAGCCTTTAAAAATAATATTCAGTTCGGGGTGCTTCGCAGCCAACGCTTTGAGCTCCTTGGCCACAGTGCGGCAATTAGATTCCGATTCGAGCGAGCAAGGTCCCGCAATCAGCAAAAGTCGGCGCTTATCGAATAGCATGACACCTTTTTAGAAGAAGATTATCATCGAGGGCGAGCCGTAACCTTACTTTCGGCCCAGCCACTTTAAAACTTCGGGTAAAGAGCGTGTATTTAAAACCTGCTCCTTCGTAAGCCAGCCCTTGCGTGCAATGCGTACCCCGTGTGCGGCAAAGCCTAATTGCTCGGTGTCGTGTGCGTCCGGATTAATCGCACAAAGCACACCTTTTTCCGCAGCCCGTCGCCACCAACGCCAATCTAAATCCAAACGCCAGGGGTTCGCATTAAGTTCCAGAATGGTGTCATTCGCCGCGGCCGCATCGATAATTTTGGCGACATCCACCTCGTAAGGCTCGCGTCGATTGAGCAAGCGGCCGGTCAAGTGACCAATCATATCCACGTGCTCGTTCTCAATCGCTTTAATGATTCTCTGCGTCTGGGCTTCTTTGTCTAAAGTGAAAAGATTGTGCACTGAGCCCACCACGAAATCGAGTTTGCCCAAAACTTCGTCCGAAAAATCCAGCGAGCCATCGCGTAAAATATCCACTTCGCTGCCGCTCAGCACGCGCACCTTAAAGCGGCCCGACTGATTCAGTTTATTGATTTCCTCAATCTGCTGGGCGAGTCGACTTTCATCCAAACCGCGGGCCTGGAAGCTCGACTTCGAGTGATCGGAGATACCGAGGTAACTCCAGCCCATTTTTTCCGCTGCCGCTGCCATCTGTTCTAAAGTATGATCGCCGTCCGAGGCTGTGGTGTGATTGTGGAAAACCCCCTTAATATCCTGCAGCTTAACTAACTGCGGTAAGCGCTTGGCTTCCGACTCTTCAATTTCGCCCGCACCTTCACGTAACTCCGGCGGAATCCATTCGAGACCGAGAGCCTTAAAAACCTCTTCTTCACTCTGTGCACCAGGGGCCACGGTCTTTTCATCGACCGACTTAAAGCCCCACTCACTCATGCTAAGTCCACGCGACAAGGCACGCTGACGCATCGCAACATTATGCTCCTTTGAGCCAGTGAAGTGATGGAGGGCAAAATAAAATTGTTCCGGCGGCACCACGCGCAAATCGGCTTGTAGGCCGTTCTCAAAACGGACGCTCGACTTCGTTTCGCCCTGTGCGGTGATTTCTTTCACGCCCGGATAATGAACGAACCATTCCATGATGGGTCCGGGTTCCGTCGAGCCTACGAGAAAATCTAAGTCACCCACCGTCTCGCGTGCACGACGCAAGGAACCGGCCGATTCAGCCATCTTCACTTGCGGCAGTTTTTTGAGGCCCTCCAAAATGGGTTCCGCAATCTCTGCCGCATCCGCCCAGCGGTGGCGCTGAGCATAAGCGATGCGGTTCTTAATACCTGCCAAAATATTCGTCTGCGTCTTTTCACCAAAGCCCTTTAAGGCGGCGACTTCGCCCGACTCGCAAACCGTTTTCAAGCGGGCAATGTCTTCCACCTGCAACTGAGTCCACAAAGCGCGAACCTTCTTTGGTCCCAGTCCAGGAATTTGAATGACCTCCAGTAAGCCTGGCGGAATGCTCGCCTTTAATTTTTGGTGAAATGGCAATACGCCGTCATGTCGTAGCGTAGTGATCTTATCCACCAGCGCCTCACCCATTCCTGGGACGTCGGCCAACTTCCCAGTCTTAATTAATTCATCAAGGTCTTCGGTGAGCGTTTCTAAAATGCGCGCACCTGCAGAATAAGCACGAATCTTAAATGGGTTCTCGCCGGTGAGCTCGAGCAAAACGGCAATCTCATCGAGTACGCCCGAGATAGCAGCTTTTTCCATCATGCGTGCTGTTGCTTCTCCGTGAGGTAAATTTTCTGGAGGGCGGCGAAATCGGCCTCGCGTGGACCGCTTTCAATCACGTGCTGATAATGTCCCGCGTGTTGCAGTTCCCACTCGGCGGCCGCGACGCGACGATCAATTTCATCCACTGGATCCGTACCGCGACCCGTTAACCGTCGACGCAATTCTGCGTGGTCACTCACGCGCACAAAGACTGTCACCAGTGAAGCGGCGAGTCGTGCATCTTGTTTCGCTTTTTCGCGCATCGTGGCGGCACCCTGGACGTCGACGTTTAACAGCGCGTCGTGTCCGGAGTTCAGGTGCTTGGCGACATCGGCAATGCGCGAGCCATAAAAATTTCCGTGCACCGTCGCATTCTCTAAAAATTGTCCCTGCCCGACTTGTTGCGCGAATGCCTCCTTGGTTAAGAAATGGTAATCAACGCCATCGACTTCACCCACGCGCGGTGCGCGCGTAGTGCAGGTAATGACTCGGCGAATCACTTGCGGGTGGGCCTGCATGAGCGAAGCACAGAGCGTAGTTTTTCCACTGCCCGCTGGGCCTGAAACAACGATTAAGAGCGGACGGCTCACGGCAAGAATGCGGCCTGAATGATGCAGGCGATAGCCAATGAATATAAAATCACGCCCAGCGTCTTATGCCGCACGGGCGAAGCGGTGACCCAATCGCACTGCGCGTTAAAAGCGACTGGCGAAACTGCCCACCAGAAACCAAAAATTACTAAGATGCCGTAACTGATGCTAGCATCGAGCAAACTGTAAGGCAGGTGACGGTAGCCGGCGTCCAAGGTTTGGCGGGCTAAAAACAACATCAAGACACCCAAGGCGCGCACCGAAAGGAAATCGGGCATAACGAAGTACGTCGCCAATGACGCGAGGCTGAAGATGATTACAACCGGCAAGCGAGGCAGCCCGGCCAAGTCTGGCTCGGGTAAATTAAGCAATTGATAGGTAAACCAGCCGACCGCTAAGAGCAGTAAAAGCATCGTCGCCCCGGTAGAACGGCGAAAACTTTTTAGGCTGGGCGCTGCATTATAAAAAAGTCGGCCGCCAAAAAGTAGCACCGCTGCGAGTGCCATGTATGCTTGAATGAGCGTCACGCCAAAAGGTATAAGCGACGACCGACTCGGAGGCAATAAGGAGCTTTAGCCGCGCGCAATAATTTCGTCGCGTGCCCATTTTGCATGCTCCGCAACCATCGTATTTTCGTGATTCGCTAAGGCCATCACAGCAAGAAGGTCTCCTGCCTGACCTTTGTTACCCAAAACGGTCAGGGCGTTGCGCCACCAACGATGCAACCCCAGTCGTTTGACCGGCGTGCCCTTAAAGTGGTTCGTAAAATCCTCCTCCGACCAGGCCAAGGTTTCACGCAGCGGCACATGTGTCCGGGGCGAAAATTTTTGCTCCTTTGTGACCTGGGCCCATTTATTCCACGGACAAACATCGAGACAATCGTCGCACCCAAAGACTCGGTCGCCCATGGGCTTGCGGTATTCCAACGGAATTGGTCCATCGTGTTCAATCGTGAGATAGGCCAAACACTTCCGTGCATCCAATTTATACGGCGCGATAATCGCGGCAGTCGGACAGGCGTCAATGCAGCGCGTGCAACTCCCACAACGATTGGGTTCTTTCTTTGATGGCTCCAACTCGAGCGTTGTGATGATCACGCCTAAGAACAACCACGTCCCAAAACCTTTCTGCAAAAGAATCGTGCTCTTGCCCTGCCAGCCCAATCCCGCCTCTGCTGCCATTGGTTTTTCTAGCACTGGACCCGTATCGACGTACGGCTTCTGCGCACCGCCGAGTTCACGCATCACGGTGCAAAGTTTTTTTAACTTCTTAAGTAACACATTATGGTAATCCGTCCCGAGTGCATATTTTGCGATACGATAGTCAGCCGTCGGGTGTGGTTGATAATAATTCAGTCCGACTACGATGACGCTGCGAGCCTCTGGTAAAACCTGTGTCACCTGCGTGCGGCGCTCAGGATTTTTTGCCAGCCACTCCATGTCACCGTGCATACCCTCGGCGATCCACTTCTTGAAATAATCCGCACGGACATCGGCATCGATTGGTGCGACCCCGAAAGCGTCTAAGCCAATCGCCGCCGCTTCCTTGCGTAGTCGCTCACGCAATTCAGCCGCGTTCATAGGTTAGCCCAAGATCGACAAAACCCGTGAAACAATTTCTTCCACCGGTGCCAACTTACCGTTGCCCTCATAACCACAGGCCAACATGCCTTCGGCGGGGTCAACAATGGCGTGACCGCGTGCACGCATGGTCGCAAGGTTCGCTTGCGTGGCAGGGTGCTCCAACATCTTGCCATTCATGGCTGGAGCTAAAAGTACTGGGCCCTTCGTGGCTAAATAAATGGACGTCAACAAGTCGGGGGCGAGGCCATGAGCGAATTCCGCCATCACGTTAGCCGAAAGGGGTGCGACTAATAATAGGTCAGCTGAATCAGCGATTTCGATGTGGCTGGGCATGCCGTTAGTGCCTTCTTCCCAGAGATCCACCCCGACGGGTCGGTGGGATAAAACCTGCAAGGTCATTGGGGTGATGAACTGGGCAGCCCCACGGGTCATAACCACCTGCACCTCAGCACCATATTTAATGAGCTGGGAGGTTAAATCGGCTGCCTTGTAGGCGGCAATTGAGCCCGTGACCCCTAAAACGATGCGTTTTCCGACAAGTTGTGACATTTGCCCTATTAAATAGGGGCCAACCGACTACTGGCGAGGGGAAAGGCAGGTCAAAAAGTCGAAAACTAGCAGAAATAGGGGTAAAAGGGTCTTTTCGGGTTTGCCAAGGGGGGCAAGGGTGTTTGCGATGGGCGCCACTTATGCAATCCGACATTGGTCTCATTGGTCTGGCCGTCATGGGTCAGAATCTCGCCCTCAACATCGCTGACCACGGGTTTGCGATTTCGGTTTATAATCGAACGACGGCAAAAACTGACGAATTCGTCAAAGAAAACCCAAGCACCCCGGGCAAGTTGACGGGCTGCCCAACGATTGCTGCGTTTGCGGCCTCTCTCAAAAAGCCTCGTAAAGCGGTTATCTTGGTTAAGGCCGGTGCCCCCACCGATGCCGTCATCAACGAGCTCGCTGCTGTTTTTGAAAAGGGCGACATCATCATCGATGGTGGTAACGCACTTTGGACCGACACCATCCGTCGCGAGCGCGACCTCAAGGCCAAAGGCCTCCGCTTCATCGGCTCGGGTGTTTCTGGCGGCGAAGAAGGTGCACGCTTCGGACCATCCTTAATGCCTGGTGGCGATGCCGCTGCCTGGGCTGAGTTGAAACCCATTTGGGAAGCCGTCGCCTCGAAGGTCGATGCTGAAACCGGCGTCGAACTCACTGGCGCAAAACCCGGCAAGCCCATCAAGGGCGGCGTACCATGCGTGGCACACATCGGACCCGATGGTGCCGGTCACTACGTGAAGATGGTACACAACGGTATCGAGTACGGTGACATGCAAATGATCTGCGAAGCTTACGACTTAATGCGTGGCTTGCTCGGCATGACTCCCGATGAAATCGGTACGACTTTTGAAGAATGGAATAAGGGCGACCTTAATTCCTTCCTCATTGAAATCACCGCTAAGGTTCTCAAGCAGAAGGATCCAGAAACTGGCGTTCCTCTCGTTGACGTGATTCTCGACACCGCAGGCCAAAAAGGCACCGGTAAATGGACCAGCGCTAACGCCCTTGATATGGGTGTAGCCGCTCCAACCATCGCCGAAGCAGTGTTCGCACGTTGCTTGTCCGCCGTTAAGGAAGAGCGCGTAGCCGCCGCGAAAGCCCTGCGTGGTCCTAAGCGCGCGATGACCAATCCTGATAAGGCGAAGATCATCGAACAAATTCGCGACGCCCTCTACTGCTCCAAGATTTGTTCTTACGCTCAAGGCTTCCAGCTCATGCGCGAAGCGCAGAAGGAATATAACTGGAAGCTTAACTTCGGCGAAATCGCCCAAATCTGGCGCGGCGGTTGCATCATCCGTGCTCGCTTCCTCCAAAAAATTACCGAGGCCTTCGGCAAGAAGCCCAAGCTCGCGAATCTCTTATTGGATCCTTACTTCAAGAAGACCGTTCGTCAGGCCCAGAAGAACTGGCGCAAGGTGATCGCCCTCGCGGTGAAGCACGGCATTCCTGTGCCAACCCTCGGCTCAGCCCTTTCGTACTTCGACTCGTACCGCACCGAACGTCTGCCACAAAACCTCTTACAAGGTCAGCGCGACTTCTTTGGCGCCCACACCTACGAGCGGACCGACAAGCCACGCGGCGAGTTCTTCCACATCGATTGGCCAGATCCTAAGCGCCCACAAATCAAAGCCTAACCGCTTTGGTTATGACGCAAAACCCCGGCACCTGCCGGGGTTTTTCTTTTACGTGCCCGCTTAACTAGTAAAGTTTGCTGCATGCGCATCTCCCAAGAATTAAAACGTGCCATCAAAGAAGGCATGCATGCGGCCTATGCCGAAGTGCGCTTCAAAGTTCCGCGTCGCCCTGCCCGCTGGCCGCAGTGCTTCGCCACGATTACTGGCTTCGCCACCACCGGTGAAAAGTGGTCGGATGCCAAAAACAAAAAGGCTGACGCGAAACTGAAAGCCTTTCTGAAAAAACTCGGCGTTAAAGCCTTTCGCATCACGGGCTACTCCGCGAAAGACGTTGAACACGCCGAGGATGGCTGGGGCGTCGCACTCTCTTTTGATGACGCCTGCGACATCGGACTGCTCTTCAAGCAGGACGCTATTTATTATATTATAAATAATACGCTCTTCGTGAGTTACTGTGATCAACGACGAGCCTTGATTAAAGTTGGTCCCTTCCTCAGCCGCGTTGACTAAGTAACCCAAACAAAAGGGCCAGGCCACGACAGCCTGACCTTTGATGCCTTGAAGATTAGTAAGCGAGGTCGAGGACGGTGGCGTAAGGATTAGGAGCGTCTTTGGGTAGGCCGCTAATCTTCACTCCCTTCGCGTCCTGTGTTACGGTTAACGCAAGGCCGGTGTTACCGAGCATCGTGACCTTCGAGATTTTTTGAGCGTAGGCTGGGATCGTAATCGAGCCGTCGCGCGGCCAAGTGAAGACGGTGATGTAAAGGTGGCCAGGCTTAGTCGTCGCACGCCATGCCCAATCCGAATTAAATACCTTGCGGCCTTTCTTATCGAGTTCGGTGGGACTGAACTCACCCGCTTCGGCGCCAAACGGCGTTGGGCCGGTTCCGTAGATGGCCTCGCCATTCACCTTCATCCACTCTCCGATTTGAGCTAAGCGCACCGAAGTTTCATAGGGCACGGCACCATAACCGTCGGGCCCAATATTCAAGAGATAGTTTCCACCCTTACTCGCGATATCGACCAGGTTGCGGATGAGTGTCGTAGTAGATTTCCAATTCGCATCTGCGGTTTTGAAACCCCAAGTCTCATTAAGCGTCATACAGGTCTCCCAATCGCGACCGGGGAAGCCATTACCCGGAATGTATTGCTCGGGCGTTTCAGTGTCGCCCTTCACGCCCACGCACAGGCGGTTATTTTGAATTAAGCCAGGACGCAGTTTTTGGACTAAGGCGTCCATCTTCATCGCGAGTCCCTTGTCTAAATCGCCTGGGGTGTCCCACCAAAATACGGCTGGAACATCTGGGCCATAATTAGTCAGCAGCTCCGTAATGTGCGGCAGCACGGTTTCATCAACGTACTTAGCGGTGTCATAATCTTGGGCTTTATCCCACTTGGGATTCTTAATCTTGCCGTGATCGTTGAAGAATATGCCGCCATGGTTCCAGTCCTGGGCCTGGGAGTAATAGAACCCCAACTTGATGCCCTGCTTGCGACACTCTTCCGCCAATAATTTCAGGGGGTCTTTACCGTAAGGCGTACCCTTAACGATATTCCAATCGTTCGCCTTGGAGTCGAACATGGCGAAGCCATCGTGGTGCTTTGCAGTGATGACGATGTACTTCATCCCGGCGTTCTTCGCCATCGTCACAATCTTCTCGGCGCTAAAATCAACAGGGTTAAAATCCTTAGCGAGTGGCTGATAATCTTTTAAAGGAATTTTTGCCCAGAACATAATCCACTCTCCGTAACCGCTAACTTGTTTGCCTTGATAATAACCGGCGAGTGACGAATAGAGGCCCCAGTGGATGAACATGCCGAAGCGCGCCTTGCGCCACCAATCCATCCGGGCGTCATGTGCCGCCTTGGTTTCTCCCGGAATAGACGAGTCGGGGAAATTGGGATCTTTGGGTGCTTTTTCTTCAGCAAACACCGAGAAATTGATGCTGAGTAATGCCGCAACGAGGAGGAATGCTTTTCTTAATTTCATAAACTTGTGGGGTGCGACTAATTCTCAATCGCGTCCCACAAGTTGCAACCTTTTGAAATAAATGACGGACTTTGAAATTACGGCTTCGAAACCAACGTGCTCCATCCGCCACCCGTGGCCGCGGCGAGTCGCACGGTTGCCTGGCAAAGCTCTAACTCTAAATCCGCGTGCGTGCGGCGAGCCATCGACTGATCGCGCACTGCAATCACCACTTCACGTTCATCGGCGACTCCAGCAGCAAATCGTGTCTTGGCGTTTTGGAGGCGTGATGTCACGGCCTCTAAAACTCTCTCGGCCAGTTTCGCTTCGTCCTCCAACTCCTTAATATCGACCAAGGTTACTTCCACTTCGCGAAATGCATTGAAGACGGCTTTGCGCCATTCAGCTCCCGCTAAATCAATTCGGGAACGCGCCACCTCCAATTGGGCTTCGCGTCGGTCGCCATCGAAAATCGGAATATCCACTGCAGGCATAAGCGACCAGAAACCTGAAGACCCTCGGCCAATACGCGAAGCGGGGTCGGCCTGCCAACCGAGTTGGCCATTCAGAGTCACCGTTGGATAAAAGTCGGTCCGGGCGGCACCCTCACGCGACATCGCTGCATCGAGTTTAACCGATGCTGCCGCCAGGTCGGGTCGAGTGAGTAAAAGCTGAGAAGGAATACCTGCTCCAAAGCCCGGTCGTGCCTTCTTAATCTTTGCTTCAGCGTAATTCGTCTCGGGTAATTTTTCGTTCTGCGATGCGCCAATCAAGGCACGCAAGGCACTCTCATAGCCCACGAGGCGACGAGCGGCGTTCAGTTCATCTAGTTTTGCCTGTGCGGCGGCGAGTTGTGCCGAAGAGAGCGGATCGGTGGAAAGTAAACCTGCCTGCACGGCTTTCTCGGTAATCTCTGCTTCGCGGTATCGCGCCTTAAATTCGTTAGACAAACAATGGACGTCGACGCGGGCAGCCTGAACAGCGAACCACAGTCGTGAGACTTCTGCGATTAATGACACCCTGGCGTTTTCCACGCTGTAACCAGCGGCGACCGCCTCGGCCATAGCGGCCTCAGAGTTAAGCCCACTGCGATTCCATAAATCCAATTCCCAATTCACCTGCCCACCCACGGTCAGCGTATCAAAGCGACGGGGCATGCCCGTAAAGTTTCTACCCGAATCCGCCGAGGTGCGATTAGACTGAAAAGAGGCTTGGGCATCAACGCGTGGCAGTAATTGAGCGTTCACCGCTGCCACCGCTGCACGTGCCTCGCGCCAGTGCGCTTGGGCAATTGCCAAATCAGGATTCCCTTTGAGTGCCCGCTCAACCAATCCATCGAGGGCAGAGTCCTGAAAAGATTTCCACCATTCTGCATCCGCAGTTTTATTTCCAGTTGTGGCATGGGCGAACTCACTCACTGGCGCTAGGCCATCAGGACGTACAGCCGCTTCATGGGCACAGCCCACCAGCAACAGTGCGGTAATAAAGAATTTTTTATTTAACCGCTTCATTCGGTGCCGAAGTTTTAGAGGTATCGATATAAACATCCATCTGCTGACCGACAAAGATTGTGCGGTCGGCGGGGCGGTCGAATTGGTAAATGACTTGAAGCACGCGGGTGTCGACGCGCTCAACGCTCGCACCGGTGAGTGAGACCTTGGGAATGACAAAGGGCTCGATGCGCACAAACTTTAAGGGAATCGCCCGACCCTCGGCACCCACGCGTGAGCTTTCGCCCTTAAGGTAGCCCTTCGCTGGCAAGCCATCGCGCATGCGCGGAGCTAACTGTTCGTCCACGTCGCAACGAATCTGGAGGTGACTGATGTCCCCTAGAATTACGGGGGCCTTCATGCCAGCGGCCACATATTCGCCAACGCGAACATTAACCTGCAATACGGTGGCATCAATCGGCGAACGAATCACCGTTCGATCAATCATGACGTTCAATTGTTCGGCCTGAGCCTTCGCTAGGGCTAACTTCGATTGCGCTGCCTTGGCAGCCATTTGATATACAATTAAATCCGACGCACTCACGGCTCCGCTGTCTTTAATTCCCGTCCAGCGTTTCGCTTGATCGTCCGCCCGTTCCGCTTCAGCTTCAGCCGTACGCACGGCGGCGAGTTGAACCGCGAGTTGAGCTTTAAGTTCGCGATCGTCTAAGGTAATCAGTGGGTCGCCGACCTTTACTTTGTCCCAAACCTTAGCGTGTACTGCGAGAACGGTCCCCGAATTAGGCACACCCACTAAAGTGTTTTCAGCGGCGGCCTCGACCAAGCCAGCAGCGGAAATTAATCCGTCCTTATCGCGAATGGCGGGCTCGTACGGCGGCGGCGTGATGGGCTTTTCGGAGGATGTACCGCGAGTGAGTTGCCAGGCAGCGATGGAACCAGCCAGCGCAAGCACGATGAGAATATAACGTTTTTTGAACATAAAGTTTAGCCGTGGTGTTGGCTTTCAATTGTTGAGGGGTCGTCCACCACCCGGGAGATACGTCCGTCTTCCATCTCCGCAATGCGATCCGCAAAACGAAAAATCCGGAAGTCGTGTGTTACCACGACGACACAGCGGTCGGGTGAACGCGAAAGCTCTCTCACCATTTCCATAATTTGTGCTCCCGTGTCTTTATCGAGCGCCGAGGTGGGCTCATCGCAAATCAACAAGGGCGGCTCGTGCACAAGGGCGCGCGCGATGGCCACGCGCTGCTGTTGACCGCCGGAAAGTGCATTCGGCTTTCCATCCTCGCGTCCTTTTAAGCCAACTTTTTCTAAAATTATAAGCGAGCGACGGCGGGCTTCCGCATGTCCAACGCCTTGAATTAAAAGAGGCACCATGACGTTTTCGACCACGGATAAGGTTGGAATTAAATTGAACGATTGAAAAACAAATCCGAGGTGCTTGCGACGGAAGGCCGTGAGCTGCTCTTGGTTCATCTTATCTAAGCGTTGACCAAAGACCTCAACCGTTCCGGCCTGTGGCGTAAGCGTGCCCGCAATCACTGACAGCAAGGTAGTTTTTCCGCAACCCGAGGGACCGACTAACATAATGAGTTCACCGCGGCGGGCCGTGAACTCGGTTTGCTGTAAGGCCGTGACCTTCGTTTCGCCGGAGCCGAAAGAAATGTCCACCCCTTGGGTGCGGACTGCAATGTCATGGGCCGCACTCATCCGCGGAAGACGGTCGCGGCGTCTACTCGCGACACTTTAATGATTCCGATGATGGCAGAAACAATACTGATGCCCATCGTAAGCATCAAGGTCGCAAAAAGAATTTGGGGGAACATCACAAATGGTGGCATGCCCTTTTCAATCATGACACGTCCAATGGCCTGAGCCATGCCTGCGCCAAGGCCAAAGCCAATTAAACCTGCAGTCACAGCTTGAATGACCAGCATGCCAGCAAGCACGCGCATACTTGCACCCATAGCTTTAATCGCCGCGAAATATTTTAAGTTCTCTAAGACGAACGAATAAAACGTCTGGCCCGAAACGGCGATACCGACGAAGAGACCGAGCGCCACGGCTGTGCCGAAGGAAAATGGAATGCCCGTATTTTTCCAAAACCACCAAAACGTGTTGCGTGCCAAACTGCGGTCCGACCAATCCCAAATCACCGTGTCTGAGGTCCAGGCCTTTAAACCCGTGTCTCTTTCGATTCGCTCGCAGAGCTCCGAAGGTGTCACTCCGGCATTGGGCTCAACCAACATGAAACTCAGTGTTCGACGTGCACCTAAAGTGTAAGTCTTCGCTCGATCGTAGGTCGAATACACAAATGGACCGCCCGTAAACGCCCGCCGCACCTTACAAATACCCACGATGCGTGCTTCGATGTCATTGATTTCAAAAACATCACCAGGCTTCAGCGCCACTGTGTGCATTTTTCCGTCCGCCCCTTTGACGGTTTTTCCCATTAATTGTGCGCCCCACTCGTCCACGATTACCGTATTGGGCAAGCGCAAGTCTTCGATCCGCCCTTGCGACAGTTCAGCAGGTGCTCCCGCAAATGTATCGGCGTCGATGCCGACGAGCGTAATCAGTTTAAAATTTCCGTCCACCATGCGGGCCTGTAGAAATGACGTGTGCAATGGAGCCGCCCACGCCACGCCATCGACTGAGCGCACGCGGCCCAGTTCGGTATCGCGCATCGGCTTTGCATCATTCGCTTGCTCGACCATGGGATCGCTCACCCACACATGCGCCCGGATGTTTACAACCGGCGTATACGTCCAACTCATGATGCCAAAGAAGACCGAAGTCTGCTGGGCCATTAATAATGCCGAAAATGCCAAACCACAAAGAAGCATCGCCAACTTGGCGCGATCCCCGAAGAGCATGTTTAGAGCGAGACGAAACATTAGCGGCTGAATCTTATATACATTGAATTCAATTCAGCGTCAACGAGACGCACGCCCAGTTGATGTCAAACCGACCAACCAATCAACCGGCGACGGGAGCGGCCGCATTAAGCGAGAACATCCAAACGCCTTTGAGTGCGTCTGGGCCCCAAGCCGCGTTAGTCGCCCAAGCCAAAACGAGCAGAACCAAGGCGATAGAGAAGCAGCGTACAACCTTCGCACGCTGATCACTCTTTGCTCCAGCATGCAACAAGCCAACCGCACCGAGGGCAAAAATGACGTGCAAGGCGGAGATGCTCTTGTGTGAGAAATATAGAGCGGAAAGTCCGACGACTAAATTAATATCCACCAAGACCGCGACGATACGCTGAAAAACTGGCTTGGGGCCTTTCGTGAGTGCAATGACGATGACCGCAAGAACGAGGGCAATGAGGAGTGAGCCGTAGTGCTTGTGGGTTTTAAGAAGAATTTCCATGACCGCACACTGACCCTTAAACTGTAGGCATCAAGCCCTCCTTCGAGTTCTACCGGTCCTCGGGGAATAATTTTACAAATAAGCCGCCGGCTGCAGCACCACCCAAGAGGGCACTTACTATATAGGTGAGCGTGGCCAAGAAATTATGTGCGAAATAGGCAAGCTCCTGCGAGAAGGCGCGAGCCACGGAGCCATCGGCTGAGAGCGTGGCGCTAAAGCCCTCCAAAACGCCACTGATCTTAACGGCTGGATTAAAAGATGGGCTGACCAAATGGAACGCGCCACCCGCACCCAGTACGGTAAGTGCAATGGCCAGGCCGAAATAACTGTTACCTGCGGTATGACGCGATGTGGCCACCATTAAGATCACGAAGGCGAGGAGGAAGGTGCCTAGGAACTCGGCGAGCGAGGCTTCTACAATAGCGATGTACGGCGAATCGCCCAAGCCTTCGACGATGTCTTTAGCGCGCTCGGGGCTGTGACCATTGTAATAGCCGATGACCATGGCAGCGAGGACTGCTGCTAAAAGCTGAACGCCAACATAGCCAAAGAGTCGCTTCGCGCTCGCTCGACCGCGCACCCACATAGCCAATGAGACAGCCGGATTGTAATGTGCACCCGAAACGGCGCCGCCCATATAAATAAGGGCGCACAAAATGGCGGCCACCGAAATGGGCGAGGGCGACAACGATGCGGCCAAGCACAAGAAGAACGTTGCAATACCCTCGAAGATCAAAGCGTTACGCATACCTATAATCTTTATAAAAGCAGCCACACCTCAAGCCATTACTGAACCACCCCAAGCCATCGGGATATTTCGGGACACTATAAGGGAAGGCACCAGGGCTCAGTTGAAGGAATATTTTCAGGTGATGAACCTCACGGGGCGACGCTTGAT
>CANGNX010000011.1 GCA_947455415.1 Opitutia bacterium | reverse complement strand
CGCCCTCGACACCGGAGCGCCGATCTCGGTGCCCGTTGGCAATGGCGTTCTCGGCCGCATCTTCAATGTCACCGGCGATCCCGTGGACGAACGCGGCCCAGTTAAGGCCGACAAGCGTTACCCCATTCACCGTCTGCCTCCTCCTCTCACCGAGCAATCCACTTCGGCTGAATTGCTCGGCACGGGCATCAAGGTTATCGATTTAATTTGTCCCTTCGTGAAGGGCGGTAAGGTCGGTGCCTTCGGTGGTGCTGGCGTAGGTAAGACCGTCGTCATCATGGAGCTCATCAATAACATCGCGATGAAGCAGGGTGGTTTCTCCGTCTTCGCCGGCGTCGGTGAGCGCTCTCGCGAAGGTAATGACCTTTACCACGAAATGTCCGAAGCGGGCGTTATCGACCAGAAGGATCTTTCGAAGTCCAAGGTAGCACTGGTTTACGGCCAGATGAATGAGCCTCCCGGTGCACGTATGCGCGTGGCCCTTTCCGCTCTCGCGATGGCTGAGTATTTCCGCGACGAACAAAATCGCGACGTTCTCCTCTTCGTCGACAACATCTTCCGCTTCTCGCAAGCCGGCTCTGAAGTGTCCGCACTTCTCGGTCGCTCGCCTTCAGCGGTGGGTTACCAACCAACCCTCGCTTCGGAAATGGGTAACCTCCAAGAGCGCATCACCTCGACCAAGAAGGGTTCGATCACCTCGTTCCAAGCCGTTTACGTTCCTGCGGACGACTTAACCGACCCCGCTCCTGCGAATACCTTCGCTCACTTAGACTCCACAGTCGTTCTCGAACGTCGTATCGCCGAGCTCGGCATTTACCCTGCAGTGGATCCTCTCGCTTCGACTTCTACTGCGCTCGCGCCTGAAGTCGTCGGCGAAGAACACTTCCGCGTCGCTCGTGGCGTGCAAGGCCTCCTCCAGCGCTACAAAGACTTGCAAGACATCATCGCAATTCTCGGCCTCGATGAACTCTCGCCTGACGACAAGCTCGTTGTCTTCCGCGCTCGTAAGGTCCAGAAATTCCTCTCGCAGCCGTTCCACGTCGCCGAAGTCTTCACTGGCTCGCCCGGTAAGTACGTTGCCTTGAAGGACACCATCAAGGGCTTCGATATGATCTTGAAGGGCGAACTCGACCACGTGAACGAGAACGACTTCTACATGAAGGGCGGCATTGACGAAGTGCTCGAAGCTTCGGCCAAGGCTAACGCTAAAGTCCTCGCTAAGTAACCGCACATGTCGCTCACCGTAGAAATCGTCACTCCCGATCGCCGCGCCTTCCAAGGTGCGGCCGACAGCGTGAACTTGCCTACGGCCATGGGTAGCATCGGTATTCTGCCCGGACACTTGCCCATTACTGCCATCATCGCCGCTGGTGAAATCACCGTGACCGTCGCTGGCAAGGTGAGTCGTCTGGCGGTTGACCAAGGATTTGTGCGCGTGGTTTCCGATAAGGTTTCGGTTGTGACCGAAGCGGCCATCGACGAGGCCAAGATTGATTTGAAGGCGATTGAGCAAGCCGAAGAACGCGCCCGTAAGGCCGTTGAAGCTGCCCGTACGCAGAAAGAAATCGACCCCGTAGAAGTCGCCAAGATTGAACAAATCTTACGCTTCGCCGCTGTACAGCGTATGGTTAAAGGTCGCAGTTCGAGTGGCTTGAGCGAGTAATCGCTGCACCATTCGAAGTGGGCTTGCTCGTCTCTATCCTTACCGTAAGGTGAGGGTATGGACGTTGCCATACGTGAATTACAAGAGCGCTTGGCTTTTATGCAGCGACACATTGAGCAACAGGATCGAGAAATCTTAGAGCTCTCACGTGAGGTGGCCGAAATTTCCAAACGGTTGGCCCGAGCGGAGGCTAAGGCACAGCAAGCTGGCGACAGCGAAGCGGGTCCACCCGCCGATGAACGTCCGCCACACTGGTAGGCCTAGTCGAGCGACAGTTTTGCTTGGCGAATAGCGTCGATGCTTACATAACTCATGCAGGATGTCCGACCCCTTCCTCCAGCCCAAGATAGTTGATAAGCCCTGGGGTCGCGAAATCTGGTTTGCAGATCAAGCCGCCTATGCGGGTAAAATTTTAGAGGTCAAAAAAGGCATGCGTCTGAGCCTGCAATATCACGAGCGTAAAACCGAAACGCTTTATTTGATGTCAGGTAAAATGAAATTGGTTTTCCATGCGATGAAGACCGGCGAAGTGCATGCGAATGTTAAGCTTGGTGCTGTTGATGAATTTATTTGGGAGCCAGGCAAGACGGTCCACATTCCCGTGCGCACGATTCACCGCTTCGAAGCCCTCGAAGACAGTATTTTACTTGAGAGTTCGACGCCGGATTTAACGGATATCGTTCGATTGCAGGATGATTTTTCGCGGCCCGCCCGCGACTGACTCCATGCGTAAAGTTTTAGCTTTTGATTTAGGCGGCACAAAAATCGCCTTTGGTGTCGTGACCGAAGATGGCAGCGTGCTCAAGTCGGATCGCATCGAAACACTTGCAACACATGGCCCCGCTCAAGCGATTGAACGTGCGGTCGTGGCGGCAAAAAAACTTTTACAGGAACTCAACCTTAAGCCAGCTGACTTGCTCGGCATCGGTATCGCCTCGCCTGGTCCGCTGGATATATCACGCGGGTGTGTCGATGGTTCGCCTAATTTACCGGGCTGGACTGGTTACAGTATCGAGGGAGAGATCAGTAAAGCTTTTGGTTTACCCGCGCGCATTGATAATGATGCGAATGCAGCGGCGCTTGGTGAATACCTTTTTGGGGCCGGCAAAGGTAAGCGGAACATGGTCTACGTCACAATTTCTACAGGCATTGGCGGCGGCGCCATCGTCGACGGAAAATTAATGCGCGGCGCGAATGGTAACGCCGCCGAACTCGGTCACCTGACGCTCGACATTAAAGGCCCGTCCTGTCCCTGTGGTGGCAATGGCTGCTTCGAGGTCATGGCTTCGGGCACGGCGATTGCACGTCGCACGCGTGAAGCACTTACTCGCGGGACGGCATCAAAGATTTTAACCCTCGCTGGCTCTGTCGACGCCATCACCACTCACCATGTGCTCCAGGCGCTCGCCGAGAAAGATGCACTCGCGCTACAGATTTGGGATGAGACGACGGAGTACCTCGGACGCGGCCTAGCCGTTATCATCAACACCTTTAATCCAGAAATGATAGTGGTCGGCGGCGGCGTCACCGCTGCGGGCGAGGTGCTTTTCTCGCCCATGCGTACCAAAGCACTTAAGTATGCGTTCCCGCGTCTCGCTGCGGCATGCACGATTGTACCAGCAGGATTGGGAGGAAACGTTGGCGTAGTCGGTGCCGCGGCGTGCGCCTTTGAGGCCGCACAGAAAAATTAGAGCCGTTGACGTTTCCAGCGGGGAATCGGGAACACGGTTAATTTATCCGAAGCCACTTCGACCGCATCGCGCGGACGTAAGGAACGCGCTTGTTCGTCGGTCACAATCGGGTAATGCTTTGCTGCCGTGATTAAATCCGCGATTTCCCAGCACGGCTCCGTGCGGGTCACCCATTTCTTGAGTGGTAATTTACTCAGATCATACGGCCGCGAATAACTGCGTAACGTTTTCCGTGGTCCCTTAGCGTACTCATGGAAGTAAGACATCACAAGTTCGCGCACGCTTGTATAGACTGGGTCGCGCCAACGCAGGCAGACATAATTGGTCTTAGAAAGCGCTCCCCATCGACCCTTATATTTAAAGGGCGCAATCACGTGGTCCATGTCTTGATGTGCGAGCAAATCAATCAACAGGGGAGGGTGGCCCTGCAGCCAAAGTGCAAAGGCACCAATCATCGCACCTTCAATGCAGTGTGCGCAGTTTGCCTCCAGTGCGGCACGAACGGACCGGGCGGTGTCGCCCTCGGGCTCGAAATTTTGCGGAAAGCTTACCAGAAAATCCTGAATCTTTTTGGGCGTATCTAACTTAGCCAACAACCGCGCCTGCTTTAAGGGCAGCCCTCGCTCTTGGGCGAGGCGAATGCGGGCGGCGAGCGACATACCAACGTGTTAAAGCATTTTTCTTAATGCCTCAAGGGTTATGCAGGTCTTTCGGATTGGCTAATGTGTAACAACGTACAACTTCGAGTACCTGCTCATGGACGCTGCAATGCTCGATCAACTCCGCTGGGGTGCCCTCACGCTTATATTATTAATTATCTCCATTGGGCTCCATGAGTTTGGTCACGCTTGGATGGCGGATTATCGGGGCGATCCTCTGCCGCGTGCCCAAGGCCGAGTTAGCCTCAACCCCTTTGCCCATACTGACCCCATTGGTACCATTGCTATCCCAGCACTCATGATTTTCTTACCCATCTTGGCGGGCTACTCCGGTGGATTCGCCATGATTGGCTGGGGCAAGCCCGTCGAAATTTCTTTGCCCAACCCAAAGACCCGCCGTGTTGATGACATCCTTATCACTCTTGCGGGCCCCACGATGAACTTGGTGCTTTGCATGAGCTTCGCCCTCATTGGCGGCATTGGCGGACTTAATCCACTTGGCTCACAGACGGCTGGCGATGCCACCTTTGTGCACTTTCTGCTTACAGGCATCTTCATGAATGCCGCCCTGGTCGTCTTTAACCTTATCCCGATCCCTCCGCTCGATGGTTCGAGACTTGCCCTCCGCTTGGGTATCTTCTCCGAAGAAATCTTCTACACCCTTGCTCGCTGGGGCTTCGTAATCCTTCTGATTTTAATTAACCTACCTTTTTTCCGAGAAGCCATGAGTCTGGGTATCGAGTTTCTTGCTATCCCCTTTATTCTCCTTTGGGGGCTGTTTATTTAAGACCCCCATCAGAGGCTTGCCTATTTTAAGGGGCTTGCTGATGCTCGGGCCATGCAAACCCTCGGCGAAAAACTACAAGAAGCCCGTCAGCGTCTCGGTGTCACCCTGCGTGAAGCGGCGGAGTTCACCAAACTGCGCACTGACTATTTGCAAGCCATGGAGGCCAACCAGTTTGAATCTATTCCTTTGGCTGATGTTTACCGTCGCGGTTTTGTTAAAGTTTACGCGCGCTATCTACGTTTAGATGACGAGAAGGCTGGTGCTGATTACAACGCCTACCACTCAACGCGCGTTGTCCGACGTCCGCTTGATGGAGCAATCGAGGAAGAGTCCACGTTCCAAGCTCCGGCTGCCCCAGTGAGCGCGCCGATGAGTCGAGACACTATTATCTGGGGCGTGATGGGCATCGCCATTTTTGCTTTAGTCATTTTAGTTTTATTCATGTAACAGCTGGCGGCTTTCGCTGAGACGCGATTGACCGCTGAGTAAACTGAGTTAAGGTGTGCTTACTTTGGCACCCCGCCTCGACCATCGTGTTCTCGTTTTAAACCGACTCTGGCAGCCGGTGAACATCGTCGGCGTTTTACGTGCCATGAACCTACTATTTCGCGGACGCGCATCAGTTGTGCATTCCGACGAAGGTGGGCACCGCGTTTATCCTGCAGCAGAGTGGGTCACGCACTCTCTCGCTAATCCTCCACCTGATGCGCTTGCGGTGCGTTCGCCGTGCATCGTCTTGCGAATGCCACGAGTTTTGTTGCTGGGTGCTTACGACCGCGTGCCGCGTCGTGAAATCCGCTTTAGCCGACGCAATGTCTACCTGCGCGACGCGCACCACTGTCAGTACTGCGGTCGTAATTTTCGCGAAGAAGAACTTAACCTCGATCACGTCGTCCCGCGCGATGTCGGCGGCAAGACGAGTTGGGAAAATATTGTGACGGCCTGCATCCGTTGTAATTCACGCAAAGCCAATCGTCTGCCGGAACAGGCGGGCATGACCCTGCGCCGTCCGCCGACCAAGCCCAAGTGGCGCTTGGTCGTGGCTTCTTCACTCGCGCCTGAAGAAATCGAAGCCTGGAAGGAATTCCTAGAAGTCGCACCTGCCGGCCAATTGCCTTGGCGGAGTTAAGCGAATGCCTTGGTGCGGGTAACCAGATTCGAACTGGTGTCACCACTTTGGAAGAGTGGGGTCCTACCACTGAACGATACCCGCGTGGCCAAGGAATCGAACTATTCCAATCCAGCCCAAGAAGGTCAAGCCTACCTCTTGCGGATAATCAGCCATTTGCGGCCCAGAATGGCCAGCTGAGCAGCTAAAGCAGGAGGATATTATTACCTGCGGCTCAGGCATCGGTTTGCACTTTATGTCTAGAGGTGCATCGTGCGGTATTAAATATGCCCAGCGTCCGAAATAAAAAGAAGCCATCGGAAGTCCTCCTGTACGCCGCGCCTTCGAAGAATGCCGACCTCCGTTGGTTTTCCGATTTTCAAGCCGCCGATCCGTTCCCCGCTTTCAGTGCAGGCGGACGGCGTATCGGGCTACTGCCACTTCTTGAAGTGGGTCGCGCCCAAAAAGAATCGGCCTTCGACGAGGTGCTCAACCTCACCGAAATTATTAATGATCTTCGTCGCACCAATCCGCAGGCTGGCATTGCCGACGCCATTACCTTCGCCGCTTTGCGTGAGGGGGTTCAAGAATTTCGCGTGCCGTCGGATTTCCCTGTCGGACTCTTCCTGCGCTTAAAAGAGTTAGGCCTGAATTTAATCTCCGTCGGCTCCGCGCAAGATGAGCGTTCGGCTCCGCCGCTTTTTGCGAATCGGTGGATTAAAACCAAAAAAGAAATCGATGGTATTAAAGCTGGCAATCGCGCCGCTTGCGCGGGCTTTAAGGTGGTCGAAAAAATTCTTGCCGAAGCAAAGGCCGACAAGGCTGGGAAGTTATTGTGGAATAAAAAAACCCTGACCGCAGAAGTTTTACATTCACACGTTCAAATCGCCGTCACTGCAGCGGGCGGGCAACTCGATGCCGGAATGATTTGTGCCCCAGGCGATCAAGCGGTGGATTGCCACAGCGAGGGTAGCGGCCCCATCTATGCCGGACAGTTAATTGTCGTGGATATTTTTCCACGCGATCGAGCATCGGGCAACTATGGCGACATGACGCGCACCTACCTGAAGGGACGGGCCACGCCGACCCAACGTCGCATGGTTCAATCCGTTCGCAAAGCTCAACAGTTGGCACTCAAGGCGATTCGGGCCGGCGTTACGGGAGCTGACGTCCATAAGCAGGTCGCAGAATATTTAGCCTCGCTCGGTTATAAGACCGAAAAAGCTGGTGAACAATACGTCGGATTTTTCCACGGCACCGGTCACGGTGTGGGTTATGATTTACACGAAGAGCCTTACCTTTCGGCACGCTTTCCCAAGCCGCTGCAAGTTGGACAATGCGTCACCGTTGAACCTGGACTTTATTATCCAGGCATCGGTGGATGTCGCATCGAAGATTGCGTCGTTGTTACGAAGTCAGGTTGCCAGATGTTATCCCGTCACCCTTACCGTTGGGAGATTGCTTGATGTCAAAGGGCAAAGGCAGAGCCGGATCGCACACGACTCTGACCGAGGCCGCTCGCCCTGTCGTTGAGGCGCTCGAAAAACATGGCCGAGTTTCGCGTGGCGTTATACAAGCCCGTGTGGGTGCTCGTCGTCATTCCATCAAGGTCGTTGCCCTGCCTGGCTGCTTGCGAATCACCGTTGTCTCCAAGGGCTCCCGCCAAGAACTGCACGCTTACGGCATCACTCTAGCTAAAGCTCAAACCATTCTCACATCGACAGAGTTTAGCGGATACTTGATAAATTTTGTCGGTGAATAACGCCCCGTCCATCATCGCTGAAGTGACACCCGCCGATTGGTTAGCGTCGGGTGAGGGGTGGACGCATTGGCCTTATCTCGCGCGCTTTAAGGTCGATGGTCTACCCAACGATTGGCGAAGTTTTTTAAATGGTCGCTTTGCCGCGGTGCTTGAAAGCGGACGGACGGGCAGCCTCTGCTTCGCCGTTCCCGCGTCAGACAGTACAAAAGTTTTTTCAGCTAACGGGCGGGTAGTCACCCACGGCACCTCGGGTGCTTACGAGTCGCCTTCAGAGAAACCTCTGGAATATTTAAAACAATGGGCACAGGCACACCGTGCCCCTCGATTGTCGGGCTGGCCCGATTTCCAGGGCGGACTGATTCTTGCACTGGGGTATGAATTGGCTGCGCAATTTGAACCAGTGGTAGCAGCGGCCGCCGATCCCGCTACGCCAACTGCGGTTATCTTAGAGGCCAATGAGGTTTGTATTTTTGATAAGAATATCGGTGAACTCACGGTTGCGATTCTTTGTTCGGTGCACGATCGACCCGAAGCGGTTTGGCGTCTCGCACGTTCACGTGCCCAAGCCCTAGCTGCCGAATGGCTGAAAGCCACACAGGCGCCTGCTCCACGTTTTACGGAAGCCAAGACTCCCGCCGTCCCCATCAATGAGTCTTTACCGTCGCCCGCCTTCCTCTCGGCCATTCAAAAGATTCAAAGCTACATCGCCGCGGGCGACACCTATCAGGTTAACTTGTCTACGCGATTAGAGCTCCCGAATTTAGATTTGGCACTCGCATATGAGGCGATGCGCCACGCCAATCCTTCACCCTACATGGGCTATCTGCGTTTCCCCGGCGGGGCATTGGCTTGTGGCTCGCCCGAATTACTCGTCGAAGTTTCCAAAGGAAAAATTTTCTCGCGTCCGATTGCCGGTACTCGTCCGCGCGGAACCGACGATGTCGCGGATGAGGCTTGGGCAAAAGAGCTTTCGGCGAACAATAAAGAACGTGCCGAACATTTAATGTTGGTGGATTTACTTCGGAATGACGTTGGACGGGTCGCCCTGCCCGGAACAGTTAAAGTCCCCGAATTCATGGCTATCGAGCGTTACTCGCACGTCATGCATTTAGTTTCGCAAGTGGAAGGCCGCATTCATCCGCAAGCCGGGCCCGCAGAAATCATTCGCGCGCTTTTCCCTGGTGGCACCATCACGGGCGCACCCAAAGTCCGCACCATGCAAATCATCAGCGAGGTTGAGCCTTGCGCGCGCGGATTCTACACGGGCTCCATGGGTTGGTTGAGCGCGTCGGGCGATCTCTGCCTAAATATTATTATACGCTCACTGTGGTCTTATGAAGGCCGCAGCTTTGTGCAGGCGGGTGCGGGTATTGTGGCTGATTCTGATCCGGCACAAGAATACGCCGAATCCATTCGCAAGGCGCAGGCTCCACTCATCGCCGCTGCGCGTGCAGCCCAGTCGTCATGTTAGCTTGGCGCAACGGAGAGTACGTGGCGGTGCCTGATGGTGCGACGGTTGCCCAGATTCACGATGGGCCATCTTTATTTGAAACTTTTGCACTGCGCGCCGGAAGCGTTGAATGTCTCGCTGATCATTGGCACAGGCTCGCCTTGAGCTGTCCAAGACTCGGATTAGATCCGCAGAAATTAATTCTGGGTCAATCGACAGATCGTACTAAATGGTCACCTGTGCTCCAAAAACTTTTAAGTGCGGCCGGACTCACCGATGCGATTGTACGAATCGTGGTGGTGCCGCGCACAGATGGTTTAAGTACGGAGTGGGTGACCGTTCGCCCTTTGCCTGAATCAACCCCAAGGGTTGATTTATTTTTACTTAAGACGGTTCGCGATAAGCCCGAGTGGCTACCACGACCTAAGAGCGGGCCGTGGAAAAACTCTGCAATGGCTTGGAAAGAATTAAGCTCGCTGACGACCCGACTCGATGTCGAAGGCGTACAATTCGATGATGCGGGTAATGTTTCCGAATGCACGCGAAGTGCACTGGCTTGGTGGGATGGCAAACAGTGGTCCATGCCGGCGGCTTCCACAGGTTGCTTGCCTAGTACGACGGCGAACCAATTGAACGGCGTACTGCACCAGGCAAGAATGCCAATTCAGGAAGTTGCGACAGCGTTTCCGCATGAAGCACAGAGCATACTTATACTCCGTTCCACCTTGGCGGGCGGTGCATCTTTGGTGAATCAAGTGTTCACGTGCGATGGACAGGTTGCCTGGCGCGCCGCAGCGGATCAATCGCAGGCCCACTCTCAACTGAGCGCACTCCGCAGCTGGCGTGCTCAGCGGTCGGTGAACTTAGCGTAAACCGGCAGGGCCGTTGAGAAAATAAATAGCGTTAAGTAGCCCACGCTCACTAGGGCGGAAAGGGCTACTGCTACCAGAAGCGTTGCTAGTTTAGTTTCACCTTCATTTTCTTTTTGGCGAAAGGCTTGAATCGCAATCCAGGTGGCGATGGCACCCAACACGAGCAAGCCCACGAGCATCCCCGTGAAGTGGTTAAAAAATAGGCCAGTAACAATCGGCAGTGCACCTGGCTCACCTTTGATTAGTGCTACAAAAACTGGCTGAGCGCGAAAGGTCACAGCACCAACGGCAGTAGGGAAGGCCGCGGTGAGAAAGACGGCTAAGGCTGCCACAATTTTTTGTTCCCGGGGGTTCATGCGGCGATGTTTAATGCCCCTGCCTCGGGGTCAACGTCAGGATTCACCCTCGCTAATTAAACACTTTCCCCTACGTTTTTCTGTCATGGAGCCATGGTTTCTTTGGTCGGTCTTTATCCTGCTCAACGGTTCAGCTGCCGCTATTTCATTGGTCGCTGGGGTAGTTTCTGCCTTCTCGCCTGGTGAAATCGAAGAGCTCCGTCGGCGCGACGCCAAAGTGGCGATGGCACTGGAGCGTTGTCGCGGCGACCAAGGCAACACCTTGGCTGCCTTTGAGGTTCTGACGGCGGCCTTTGTCGGAATGAGTGCGTTGCTCGGTGGTATTCTGATTGGTACGCGCTTAATTCAACAAGCTGATGACAGCTGGCAAATCGCCGGCATGATTGCTGGAGCCATCATTGTACTTTCATTCTTCATGGCGTGGCTAACGATCATGTTGCCCCGTAAATTAGGCATGCACTTCCGCCTCGTTCTTGCCCCCCGCATTACTCCGAGTCTGATGCTTGTACGTGGGGCGGCCTTTATTCTCCGTCGCTTAGGAAAATTTCACGATACAATGGCGCCACCCGAAGAGGCGGGTCACGATCGTGCCGACGCTGATATCGGCAGCCTCGCCCTCGCAGCGGCCCGCGAAGGCAAAATTACGCAAGCGGAAAGCACCCTCGTTGCGAATGCCGTCCGCCTGGATGATATCCCGGTTTCTCAAGTGCTCACACCGCGTCCAGTGGTGACCGCCATTGAAGTTAGCCTGACGGTGGGCGATGTGTTGCGACTTTTTCCAAATGTGCCTCACGGACGTCTCCCGGTTTGGGAAAACAACCCTGACCGTATTGTGGGCGTGGTTCGTCGCCGAGACATTCTCAAAGCTGCGGGCGAAGGTCGTCGCGACGTAAAGGTGCGTGAATTGATGGGCAAGGCACACATCGTCCCTGAGAATGCCACGCTTTCCGATGCCTTGCACGATCTCGTACGTGCACATCAACACCTCGCGGTCGTCGTTGACGAATTTGGTGCTTTCGCTGGCGTGATAACACTCGAAGACGTTTTTGAATCCTTGTTGGGCGTCGAGATTTACGAGAAGGACGACCCGCACCCCGATATGCGCGAGCTTGCCCGTCAACGTGGTCATCGCGTGGGCCGTCGAGCTGCAGGCGACTCCACTTCTCCTAAATTATAATGCCTGTTGCTTTCGCTAGCCTCGCTTACTGGACGCATAACCTTGATCCAGTCGCCATCCACTTTCCCGAAGGCTGGTTTCTGCGTGGGATACATTGGTACGGACTTGCCTATGCCGCAGGATTTCTCGTCGCCGCATTTTTACTCTCCCACTGGCGACGGAAGGGTATTGCACCGGTGGCCAGTGTGGCCGACGAATCGAGCTTAATCACGGCGGTCATGGTGGGAGTTGTTCTAGGCGGTCGCCTCGGCCACGTCCTGCTTTACGCGCGCGAAGAATTCTTGGCGGACCCCGCAATGCTTTTTCGCGTCTGGCAAGGCGGCATGGCGAGCCACGGCGGATTCCTAGGTGTCATCCTTGCAGCTATTTGGTTTTCACAAACACGAAAAGTTTCCTTCCTTAAAGTCGGTGACTTGCTTTGTGCGATGGCGCCCGCCGGAATTCTTTTTGGTCGCCTCGCAAACTTTGTGAACGGAGAATTAGTCGGTCGACCAGCGCAGGTCGCCTGGGCGGTTATCTTTCCGCATGATGGACCAGAGCCTCGTCATCCCTCACAACTCTACGAAGCATTGGGCGAAGGCTTGCTCCCGTTGCTTTGGGTGCTCTGGCGTTACCCAAAGAAACTCTCACCAGGCCGCCTGGCGGGGGAGTTCCTCTTAATTTATTCAGCTGCACGTTTCACTTCCGAGTTTTTCCGACTGCCCGAAGACGGGTTTATTTTAGGTTTAACCGCCGGACAATTCTGGACGCTGCCACTCGCAATGTTGGGCCTCGGTTTAATTCTCCTGAGCCGTCGTGACTCGAATGATGTTGCCCGACAGGGTTGAGTTTGGGAGAAGCCCTTAAGCCATGATTACCGTTCCTTTGCTCGATCTCGCGCCGCAAAATGGCGCCCTTGAAGCGGCCTACGAAAGCACTTTTCGCGAGGTCATGCGCTCCAATGCTTTTATCATGGGTCCGCGTCTCGAGGCCTTCGAAAAGGCCTGTGCCGAAGCCTTACAGGTGAAGCATGCCATTGGCGTTTCTTCGGGAACGGACGCGTTAGTCTTGCCCTTAATGGCGTTGGGTATCGGAGAGGGTGACGAAGTCTTACTCCCAGCGTTTACTTTCTTTGCGACGGCCGGCTCGGTTGCCCGTCTCGGTGCGGTGCCCGTTTGGGTCGATGTCGACCCTCATACATTTAATATAAATTTGGCCGATGCCGCACGCAAAGTCGGCCCACGCACCAAGGCCATTATGCCTGTGCACCTCTTTGGTCAGTCTTGCGATCTCGGAGCATTGCGTACTTTCGCTTCGGCACATAAACTTTTTGTTATTGAAGACGCTGCCCAATCAATGGGTGCACGCTGGCAGGGTCAGTCGACCATGTCTGTCGGCGATTTTGGTGCCACGAGTTTCTTCCCTTCGAAAAACCTAGGCGGCTTTGGCGACTCCGGTTTGGTCACCACCCAGAATGATGCCCTGGCTGAGCGTGCACGCATTTTGCGCGTACACGGGATGCAGCCTAAGTATTACCACAAATTTATCGGCGCAAACTTCCGCATGGATCCATTGCAGGCCGCCTTGCTCCACATCAAGCTTCCACACCTTCCTAGTTACAATTGTGCCCGCGCGGGCAATGCGGGCTATTACCATACGACGCTACGTGGTGCCCCAGGTATTGGTGAAAACCGACCTGGCGCCGGCGATGCTAAGATTTTGTTGCCCGTCGATTTTAGCGGTCAGGGTATCTGGAACCAATTCACGCTGCGCGTTCTGCATGGTAAGCGCGATGCCCTAAAAGCGTTCTTAACGAACCGAAAAATTGGCTGCGAAATTTATTATCCCGTGCCACTGCACCGTCAGGAATGTTTTGCGGGCGTGGGGCGTGGTGCCGACTCCGCACGCGTGGCCGAGCAACTCGCTCAAGAAGTTCTGAGTGTGCCCGTGTTTCCTGAGATTACGACGGAACAACGCCAGTGGGTGGCGACTTCGTTGGCGGACTTCGCTGCAGGTAAGTCCGCTTAAGTAATTAGCTCAGAAAAACCGAATCGTCTTCGCGCGCATTTTGGCGTGCTCGTCGTCGGTGCAAGGTGCATTCGTCGGAACGCCTGCGGCTTTGTCGGTCGGCTGCACCAATCCATTGGCCAATAAATAAGCTTCCACTTCGTCGCCGGAAACATCGGCCAGCATCACGCCGTTGACTTCGACGCAGGGCGAGAGGCGCTGACCAGTCTTCTCAACCATCTCGGCGTAGTTCGCAGGATTGTTGATGATATCTACATCTTCGAAAGCTAAGCCATGTTTGCGTAAAACCGCACGCACGCCGTTGCTCCAGCCGCAGCTGGGTTTGAGGTAGGCCTTAACGGTAATCATACTCCTGCAATGTATGAACTCTGGCCAGAAATCAAGACCGTCGGACCTTTTTCGCTGCCCCTGTTTCAGGCTGGGTCTCTTGTTGCTCATACCAGAACCCAATCCCGTGAATGGTACGTAGGCAGTTCAGCGGGATGCCGTAAATTTCAAAAGCATCGCGTATTTTCGCCACATATTGGTCGAGCGAACGGCTGCGCACGTTGGCATGAACCCCCCAGACTGCATGAATCAAGCTATTGCGGCTGATGATAACGCCAGGGTTAGCGTGCAAGTGATAAAGGATGCCCAGCTCCTTGCGACCGAGCTTGCAGCGCTTCGTTGGCGAAAAGACCAACTCCAGCCGATCAGGGTGCACCTCGGCCCCGTTGAACTTAAAAGTGTTCGTTGCTAAATCTGCATTGCGCGTGAGGCGTCGGTCTTCGGAAATTTCGCTGCGGCGAAGAATGGTGTAGAGTCGCGCAATCAATTCTTCGGCGGCATAGGGCTTGAGAATGAAATCATCGGCGCCGGCGTTGAGGGCTTCGACAATTTCGGCAATGCTCTTGTTGGGCGAAAGCATGATGACGGCGGGCGACGCCGAGATTTTCCGAATCTGCTGCAACAAAGTCAGCCCACTCATATCGGGCAACGCTGCACTTGTGATGACGCCATGCACATAGTGTTCGCTGATAAATTTAAGAGCGGTGACACCTTTATGAAAAATCTGCGTTAAAAAACCAGCGGCCTCCAATTTTTGGTCGAGCTCGGTGGCTAAACTTCGGTCCTCCTTAACGATGACAATGAGAGGTTTGAGTTTAGGGCTCATTTGGGTATGCGGTATTCGGGGAGGAAATACACGTATTATGCCCGAGGGGTATTCGGTGCATCCATCCAACTTAAATATTTAGAGATGGTTGCCAAGGATGGAAACCGTGCTTCTGTTAAATAGATGAGTGCATTCGTTCAGACTAAGCCGACGCCGCGTTGGGTGATTGTGGCGTTCCTTGTTTTATTTATCGGCACCGCGGCCTGGGGTGGTTACGTCTTAGCGAAGAACGCCGAGCTGCGACAGGCTCGGCCATCGCCTGATCCGATTGAGAATCGAAGCCTGTTCGGACGGTGATAGAATTTAAGCACCCAGAACGGTAGGCGGGTGGGTTAATTTAGTATTTCCAAAATACTTGACCAAGGGGAGCCCGACCGTAAGTTCCGACTCTCCACCGAGTGCCCCCTTCGTCTAGCCCGGTCAGGACACCTCGTTTTCACTGAGGTAACTGGGGTTCGAATCCCCAAGGGGGCGCCAAGGTGGATAATTTTAGCGCACAATCTGGCCCGAGGCCTTCGGGGTTTGGCTGGGCTTTTTGGCAGCAACTTTATTCACAATTTGAGGAACTTATCTGTTGCCTAAGTTCAATTTTTAATGAAGATTGCGATTTCTAGGCTAAAACCTAGAATTTCATGAAGCCCCCTAGTGAAAAACCCCGAGGAAAGCGCAAGGATCAGCCCGCCTATCCCCCGCTCGCCCCACATGAGGTCGAATTAACCGGTTTTTTCGTTAAAATGGGGGCTATTTTAGGGGTTCAGCGTTCAGTCGCCGAAATTTATTCGTTGCTTTACGCGTCTCCTAAGCCCCTCGATTTTGACCATATTCAAGGTCGATTAGATATGAGCCAAGGCTCTGTTAGCCAAGGACTTAAGTTCCTTAGAGACCATGGGATGATTCTTTCCATTAAGGAGAAGGGTACAAAGCGTGAACGATGGGAGCCGACCCCATCCTTGGCGGCTTCGCTCGTTAACATTCTCCGCAGCCATGTGCTGCCAACGCTGGAGAAGTCCAAACCAAGCCTGCAGAACGTCCTCAACTCTGCCACCGCCCAGTCCGCCGACCCCGAGGTGATCGAGCGCATCGCTCGCCTGCAACGTTGGAATTCACGAGCAGTCGAGCTTTCCGCTTTGCTGCTTCCGCCGCCGGTCGACGACTAAAATAATTTCACCTGCGTAATCCGCAGGCCGACAGTCTACCCATTTTCATACGTGCCGAAAAACACCCCGGCACGAGCGGTAGCCTGTGCGACTTCGCCGTTTTCAATCCAATCTAAATAAATTACCGTATTCAATATGCGCATCGCCATCACCAGCGGCTATTTTGATCCCATGCATCGCGGCCACCTCGAGTTGCTCAATCTTTCGCGTGCGCAAGGTGACGTGCTTTGGGTGATTGTGAATACCGATGCCCAGGCGGCACTCAAAAAGGGTAAAGCTTTCATTGATCAAGACACCCGCTTGGCGGTTACGGCTGCCTTGCGCGTCGTAGACCGTGCCGTACTCGCAATCGATACCGATGGTTCCGTGTGTGCCACACTCGATAAACTCATCACGGAAGCCAAGGCCCTCGGGTGCGAAGCGGTCTTTTGTAAGGGCGGTGATCGCAATGCGGGCAACATCCCTGAAATGACGGTTCTTAAGAAACACGGCGCGATGCTCATCGAAGGCCTCGGCGCCAAAATCGATAGCAGTTCGCGAATCATCGCTGAGGCTAAAAATAATTCTACCAAATAAAACCCCCATGAAAAAGCGTGCATTAATTACCGGTATCACCGGACAAGACGGCTCCTATCTCGCTGAATTCCTGCTCGAGAAGGGCTACGAAGTGCACGGCGTGATTCGCCGTTCTTCGAGCTTTAATACCGAGCGTATCGAGCACCTCTACATGGAGGACCTCGTCCGCGACATTCACCATAAGAAGATTCAACTCCACTACGGCGACCTCACCGATAGCACTAACCTGATACGCATCATTGGCGAAGTGCAGCCCGACGAGATTTATAATCTCGGCGCCATGTCGCACGTCAAAGTGTCTTTTGAGGTCCCCGAGTACACGGCCGACACCGATGGTGTCGGCACGCTGCGCCTGCTTGAGGCGGTGCGTATCCTGAAACTCGAAAAGAAAGTACGCATTTACCAGGCTTCGACGTCTGAGCTGTACGGTAAGGTAATGGAGGTTCCCCAGTCGGAAACGACTCCCTTCTACCCACGCAGCCCTTACGGCGTGGCTAAGATCTACGCCTTCTGGATTACCCGCAACTACCGCGAGGCTTACGGCATGTTCGCCAGTAATGGTATCTTGTTTAATCACGAATCGGAACGCCGCGGCGAAACCTTCGTCACGCGCAAGATCAGCCTCGCCGTCGCCAATATTGTTCTGGGCCGCCAAGATTGCCTCTTCCTCGGGAATTTATCTGCCCAGCGCGATTGGGGTTATGCCCCTGATTTCGTACAATGCATGTGGCTCATCTTGCAGCACCACCAGCCCGATGACTTCGTTATCGCCACAGGTAAAATGTACACGGTGCGCGAATTCTGTACGCATGCCTTTCGCCGCGCCGGCATTGAATTAGAATGGAAGGGCACAGGTGCCGACGAAAAAGGTATCGATAAGAAAACCGGCCGTACGCTGGTCGCCGTTGACCCACGTTACTTCCGCCCCACCGAAGTCGAGCAGCTTCTCGGTAACCCTGCGAAGGCGATTCGTGAACTGAAATGGAATCCGCAACAAACTTCTTTTGAACAGCTCGTGCATCGCATGGTCGATAGCGATATTAAAGCACTCACGCATAAGTACCGCTAAATGGATCGCGCTGCAAAAATTTATGTCGCCGGCCATCGTGGCATGGTGGGCACCGCGCTCGTTCGTGCGCTTAAGGCTGCGGGTCACACGCAGATTATCGGTCGCACCTCACAGGAGCTCGACTTACGCGATGCCCATGCCGTCCGCGCATTCTTCGCCGCAGAGCAACCTGCCTATGTGATCATGGCCGCCGCACGCGTCGGCGGCATTCATTATAACTCCACGGCACCGTACGATTTTCTTTACGACAATCTGGTCATGGCTGCCAATGTCATCGAGGCGGCACGCCAAACCAAGGTACGCAAACTACTTTTTCTAGGCTCAAGCTGCATTTATCCAAAATTAGCCGAACAACCCATTAAGGAGTCGGCTCTCTTGACCGGTCCCTTGGAGATTACCAACGAAGCCTACGCCATCGCTAAAATCGCCGGTATCAAGCTTTGTACCCATGCCCGCCAACAACACGGCTGCGATTTTATCAGTGCGATGCCCAGCAACCTCTACGGACCAGAGGATAATTTTGCTTTAGAAAACTCTCATGTGCTTCCCGCGATGGTCCGTAAAATGCATGAAGCTAAATTACGCGGTGATGAATCTTTGACGCTCTGGGGAACGGGTAAGCCGCTGCGCGAATTCTTACATGTCGATGATTTAGCCGAGGCCTGCGTAATGTTACTGAATAAATACTCCGAAGCTGACCATATTAACGTGGGCTCAGGCGAAGAGCTCACTATCCGTGAATTGGCCGAAACCGTGGCACGAGTTGTCGGGTTTAAAGGCACACTTAAATTTGATCCTGCAAAGCCCGATGGCACGCCGCGTAAAATCATGGACAACGCCCGCATCGCTGGCCTCGGCTGGAAGCGAAGAATTCCACTTCCCGAAGGCATTGCCGGTGTTTACGCTTGGTACCTAAAAAATTTAGAAACCGCTCGAAAGTAATAGCAGCGAGTCTCAGGTTCCTGGTGTCAGGTCTCAGGAGAATTTCAGGCGTCGGAAATCTGGTTTCAGGTCTCGAGAAATAAAATCCGATATTCGAAGTAATTGTCTGGCCTGAACTCCTGGCACCAGAGCCCTGGCACCCGGCACCCGTTTAAATCCCCCTTGTCACCGTGTCACCTTGCCAACCTGCCCCCTAAATTCCTCCCATGCCTATCCTCTGCATTCCCGCTCGTCTTGGCTCTACGCGTCTTCCGCGTAAGGTCCTGCTCGATTTGGGCGGAAAGCCCGTGGTCCAACATGTTTGGGAGCGTGCGAAAAAAGTTAAGCAAGCCAGTCGCGTAGTTATTTTAACGGATGCAGATGAAGTTGCTAAAATTGCCCGCGGATTCGGCGCCGAAGTGATCATGACTTCACCCGATTGCCCTTCGGGCACCGCTCGCATTGCAAGCGCCCTTGATCAATTGCCCGGAGAATTCTTCCTCAATATTCAAGGCGATGAACCATTCATTGAGCCTGATTTACTTGATCAATTGATTACGCGCTGGAAAGAAACCAAATGCCGACTCGTTACGGCCGTCTCCAAAATTACACAAACCGAACGGCTGCAGGCCTCAAGCGTTGTTAAAGTAGTCCGTGCCGAAAACGGCGAAGCCATTTATTTTTCCCGCAGCCCCATTCCATTTCTCCGTGGCGTTGAAATAACCGACTGGGTTAAGCAACGCGATTACTGGTCTCACATTGGCGTGTATGGTTACGACCGCGCAACGCTTGCCGGGTATGCGAAACTTTCGGCTACCGAACTTGAGGCAACAGAATCGCTCGAACAACTTCGCTTTCTCGCTCATGGCATTACTTTCCAGACGGTCGTTACGCATTACCACCCCGTTGCCATTGATACGGCGGAAGATTTATCTGCCGCTCGACTTCTGATTAAATAATTTTATGAAAACTCCCATCGAATCCGCCAAAGCGTTACTTGCCGCCGAAGCCGCCGCCCTCGGCGAGCTCGCCACGCGACTAGACGGCAGCTTCACTAAAGTCGTCGACCTCATTGCGGCGCACTCGGGCAAAGTTATTCTTTGCGGCGTTGGAAAGTCTGGCCTCATCGCGCAAAAAATTGCCGCCACACTCTGCAGCACGGGCACGCCTGCTATTTTCCTGCACGCTGCTGATGCGGTACACGGCGACCTTGGAATTCTTCAGCCTGGCGACCCAGTTATTTTGATTTCGCGTTCAGGTGCGACCGCTGAGGCCGTTCGACTCTTGCCGGTCTTCCGAGGCTTTCAGTCGCCGATTATCGCCATCGTCGGCAACACCCAGTCGGCTCTCGGTACGCAAGCCGATTACGTACTCGATATCGGCGCACGCCCAGAAGCTGATCCGCTTGGCTTGGTGCCAACAACCAGTGCGTTGCTGACGCTCGCATTGGGCGATGCCTTGGCCGCAGCACTTATGACCAAGCGGGGTTTCAGCTCCAATGACTTTGCTCGCTTCCATCCTGCTGGGCAACTTGGGCGCAATTTAACTCTCACCGTCGGCGAGGTTTTCCAACCGCTCGAACGTTGCGCCAAAGTAACGTCTGCCGCCAACCTGCGTGAAACGGTTATTGCGATGACTTCGCACCCTCACGGTGCCGCATGCGTTCTAGACGACGCGGGCGTCCTACTTGGATTAATCACTGATGGCGATTTACGTCGCGCACTCAGCCGCGGCATCGACCTCAATAAAGCCACGGCGAGCGATGTGATGACGCGCAAGCCTGTCCAAACTCACCCCGCTGTTTCCTTGGCCGAGGCCGCTCGTATTATGGAAGACCGCCCTTCACAGATTTCGGTTCTGCCCGTTGTGGATGCCTCTAGTGGCCGATGCCTCGGTCTGCTGCGTATTCATGACATCTATCAAGCGGGCCTCGTCTGAACTTTTTGAATGATACCTTCTAAGCACCTTTATTTTAACTCGACCCGAACACATCGGCCGAGCTTCACGCCGCGTGAATTAGCAGTAATCACCATTTCAACGGTCCTGCTAATATTCATGCCGTGGGCTTGGGGTGGAGTAGTGGTTTGGTGTACCTATTTTACTGCTGGCTTAGCGCTAGCCGCGCTGGTGGCGGCGGTAGGCGACTTTAAAACACAGCTTACCTTTGCGGGTCTCTGGTTTGGACTTCTGATATTTAACGCATTTGGGGTGCCAGAAAATGCAAGCGCCGCAAGTAGCCTCTGGCTTGAGGCGATGGCTTTTCCTTTAGCTGCACTCTTCGGCCAAATTGTAGCGGCATCGCTTTTACGGGATGATATAAAATCACGCAGCGCCAATGAATCGCTTAAGGCTCTGCTCAGGAACCCGCCATTTTGGATTGGTTTAGCCCTTTTTACTTATTTCGCCATTCAGGCGCTAAACCCGTGGGGTACTGTCGTGGAGCGCGACCTGTTTTGGCGTATCGGCAAAGAAAATCCCATCAAGTGGCTTCCTAGTGGATTAAAGGCGCCATTTAGTTCCGACGAAATGGACCCCGGTGGCATGAATGCCTGGCGCACGATCCTAATTTTTTCCGGACCATGGCTTTTATTTTGTGCACTACGCACAGGTCTATTGCGTCGTCGCGGTTATGTTCTGCTTGCCTGGGTAAGTGTACTAACGGCCGTGGTAATTGCGGGCTATGGTCTCACGCATCAGCCCTCGTACTCGGAAAAGATGATGGGCTTCCCAATACCAGCGGGTGCGACGGCCTTTGGGCCTTTTATTTATCGTAACCACGCAGGTGTTTATTTTTACCTGCAGGCCTGTGTCGCACTCAGCCTAACGTTTTGGCACCTGCGTCATCAACGCCCAGGAGGCACGAAGGGCAGCCCGCACCTCATCTCTGGTTTCTTCGGACTGCTTCTGGCCACTGCTGCAATACTTACCTACAGCATCGCCGCCGCGATGATAGCCATTGTGGTGGTATTGTTTGTAGCCCCGGCGGCTTACATGATTGGTATGCCCGCAAAGGTTGGTCAATACAGTCGCCGAAGTGCTACACTAATAACCTTAGTTTTTGCTGTCGTCGTCTTGTCCTTGGTTTACGTAAATTTTCGTAAGTTAGGTGATAAAATAGAGGCCAAGATGGAGCAGGTAACAAAAGCAAAAGCCGATGATCGTGCGCCATGGCGCCGTAGCACTTGGAAAATGGCGACGGCCAATGGGCCAGAGCGACTTTTGACGGGCTGGGGGGCAGGTTCATACCGCTGGGTTTCTCCCTACTTCCAAGCTCAAGAAAAAGAGCTTCAAGATACCAAAGGAAAATTATTTTTACGTGCCACTTACGCGCATTGTGACTGGTTACAGATTTTAGCAGAGTGGGGCATCGTCGGTCTAACCGTCGTCACCGCAGGATTATATTGGCTTTATTCTTGGATATACCGCCCCCTCGTTAGTCGCGGAAAGCCCGAGGCAATTCCGGTGGCCGCCGCCCTGTTTCTTTTTCAGCTCCACATGTTTATTGATTTTCCGCTTTGGTTTACGCCGCTGCTATTTTCCTTGGCCTTCATCTCCGCCATCATGGTCAACTTTCTGGACGATTCACTGCGCGAGACGGATAAGCCCGAATAAGAACGTACGGAATAATGGCCCTCTCGCGACCCAGTCATTTAATCACCCAAGCTTGGTTTGGGTTTAAGCGCCGCGTTGGCATTTTGCAGTACCAGTCGCCGACTGCACCTTGGAATTCAGTAGAGACAGCAACTGCCACAGAGGCTGAATTTGTCGCAAAGTGGAAAAGCAAATCGCCTAGTCTGCCAATCGCCTTACTTAATCGAACCTATATTGCTCCACACCTCGAGCAATACGCTGTTGCGGTTGGGCATTCGCCAGAAGCTGAAGCTAAGGCAATTGCTGGTGGTCGCTTTCGCTTAGGGTCAGGTAACTTTATTAATCTGGGTGTCCCCCCAGAATGGAATCGCGACCAAGAAGAATTCGCTTCGATACATTGGTCGAAAGTTCCAGCCAATATCGACACATCGGAAATCTCACACTTTAATTGGGTCTATACTTTGGTGCGGTCTTGGATTTTAAGCGGCGACGATACACCTGCCGAAACTTTTTGGTCATGGTTCGAAAATTGGCTTAAAGTTAACCCGCCAAATTTAGGTCCGCAATGGGTGAGCGACGAAGCAATTGCACGACGACTACTAGCGATAACTTTTGCAGTTCAGGCCTTTCGTTTTCACCCCGCCTCCACCAATCAACGGCTCATCCAGGCCGCCCGTTTTATTGCAATTTCGGCCGAGCGCTTACGACTGACCTTCAGTCACGCACAATCCCGCTCGGTGACTTCTGGCCTCCTCTCCGCTTTGGCATTATTTACAGCAGGTGCCCTTTGGACCAACTTGCCCGCCGCCGATATTTGGCGTTCCGCTGGCCTAGAGACATTAATTAGCGAAGGTAAAAAACTCAACGAGCACGCTCGTAACGCCAGTTCATCTGAAATATCGGCCGCCTCACATATTTTAGAAATCTATACGTGGGCTGAAATTATTTTACGTTCGGAGAATGAAAGAGAGAGCCTCCCCGAGTCTTTGCAGGTAAAAATTAGGGCACTTGCGGTGCAGGTTGGAAGTCCGCCTGCGGTAGTTGCTTCCTTCGCCCCACTGTTTTCTCTGTCGGGTTGTGCGTCTGGCGATGTGCGTCCCGCAGCCGCCACGGCATTAATTCTTTTTACCGGAGTCCGTTACGCCCCAGGCCCCTGGGATGAATCAACCCTGCTCCTTGTTGGCCCCATGTGTACCTCGGCGGTTGTCTCGTAATTAAAATGTCCGAAACCCTGAAACAAGAGGCGCCCGCCGGCTCCCCTGATTTTTTTGATATCTTACGTAAGACTGTAATGGTAGGCGGTGGAGCCTTGGCGAACATGGCGATTGGGTTGGTGCGCAATAAATTTATTGCGGTATGGCTTGGCCCAGCGGGTATCGCTTTATCAGGAATCTTTACGCAGCTCATCGAAGTTGTGGGTGCGGCTTTTAGTTTAGGCTTAGGCACGAGCGGCATCCGGCAAATTGCGTCGAGTGCATCGTCGGGCGACGATCAAAGGCTATCAAGAATTGTTCAAACGCTACGTCGAACCGTATGGATTAGTGGTTTGGCGGGAGCAGCCTTCATGCTTCTGACGAGTGGAGTCATTGCTCGACTGACTTTTGGGGAGAGTGAGGCACCGAAATACATTTGGCCCATTGCATGTCTGGGTTTAGCGGTGCTCTTTCGTGCACTTTATACTGGGCAGGGTTGTATTATTCAAGGCATGCGACGCGTGGGCGATTACATGCGCATCAGCGTCGGCTCAGCCTTTGCCGGAGTGCTTATCGCAATACCATGTTACTATTGGTTAGGTATGACGGGTATCGCCCTAGCGGTTATTTTAGGCTACGCTGCCACCTTAGTAGTCACTTGGTGGTTTTCGCGGCGAGTGCCGATTCCTGATGCGCCGTGCTCCATCGCTGATAGTCGAGCCGAGGCGCGCTTACTAATCGTTTTCGGTCTGCCTATTATGCTTTCGGGTCTAGTAGGCACTTTTAGTCCTTATGTCGAACGCGTGATCCTCCTGCGCTACTTAGGGTTGGACGCTGTTGGCCAATACCAGGCCGCATTCTCTCTGGCTGGCTTCACTGTCACTTTTGTTTTGGCGGCCATGTCAGCCGATTATTACCCAAAGCTAGTGGCTCACGCGGATGAACCTGAACGCTTTAACCAAGAGATGAACGCTCAGTTGCGCGTTGCCCTGCTGCTTTCGATTCCAGCTTTGGCATGGTTGGCAGTGCTCTCGCAGCGGGCAACTTCGCTACTGTATTCGCCTGCTTTTTCTCCCTCGGGTGAAGTCCTGCGCATTATGATTATTGGCGTGCTCGGACGAATTATGGCGGCGCCACTTCGCCTCGCCTTATTAGCAAAGGGCAGGGGGAAAACTATTTTTGCGGTAGAAGTTATTTCAGCCTTAGTGGGTTTTGCGCTAATCAGTTTCTTCGCGGGTCGCTTGGGCTTAATTGGTTGCGGGTGGGCCTTTACGGCGCTCCACCTCGGCTCAGGCATCGTCCTAGCTATGGTGTTGCCTGCCCTGGTCGGACAGTCGGTTTCGCTTTCTAATAAGCTCCTCGTGCTCTGGTCCTCGCTGGTGCTAATTGGCCTTTGGCTTAACCACGCACTCATCGAATCATTATGGATACGAGTGTCAGTTGGACTCGTGTTAGCTGCCGGGGCATCCGCCGCCTGTCTTTACTTCCTTACGCAATTAATGGGTTGGTCGTTTTTAAATAGAATTCGCAAATGATTACTTTAAAAAATTACACACTTTCGGAAAACGGAAAACGGATTGATTACCACTACACAGCTACTGGCTCAGCGGTACGGTTTTTAAATCCCGCAGAAAATTTTTTTGTTCGCTACGATCACGACATTTCAAGTTGTCCGCCTGGTATCGCCGTCATTCCGTTTATCGCTAACTTCATCACCCTCGCCTGGTTTGGTAAGTTTGACTTAGTAGTGCCAGAAGTGGATGCAGCTTTTGCTGACTCACTTGTGCAACTACGCGCAGAGTTTCAGCGGATGTACCCACAGCATGCTTTAACTGGCAGTCTGCGTCCCGAAAAAGTCACGCCCTTAACCTGGAGCGGGGATAAAGGCGTCATGCTTTTTAGCGGTGGAATCGATGCGTTTGCGACCTTGATTCGCCACCGACATGAGTCACTCGAGTTAACTACCATTTTAGGTGCAGACATTGAGCTATCGGATGGCGAGCAATGGCAGCGCTGCCTTAAGCACATTGCAACAGATCCGCTTTCTGCTGACCTCCCACGCTCCACCTTAGTTTCTAACCTCCGTACTTTTTATACCGACAAAGTAGAAAGTGATTTAGTTTATGGCTGGTGGGGTATGGTGCAACACGGGCTGGCCTTGCTGGGGCTACAGGCTCCGCTAACTTATATTCTTAAAGCTAGCCGGGTTTATATCGCTTCAAGTTACACCGTGCCTGGTGGTTGGGGTTCGACAAAAGAATCGGACGAAAAGTTAAAGTGGGGTCCGGTTTCCTGTATTCACGATGGCGATGGCTTAACCCGCAAAGCCAAGGTCGAAATCATTGTGGCTTGTGCCCAAGAGCGCGGCCGCCCCATTCCCCTACGCGTTTGTTATTCGGAGGTTAAACGTGATGGCAACTGCGGCCGCTGTGAGAAGTGCTACCGCTCGATGCTTAATATAGTTTTAACGAATGCCGATCCGCGTGCTTACGGATTCCCCATGACCGAGGCAACTTACCCACACGTCCTCCAGCTGATGACGAGTTTACATTCTTCTTACGGGCTTAAAATCTTCTGGGGCGAAATTGCGGAAGACGCCCGCAGAGCCTTGGCTTCTGGACAGTTCTTTGTTCTTACCGATCGTGCCCAAGAGGTTAGCTTTTTGCAACGCATTGCGGACGGCGAAATTAATCGGGCCCTCGAGCGCAACCACCGTCCTTGGCGTGACCATTTAGCTCGCTGGAAATTTATTATGCGCGTTCGCTTCCCTCGTTTTTATAACGCAGGGCGTGGCTTGGTGCGACTACTACGACGCCTCAAATAATCTTTATGCAACACGGACTTCTCACTTACACCCCGACCCATGGCACTTATAACCTTGGTGATAATGTGCAGAGCTTAGCCGCCCGCCAATACCTCCCGAAGGTAGATACCTTTGTTAAT
>CANGNX010000010.1 GCA_947455415.1 Opitutia bacterium | reverse complement strand
GTCGGGTGTGACCTTAAATTTACGCGGTATGAACTGATACTCTTCGGTCATCACGTAGTAGTAGGTGCCTTTAGGAAATTCGGGTGTGACGCCGGTGCGGCCGCCGAACTCATCGAGATCACCAGCGCCGGCGATGTATTCAAAGTCGAGACTGAATGAGCCGTCGGGTTTGCCAGAAGGTGCATCAGTACCTCCAGGGCGATCAGTTTTTTTCAGGCGATAGCTGCTCTTTAATTCTTTGATGGGGCTCTTGGCGTCATCAGCCTTAGTGTAACCGTAAATTGCATACACAGGGTAACCATCGGCCGCCCAGCCTACTTGGGTCATTTTCTTTTCACCGCCCGAGAGGCGATTGAAGAGTAGGGTGGGGATGCCGTGGTAATGGTAAGCGCCGTTCGGTTGAACGTGGGCGTGGCTTTCGTCGAGGCCCAGACCGACCTTAATCTTAGGCGTCGTACCCATGACCGTGTTACTCATCAGCGCTTCGTAGTGCCAAGGATTGCTACGGTCGCCGTCGTTGTAGACTTCGGCAGTGCCGGGGTCGAAGACCACGCCATTGAGAGCGACGCCCCAAGCAGAACCGCCTCGACCTGATTGTCCGGTGGCAGGCTTGGGATTAGCTGGGACTTCGAGGTGGTACTTCTGTTCGGAGATAGTGTTAGGATTTCCCTTGGTCGGGTATTTAGCGACCTTGTGATCGGGAATGCCGTTAGACTCGATGATGCGCTTCTCGCCCTTAACTGTGATGGTGACTTTGTTTTGGGCGGGCGCTTCGGAGTCGGCCTTGATGAGAGAGGGGCCGGTGGCCGCCAGCGGAAAGGCGATAGCCAAGACTAGGGCGAAGGTGGCATTCATGATTACATATAACCCCTTGGCAGAGTGTATGTTTCGAGTCGAAAGTTAATTTCTGAGCAGATTTGCCTTTTGTGAGGTTTAGAGTTTTGCTCTCGGCATGGCGACCACCACCGAAATCCTTTCACGCAGCGTTGCGGGCCTCAATGCCTTGGCGACCGTCCTCTTAGTTGTCGGATACATTTGCATACGACGTGGCAACCGAGCCGGACACGGCAAGGCGATGGGCTTGGCCTTTGTGACCTCTGCCTTATTTTTAGCAGTGTATCTGGCTTCAAAGGTGCACCTCTGGATTTCGCTGCACAGGACCAATATCATGTACCGCCCCGACGTTGGTCTCACCTGGGATAAGCTCACCTATTACATTATCCTTATCCCGCATATTGTTTTAGCGATTTTGGTAACCCCGTTCATCATCCGTGCGGTCATGCTGGCACGGGCGGGCAAGTTCGAGGACCACAAACGCCTAACGCGTTGGGTCTTCCCGGTCTGGCTTTATGTGTCGGTCACGGGCGTCATCGTCTGGGCCTTCATGGAGTGCAGTGGCTCCTTGGCCGCAGTAACCGCGGTTAAATAGGTCCGATTTTCCACTCGCCCGGTTGGGTGATTTGGGTAATACCTTTATCCAGACATGGACAATCCAGAGTCAGCTTCAAATCCACAGACAGAAAAGTTTTTTCTGTGGGCGAGCTTTTTGCTTTTCGTTGGCGTGTTGAGTGTGGCGCTTTCAACTTATTCGGCGGAGGAAGATCGCGTGTCAGCCTTGCGCGAGGACGAAGCCCGCAAAGAAAAAGCCTTTGTGCAAATCGAACGCCAACGCGAACAGACCTCGCGTTACATCGAACGATTTACACGCGACCAAGAATTTGTGCGCGATCAGGCACGTGAGCGTTTAGGCGTAGCTGAATCCGGTGAAGTCGTGATTCGGGTGGATGGTGCTGCCGCGTTGGCTCAGCCTGCGGTCGCAAATACGCCTGCAAAACCTGCACGTCCGTAAGCATCCTTGCTTGCCTGCGGGGGCGGGGTAGGGCATTTCTCTTTTATGTCCGCTCGGAAAAAAGCTCAATCGACATGGGGTGGCCGGTTCAGTGCTGGCCCCGCTAAGCTCATGCTCCAATTTGGAGAGTCGGTCTCTTTTGATTATCGGTTATGGGCTCAGGATATCAGGGGCTCCAAGGCTCACGCCACGATGCTGGTGAAAGCCGGCGTTCTGAAGTCGACTGAAGCCAAAGCGATTCACCGGGGCCTCGATGCGATTGCTAAGGAAATCGCAGCTGGAAAATTTAAGTGGGATCTCGCGCTGGAAGACGTTCATATGAATATTGAGAGTGCGTTAACCAAGCGGGTGCCCGCGGCGGCGAAACTGCACACCGCTCGGTCGCGGAATGACCAAGTCGCTACCGATGTACGGTTGTGGATTAAGGATCAATGTGTCGCCATCGACGCGGCCTTCGCGGAACTGCTCCAAACTTTGGTGAAGCTCGCGGACGCGAATGCGGACGTGATTATGCCGGGCTACACGCACCTACAGCGGGCGCAGCCAGTTTCGGCGGCGCATCACTTGTTGGCGTACGTGGAAATGTTTGCACGGGATCGGGCACGGTTTGTGGCTGTCGCTGACGCTGCTAATTGGTGTCCGCTCGGTTCGGGTGCAATTGCCGGAACGACTTTACCGATTCATCGGAATTTAACTGCAAAACTTTTAGGCTTTGTGGATGCGAAAGGTAAGCCACGGGTGACGACTAATTCGATGGACGCGGTGGCGGATCGGGATCCGGCGACCACTTTTGCTTTCGCAGCGGCGCTTTGTGGCGTGCACCTTTCGCGGTTAGCGGAAGACATGATTTTATGGTCATCGGCTGAATTTGGTTTTGCGCGGATGCCCGATGAATTTTCCACAGGCTCATCGCTGATGCCACAAAAACGGAACCCCGATTCGATGGAATTACTCCGGGGTAAGGCCGCACGGTTCCAGGCTTCGCTCAATCATTTGCTCACGCTGACGAAGGGGCTGCCCCTGACGTATAACCGGGACCTGCAGGACGACAAACCGCCACTCTTTGATGCAGCCGATCAACTGCAACTCGCACTCGCGGTCGCGTCGTCGACCTTGGCGGGTACCAAGTTTAACAAAGCCAAATGCTTGGCTGCAGCGTCAGACCCCGCACTGCTTGCAACGGATTTGGCCGATTGGCTCGTGAAGAAGGGTATGCCATTTAGACATGCTCACCACGCCGTTGGTCGGTTGGTGGCAGTCGCCGAAAAATCGGGCGTCCCGCTCGACAAACTTTCGGATGCCGCTGCGCAGTCGGCTGACAAGGCTTTCACGAAGGGTTGGCAGGAAGTCTTTAATTTAAAGCGGGCTTTTGCGGCACGGGAAAATATTGGCATGCCTGGACCCAAGACTGTTGCCAAAGAAATCGCTCGGTGGAAGAAGTCGCTCCGTTAAGGTGCGAGCAGTGGCGGATTAGAGGGATCGTCGAGTAGGTTTTGGCTGGGGTCGAACTCAAGGTTTGGGTCGTTGGCGTTCGGATTAAAGTAATGCGTGAAGGCGATGGTGCCCCGCCGATTGATAAGCACGGGCCCTTGAATCTTTCCGTAATTAGCGGAAACGATTTTTCCTTTCGCATCGGTCTGCACTCGTGAGCGAATGAACAATGCGGTGTCCATCGGGTCTTCGCTGGTTGTGAGGGTCAGCGTTTTTACGTAACCACTCGCTGGTGCTGCGTGTGGCATTTTGAGTTCGGAGTATTTGAGCAGGCGGGCGGGTGTGACAAAGCCACCGTTGGCATCGACCGCCGTGAGTTCGAGTTGCATTTCGTTGGGATTCGAAGGGAAAGAGATTTTCATCCGCAGATCTGCCACGGTGCCCTTGCCTTGGGGTGCGACCCAATCGCCCACTTTTAAATCGTATTTAAACCACTCATCGATTTTCGGAATTTGCAGGCCACGGTCGGGGTTGGCGTTGTAGAATTTAACGAAGAGTGAACGTGGATTGATTTGGCGGGGTAGAATAATTTCCTGGGTGACGTCGGTTTCGTCCGGTTGGTCATAGAGCCGGGCCGTGTAGTAACCCTCTTTTTTAGCTTCGAGGTAGAGTCCACTCCAAGATTCCACTTTTTTGATAAAATTCCCGTCTCGATTGGTTTCGCCGGTGAACTCGTTGGGATCTTCGGAGCTCAGAGCCCGGCATTGAATGGTGGTGCGTGCGGCGGGTATGGGTGTGCCCTTTTCATCGACCACTTTTAGTGTGACTTGGATGTTGTTCGCGTGGGCGGCAACGGTGAGTAGGAGCCAAGGAAAAATGGATTTCATTTGAGACCCCCTACGTTGATCATCGAATTATAGGTTCGGGAAATGACGGGCAGGGCGACGGTTTTGAAATCGCTATGTAGCCATCGTTTTTTCTGATCACTCCGTTCGTGTTCGGCGGTCGGCCAGTAGAAGGATTCTCTGCCCTCCATTTCCATGTCGAAATTAAATCGGACATTACCAGAGAGGTAAGAGATTGCCGCAGCGTAGGATCCGGCGGGCAGGCCGCGTGCGAGGAGGTCGTAGATGACTTTCGGTTCGCGAGCCTTGGCGGTCGCAATGTTGGCGAAAGAGCTAAAAACTTCGGTGGCGTAGAACGGGGAGAAGAATGGTTTAACTCTAAGGTATTCGAGCGGAATCGTGAGTGCGTCGGTCGGCGAGTATTGTACCTGCAGGTATTCTTCATCATCGCCCCAGAAGAACCAGTTCTCATTAAACTCCCAGCCGCCCTGGGAGCGACTGGCCCAGAAGCCAGCACCAGAGCTATACCAGCCGAGGCCTTTGAGGAGTTCTTGGAATTTCCAGGCGTTGGAGGTGAAATTAAATCCTTGGCGCCAGAGCAGTGAAATCACCGAAGCGCTTTTAACAGAGTCGCCCTTGGCGAGAACATCATCACCCGGTGAAAAATAATTATACAGATAGGGTGCGGCTTTGGTGAACTGTCCGCACCAAGTTAATCGAGAGCGTGGATCTGAGCTCGAGAAGAGTTTACACCAATTGCGTGAGTAGAGATAGGGATTGTAGGTGCGCCAGCTTGCTTCGGTCATGTTGGCCGCTTGGGCGGTGGAGTTATAACTGACGTCGAAAGCTTCGGCTGGCATGGCGGCGTTGATGGCGAGGTACGCGGCGGGTTTCAGTCCGCCACGTTCGATGGCATTGCACACGACGAGATTGCCGAGGCTGTGGGCGGCGATGGTGACGGGGGCACCGTTGGTAAAGCCCAGACGAGCGGTGAGTCCTTCGCCGGTGACAAGCGCACGGAAGACCGCTTCGTGGTAATCGGGGGAAGTGTCGCCACGCCAGGTCGCGCCGACAAAGCGTGCTTGGCTGCCGAGGACGTAGAAGCGCTTAAACATTTCGCTATTCCAGCCCCTAGCTTCTTGCCCGCTCACGTTGAAGCCATGAATGAAGACGAAGTATTTATTTTGTGTTTGAGAGTCGGGTAGGCCTTTGGGTTCGTCCGTTTGAGTTGGCTGACTGAAGGAATTGGGTCCTTCGGGAATTCGAATACCATCGTAGGTCGTGGCCAGATCGCGCAAGTTGAGGTGGCGGTACATGGTTTCGACCTCGTTGAGTTGGAGGGAGAGTTCGAATTCGGCGAGCTTCACCCCTTGCCGTTCGATGCTGAAGATGAGTGGGGCTTTGGTGCATTTATTCCCTTCGAGTAGGATAACGGAGTGGCTCTTGCTGACGACGGCCTCGAGGAATTGAGCGGGTAGCTCGTACTCGGTAGTTAGTCGGTGGACCTTGGCGGCTTCGAGTGGTTGATTTAAAGTATCACCAAAATTTTTGATGCCACACCGTTGATTCAACCAACCAGCGTTCCAGGGGTTGATGGAGGCATGAATCAAGTTCACGGCGCCATCTTTTTGGCGGAGGGTGTAGCGTGTTGCACCGTCGGGTGGATAGACGCGGATGAGTTGACCGATGTTAAGGTTGACCGGGAAGAAATCGACCAGATCGCGGAGCGTATCAACGTGATCGTTATTGCAATCGGAGGTCGTGCGCGTGGGCCCTGGAATGTCATCGCCTTTGGCGGCGTTAATTTCGGTGTCGTTATTAATCCAGAAATAATATGGTGAGTTCTTTTCTGGGATTTCGGTGTCTTCGACGTGGCCATCGCGGTTGACGTCGACGTTGAAGCCGGCGCGAATCATATAGATGTCATCAACGAAGCCGTTGACCGGTGTCCCGCCTAGGGGTTCGAGTGTGAAGCGAATTCCTGACGCGCAGTCCGCTTTTTCGAAATTAAAGGCGAAGTAGGCGTTTTGCCACGTTGCGGCGCTGGTGGGTGAGAACACTTTACTGGCGATGACTCGACCCGCATCGGTGGTGAAGGTGATGCGATAGGAGGCATCAACATCATCGCTGGCGCGGGCGTGTTTCCATAGGAGGAGGTAGGGTCCGGGAAGTTTATTATCGATGCGTTGGGTGATGCCGTAATTTATTTTCGTAAACCGTTCACCCTCCACGCTCCAAGTTTCGATAGTGGTGCCTTTGATTGGTTGCCAGGCGCCGACGAAGTTGAGGTTAGCCCAATCGGCATCTTTGCCGCGAAAGCCTTTAACTAGGTGGTATTTAAGTTTGGCGCTTGATTGGAAAGAGCCGTTAAGGAGGAAGTTGTAAGGCTTGTAGTATTTGGACTGTAGGGGTGGAGGGTAGACGGGGGAATCTTTAGAATGTGGTTTATCGTTGGGGTCAGTGGGGTCGGTGCCCGCGAGAATTTCATCTAAGTCTTCGACCCCGTCATGATCACTGTCGGCCTCGACTGGGTTGGTGTCGGCCTTGAGTTCTTCGGCGAGGTTGAGGCCGTCACCGTCATCGTCGGACAGGCCATCGGTCGGGTCGGTGAGATCGAGCCCCATGCGCAATTCGATGACGTCGGTGATGCCATCGCCATCGGTGTCGGTGAGTAAGTTATTGGAGGGGAGGCCAGCGAGGGGTAGTAGGCCGGCAATCAATCCGGCCGTGAGCAGTACGAGAATCGAAAAGAAAACGGTTTTCATTCCTTCGATTTTAATTCGCGGCGGAATAAAACAATGCGAACGACGTGAGGTTCATTCCGTGGGCGGAAGGAGTCAGCCTCGCTTGGTGGTTTATGCGGTGCAGCGATCCGTATAACAAAAAGGCCACCGGGAAGGTGGCCTTTTTGTTTTTATAATTTAGTTAATTACTGCTTGGGCGCTGCTTCGGCGGGAACGACTGGGGGTGCGAGGCGTTTCTGCATGGCCTCGAGCTGTTCATTGCGCTCCTTCACGGTCTTTTCGTAGATTTCAATGCGGCGATTGAGCTCCGCAATCTGCTCCGTCGCTTTGGCTTGGAAGGCTTTATACTCTTCGATTTTCTGGGCGTCGTCAGCGACGGCTTTATAAGCATCAACGATTTTATCGGTGAGCTTTTCGTTATCTTTCTTGGCCTCTGCCAGCTGGGCGTTGGCCTCTTGGCACTGGAGGGTGATGGCTTCGCCGAATTTCACGCTGGCGGTTAATTTGATGGCAAGGTCTTTGGCTTCGGCGGTGCGGGCAGCGGCTTCGGCTTTAGCGTCGGTGAGCTTCTGGTTGAGGTCGTTGATTTCAGTGTTCAACGAGGCCACGTTTTTGGTGAGAGTGGCGACTTCCTGTTGGCTTTGTTCGAGGCTGGCCTTCAGGTTGACGAACTTAACGGCGATGATGGTGACCAGTACGATGAAAACAACCCCGAGGGCGATGGGGGTGGTATGCTTTTTAATGTCCATGGGTTTTAAAAATTAGATTTCCCAATCTCCGCTGGCCTCGGATTGGGCAAGTTGAGCCACGGTGAAGCCTGCGAGTGACTTGTCAAAGCGTTTTGAAAGCTCGCGCCAGAGGTTAGCGACCTGTGGGCCAGAATTACCTTTGAGCGTGATTTTGGTTTCGATGAGATCGGGCTCAACAACGGATAGGACATTTTTGAGGGTGATGTCTTCGGCATTGCGGGCGAGGCGATAGCCGCCGGTCTTGCCGCGTTTCGAGTCCACTAGGCCGCCTTCGCGTAATTCATTTAACAACTGCACTAGGTAATTTTGCGGAATGGCTTCGAGTCGGGCAAGTTCCTCGATGCGCGTCACGGCGTTACCTTTTTTGCGGCGGGCGAGTTGGGCGAGGACACGCAAGGAGTATTCCAGTTTAAGGGAGGCTTTCATTGTAAATTATTTTTTGTCGGATTCCGCTTTGGGACTTTCGGGATTCACGAGGATAAAGGTGCGGTCGGCGGCTTCGTTCGAGAGAATGGGTGCTTGGGGGCGGGCAAAGTAGGAAGTCCCGAGGAAGCACATGCCCGTGTTGTGGACGACTTGAATGGCGCGATCGTCCCAGAGCTCGAGCATATCGAAATCTTTTTTGTCGGTGACCTCGAGGTCGGGTAGTCCGTTATCGGCCAACCATTGTTTGGTGGCAGCGAGGCCTTCTTCGTTGCCCGCACGGGCGGTCATGATTTTAACGCGAAGTCCTTTTTCAACCCAGGCTTTAACGCGACGCATCATGAGGGGGACGGGCGGACCGATGTGCGACATGCTCAACCAGCGACCGGATTCGGCGAGGGTCCCATCGAGATCGACACCAATCCAGGCCTCGCGGTGTTCGGGGCGACTTTCGGGTACGCGTTCTTCGGGGACGGGCTCGTCGGGGGCCTTAGAGAAGTCAACGTCTTGAGGGGCTGCGGGGGTGAGCCCTAAGAAACTACGCAACCATGCGAACATGAGTAATGTTTGGCATAAATGACGGAGGAGGGCAAGGAATGAAGACGAGGGGGCAGGCTGGCACGTGGGCACGTTGGCAAGGGCGAAACAAAATACATTAGGTAGGGCCCGCGCTCCGCGCGGGCAGTGTGTATCGGGTAGGGGCGACACTGCGTGGCGCCCGTTCGCCGAGTGATTTACGAATCATGATCGAGTTTCGATTTTCTCGTTGGTTAACGGGCACGACGCAGTCGTGCCCCTACCAATATTCCCCGTGCCAACGTGCCCACGTGTCACCTCGTCCCCTGAACCAAAACAAGTGCTCGGGGCGGGAGTCGAACCCGCATGCCTTTCAGCGCCAGAACCTAAATCTGGTGTGTCTGCCATTCCACCACCCGAGCAACCTGTGACACCAGCGTTTACCGCGATTCGCTGGCTGGCAAGTGGTTTTCGATGAACTACGCTTTTAGGCGACCCAAAGGAGATCCGACTTTCGCGTACAATTCTTGGCCGCTTTCACCGGCCGCAATTAAATCGTTTTCTAATTGAATGCGTCCGGGTTCAAAGAGCGTGGCGAGAAAGGAGCCGCCGAAACGGAAGTAACCTTTTTCATCACCTTTGTTCATCGCGACGCCGGGTTTATAAGTTTCGATAATTGTACCAACGTTCGTGGCGCCGATGGCAATGATGGTGACGAGTCCGAATGGACCCGCATCGATGGAAACGCGCTGACGTTTATTTTGCCAGAGGTAGCTCGCGTGACGGCGAAGTGCGATGGGGTTGACTGAGAAGAGCGCGCCATCGATGGCGACGGGTTCGTGAGGAATACCAGCGACAGGGAAGTGGAACCGGTGATAATCAACGGGGCAGAGTCGTGAGCACACTATGGTACCGCGCGCGTAACGTTCGCCGAGGGCACGATCACCGACGAGCGTAGGAATGTCGAACTGCTGACCCTTGGCGAAAATCCCTTTTACGTTTGAAGCATCTTGGAAGCCTAGGTGCCGTCCGTCGGCGGGGAGGGTGGCGACGTCGGGGCGTACGTCGACGGGGCGAGCGGACGCTTTTAATTTTCGGTAAAAGAAATCGTTAAAGCTGTGGTAGCTGCTGATGTCGTCAGCGAACTCGTCGACATTGAGTCCGTAGGTCTTAATGAACGGTACAATGCGGGCGACGCTGCTGGGTCGATCCATTGCGGCACCATAGAGTTTGGAAAAAAAAGCTCTTTTGACGACGGCGTGTAGTGCAAGTTGACCGAGAGGGTTACCGTAGATGCGTCGCAACCAGGCTTCACCGTAAACCTGCTCGGTCTCGATGGCGCCCGTGTGGCGATTCTTAAGGGTAATCGGGTCATTCGGCTGCATGGGTGAAGATTTGCGAAAAAAGTGCTTCAAGGGAACCATTTATCTGACAAATTAAGTCCTCTACCCTGATGCCTCGCTTGGTCCTCGTTTTTCTCTTTTTTGCTGTCGCCGCCCAGGCAGGGGTCGAACCCGTGCAGAAGTCGCCCGAAACTTATCAGGCCGAGGTGGAAGCAGAGGTCATTCGTGCACGTCTCGATTTAGAGTCCGCCCAACGTCGTCAGGCTCAGCTCGATAAGATTTTAGAAATGCAGTCGCTGACGGTTCAGGGGAATTTACGCAAGGCGAAGGCGGAGGCCGCGGGGGCGGTTGAAGAAGCGGAACGGGCAAAATTAATTTTAGAGGAAGCGCTTTCCAAGGCAAAGGCGTCAGTCGCTGCGGCAGAAAAGACCCGACAACAGGCGGACTTTGAAGCGGAGACGAAATTGGCTTTAGCCACACAGTCGGTAGAGTTGGCGAAAATTTCCAGTGTCACAGAAATTGCTCAGTTACAAAAGAAGGTGGGCGACTTGGCGCTGAACCAAAAAATCGGTTATCCTCGCGACCCGATGGTGGATGGCGTTTTGCACATTTCCGATCGGCGCATCGCGTTCAACGGTGTGGTGGACGATAATTTAGCAACCTATGTTTGTGAGCGTATCGCTTTTTATAATGCCCTCGATTCGCAGGCCCCGATTTTTATCGTAATTGATCGTTCGCCGGGCGGCTCAGTGATGTCGGGTTACCAAATCTTACAGGCGATGGAATCATCAAAGGCTCCTGTTTATGTAGTGGTTAAAGGTTATGCGGCTTCGATGGCTGCGATTATCACCACGATGGCGGAACGCTCCTTTGTGTATCCGCAAACCATTGTTTTGCATCACCAGGCTTCGACGAGTTTACAGGGTAACGCCACCGAGTTGGCGGAGCAATTGAAGTGGACCAAGGTTTGGTGCGAAAGAATCTTTGTAAAGGTCGCCAAGAAGATGGACCTCACTGTCGACGAATTTGTGAAGCGCATGTATGGTGCGGTTTCGACGGGTGACTGGAAAGTTTTGGGCACCGAAGCGCAGCGCTTAAAGTGGGTGACGGATGTGACGGAGCGTATGAGCGAAGACAGCGTGAATGCGATTGTGGCCACACCTGAGCCGGCCGAGTTGAAGCGCGAGGGCCTGACCAATCGCGACCTAGCCACAAATCGACAAACGATTTTGCCGACCCTCCAGCCTTTCGATGTCTGGTGGGTTTATGATCCCTCCACCGAATTCGTGCTCCCCTAAATTTTAAATAAAATATGAAAATTCACTCCTTGTTTAGTTTATTAATCGTGGCCGCAGTCGCTCAGGCGCAAACGCCGCCTAAGTCAGCCAACACCACGGCCGGTGCAAACGATGCGGCGCCCACTCCTGGTCTAGCGACCACGTTGCCTCCTGGTCCAGCGATTGCCCGTGATAACCTGACGCCTGCGCAAAAGGAGATCATGAAGGAAGTCGATCGACTGCGCGTGGATAAAGCTTTGCTGGATGCCCAGATGGCTTTGGTCGAAGCGAAGCGCACGGAAGAGTTGGTGCCCGCAAATGCCGAAACCATTCGCCTCAACGTGGAGCGCGCATTGCGGCAGGCAAAGGCCGCGGCGGAGTCGGCCGCACTGGAGGAGGAACGAGTCCGTTTGGAACGTCAGGTGGCACTCGACACCGCGCGCTCGAATGCCCGTTTGGCGGAGAAGAATAACAAAATTCGCGAGCTCGAAGCCGACGCGAAGCAATTGCAATTAGAGTCCAGTAACACGGTGACGCGTCTGACCAATGAGCTCACGCGCTTCCAGAAAGAGGACGAAGCCAAGAAGGTCGCAGCGAAGGCCAAGCCTAAATATTTAAAAGATCCTCTTGTGGATGGTACGTTATGTATCAGCGACCGTCGCATTGCATTGAATGGTGCAATCACGGAATCGCTGGCCGACTACGTCTGTCAGCGCATTAATTTTTATAATAATCAGTCGAGCGAGTTCCCAATTTTTATTGTGATTGATAATAGCCCAGGCGGATCGGTTTCCTCAGGCTATCAAATCCAAAAAGCCATGTCGGCTTCAAAGGCCCCCGTTTACGTGGTCGTGAAAGGTTTCGCCGCCTCCATGTCGGCTGTTATCGCTACTTTAGCGGAGCGTTCCTTCTGTTATCCTAATACCATTATCTTACACCACCAGGTTTCGAATACGGTGCGCGGTAATATGACGGTGCTGAAGGAACAGTTGGAATTCACCAATCTTTGGTTTGAGCGCATGGGTACGCCGGTCGCGAAGAAGATGGGCTTAACCTTAGCGGAATTTGTGAAGCAAATGTATGCGAACGATTCCACGGGAGACTGGCAGGCCTTTGGTGAGAAAGCGAAGGACTTGAAGTGGATTGATAATGTCGTGGACCGTATTGAAGAGACTGCGGTGCTCGATATGATGTCGCCTGTCCCGCCGATTGCGACTTTGCCCCCAAGGGCTTCGGCACAAAATGAAATTTCAGGAATCACCAGTCGCGTGGATGCGCAAGGCAAGCTCGTCATGGAGCTACCCGCATTATCCAACCCCTTCGACGCTTGGTGGATTTACGATCCCCAGGGCCGTTACCGCGCTCGCTAAAGTTTAGCGATTAATGGCGGCTGGAGTGGGGGCGTTGGCTTGAGCTTCGGGCTTAAGGGCGAGCAGCTTGGACCAGTCGGCTGCAATGCGGACGGCTTCTTGTAATTGGATGTCGTAGTCGGGCCAGTCTTCGTCTTCGAGCGGATCGCGGAGTCGGGAAAGACGTTTAGATTTTGCGGCCCAAGCGGCACCCTCTTTCTTTTCCTCCTTAAGGGCAGCTTCCAATTTTACATCGGTAACTTTGGGCGCACTGGCGGCGAAGCCAGTGAGTTCGCCGCGGACTTGTTCGCGGAAGGCGAGGTCATCGCTACGTTCTTGGCGACGCTGCTCTAAGGAGAGTGAAACCTCTTTGCGGTCCTGACGATTGCGGGTCCAATCGATGGAATGGGTGAGGGTGCGGAACTCGGGTAATTCGGCTTGGCGTTTAGCAGAGGCCTCTTTGAGAATGTTCACGAGGTTGTCAGACAGTTTAGCTTTTAACCAAACACCTTCGTCAGGCTGGTCGTCGGGCTTAACCATAGCTGGCGGAATTGAATCCCAAGCTAATGGGCGATCGAGGTCAGATTCGGCGACGGGTAAAACGGAGAACACCGATGGCACTACGATGTCAGCTGGCACGCCCTTGAGTTGAATAGAGGAGCCGCTGGGAGCGTACCATTTCTGGATGGTGACTTTAACGGCCGACTTGATATCGCTTCCTTTGAAGATGCGCTCGAGTTCGATGATATTTTGCACGGAGCCTTTGCCGTGTGTGGTGATGTCGCCGACCACGAGGGCACGGCGGTGGTCTTTGAGGGCACCGCAGAAAATTTCAGATGCGGAAGCAGAGAGCTTCGAGGTCAGAATGACGAGTGGGCCATCCCAGGCTACTTTGGGGTTTTGGTCGCGGTAGTCTTCGATGTGTCCTTCACTGTCGCGCACTTGTAACACGGAGCCTGTCGGAATGAAGAGCCCTGACATGTCGACAGCCTCAGTCAGTAGGCCACCGCCATTTTTGCGCAGGTCCATAATCAATGCAGTCATTCCCATGGATTTTAATTTGGTGATCAGCTCTTCGACGTCTTTGGTGGGGCTAGAGCCGGTGCCGTCGGGATTTTTTCCGTAGAACGCTGGAAGCTCGATAACGCCGAGAGTGATTTTGCCATTGCCGCTTGGGGCTTCAAAGCAACGCGCCGAGGCCATTTGTCCGGTGAGTTTGATTTGATCGCGAGCAAGATTGATAATTTGGCGTGGGCCACCGCTGGCGGGGTCGACGAGGAGGCGCACGATGGTGCCTTGTTTGCCGCGGATGCGGAAGATGGCTTTGGTTAAGCGCAGGCCGACGATATCATCCATCTCGCCGTTTTCACCTTGGCCGACGGCGATGATGCGATCGCCCGGTTTTACTTTGCCAGAAAGTTCGAGGGGGCCGCCGGGAAGAATTTCCTTAATCGTGCAATAGCCTTCTTCGTCGGCGAGGGTAGCGCCGATGCCGCAAAGTGAATTACGCATCGCAATTTCAAATTCTTCGTGCGATTGCTGAGAAAAGAAAATCGAGTGCGGGTCGTATTGCGTAGAATAAGAATTAAGGAAGAGCTCTTCAACTTCCTGAGGGTCGTAGGTAACGTAAGTGCGGATTTTTTCGTAACGCTTTTTTAGGCGCACAATGGCCTCGGCGATTTTCTCCTGAGTGATGACGGGGGCCGTGGTTTCGTGGTTCGGCTTCGTCTTAGGCTCATTATGATTGTTGGTTCGATCTTCGCCGAGTAACTCGGAGAGGATATCGAGACGGATGCGGCGCGACCAGAGGTCATCGGCTTCCGCTTGGTCTTTCGGCCAGCTGCCTTTGCGGCGATCGGTGGGGAAGACGCCCGGTTGTTTAAGGTCAATTTTTTGATCGAGGGCGGCCACGGCGGCGGTGGTGCGCTCGTTGACGCGGGTTTTATATAAACTATAAATCTCGAAGGCCGGGGTGAGGTTGCCGCGATTGAGGTAGAGGTCGAGGCTAGTGCCGTAGCGAGTGATGAAGCCGTCCACTTCAGCTTGAGTGAAATACATTTTTCCGGGATCAAGGTTTTCGCAGTAGGTTTTTAAGACCTCTTTGGAGTCAATCTCGGCGATGGTCTTTTTGCTGATGTGGAGCTTTTCGAGGAGGGCTACGGTGGCACGAGCTTCCCGCTGCATCAGTTCGGTCGTCGTGTAGTTGGCGGGGTAGGCGAGGATAGCCGAAGCTAATAGAGCCAGAAATGACAGGGGTTTTAATTTCATAAAGCTTAGCGGAGGCGGGCGCTCAGTTCCTCGAGTTTGCGTTTCTCTTCAGGTGTGAGCGAGCCGAAACCCCCCGCGGAAATTTTGTCCAAGAGGCGGTCGAGCTCGGCACGGGATGAATCCAGTGCTTTGGGGGTCGCGCGTGAGGGTTGGGCGTGGGCGTTAATCGGAGTGGGGGATGAAGGCTTTCTCTTAAACAGAGCGAAGCCGCTGAAGAAATCTATCTGATTTAAATAGCGCCAGATGAACCAGCCAGCGATGAGTCCGCCTAAATGGGCAGAATGTGCGATGCGGTTGGCACCATTGCCATTCCAGGCGGGTTGCCAATAGGCCCATTGGTGTCGACCCGGTAGTTCGGAGAAGAGCAAGCCACCGAGTGCGAACAGTGTGAGTGCCCAAATGAGCCAGCGGATGCGCAAGGTGACGGGCAGAATAAAGAAGAGTAGGATGGTGACTTCTTCGTCGAGTCGATCGAGCAGCGCGACGATGAGCAGGGCGTAGACGCCAGCAGAGATGCCAATCAGTGAGCCGTCGAGGCGTGGTCCGTTGAGTCCGGTGAGCCACCACGAGAAGGCGCCGACGAGAACGCCGAGCGTGAGTGTTTTAAAGTAAGTCGATACACCGTCAGTCTCTTCGACGATTCGTCCGACCCACCAGAGGGTGAGTCCGTTAAACAACAAATGCAAAAAATCGAAATGCAGGAGGCTGTGAGTCAGCCATTGCCAAAAGCGTGGCGAGGTTTCGTACAATGCCGCCCAGCCCAGGAAATTTGCCCCTGCGGATTCTTGGATGAGGTTGAGCACGAAGAAACCGAACAGAACGATGAGCGTCCAGGTGGTTGCTTGAAGTCCCCGGTGAAAGGGAATCGTTTTTTGCATGTAGCCTCGATCTTCGATGCCCATGCGGGAGCGGCTTAAAGCTTCTTCACGATCGCATCGGCGAGGCCGTATTCAATGGCTTCTTCGGCGGTCATGTAGAAATCGCGGTCCGTATCTTTAATGACTTTCTCGATTTTTTGGCCCGAGGCCTTAGCGAGGATTTCGTTAAGTTCGGCGCGCAGTCGTTCCATTTCAAGGGCCTGGATGTGGATATCGACCGCAGGAGCTTGGATGCGACCCATGATGAGTGGTTGGTGAATCATCACGCGGGCGTGAGGAAACACTAAGCGGCCACCTTTTTGCTTGGGGGCTTGGAGAAGGATGGAGCCCATTGATGCGGCCATGCCCGTGACAACGACTTTGACGGGTGAGCTGATGAGGCGAATGGTGTCATAGACGGCCATGCCTGCGGTGATGGAGCCACCAGGGGTGTTGATATAAAAAGTAATTTCCTTACCGGGGTCGCTCGTTTCGAGGTAAAGTAATTTTTCGACGATGTCTTTCGCCGAGGCGTCATCCACCGCTCCCCAGAGGAAGAGCTTACGTTGCTCGAGAAATTTTTTCTGAATCAGCATGGCGCTGGGCGTGGCCTCTTTCGGGGCTTCAGGGGTTTTCTCGTCTTCGTCGTCGTCGTTCGCCATAGGACTGCTAAACATGAGTAAATCCTTCGCCGTGGCAAGCGTAGCAAGGTGAGTTTTGGGAAATATTCTGAAACATTAACTCGCCCCCGGGGAACTTTCCTTGCCTGCTATGGGCTTGAATATACCAGTGACGATTCGTTCGGAGATTGCCCCCACGCTCAAGCTGGCGGTGCCGATTATGCTCGGGATGTTGGGGTATGGATTAATGTTCGTGATCGATGTCACCATGGCGGGTCACTTGGGCGAAACCGCTTTGGCGGCCTCGGCTTTAGCGGCGAATCTCAATTACATTCCCTACGTCTTTGGTATCGGCGTCGTTGGGGCGGTCGCAGTTTATCAATCGCAAGATAATGGTGCCGGCGTGGAGGAATCGTCACCCGCTATTTTACGTCATGGTATGACCTTGGCCTTGGGCTATAGCTTAATCGCGGCGGCCCTCACGCATTTCTCGGCCCAATTTCTGACGCACCTTGGTTCGTCGCCCGAGGTGGTGGCAACAGCCTATGATTTCTATGTCATCATGGCCTGGGCGATGGTGCCAGGCTTGTTGTTCCATGCCTTACGTGGTCACCGCGATTCGCAGCACCAGCCTTGGATTTCGCTGGTGTGGCTGAGCGTGGGTTTGTTCGCTAATATTTTTCTAAATTGGTTATGGATGTATGGTCACTGGGGCTTTCCGCGTTTAGGTTTGGCGGGAGCAGGTTGGGCGACCTTGGTATCACGCTTTATTATGCTGATTGGTTTGTGGTTCACGCCCGGACGCGGGGCGGTGAATTGGGCTGCGGGTTTACAACAAAAAGTTTTTGCCCGCTTACTTAAGACGGGCTGGCCGGCGGGGTTGCACAGTTTAAGCGAAGTCGGAATTTTTGCGGTGGTGCCAATTTTTGCGGGATGGATTTCGCCGACGGCGCAAGCCGCACACCAAGTGGCGATTAGTACTGCGTCGGCCGCGTTTATGTTGCCGCTCGGTTTGGGTATCGCTGCGGGGATTCGCATCGGCGAAGCTTATGGTGCAAAAGATGCCCAGCGCATGCGAGCCGTCGGCTGGGGTGCCTTAATTATGGGTGGTATCATCATGAGTGTTTACGGACTCGCCATGATTTTAATGCGTCCGCTGTTGCTTGAGATTTATGGTGTAGCCGGCACGGAAACTGCGGCCCTCGCTTCGGCCTTACTTGTGTTTGCCGCGGTGTGGGCGCCGTTTGATGGTGTCCAGGTGGTGGCTGCGTATTTATTGCGCTCCGTGAATTGCGCCGCCTGGGCTTCATGGAGTGTCTTTGTAGTTTATTGGCTAATCACTTTACCCTTAGCGCTCTTGCTCGCCTTCCCGGTGGGCTTAGGTGCGGCGGGTATCTGGATTGCATTGGCTACGGGCTTAATTTTGGTGGCTTTGGCCATGACCTGGAAATTTAAGCGTGCCACGACGCAGCCTGATTTTTAGGTCTGTAATATAAGTATAAAATAAAACAGCCGACACGAGGTCGGCTGTTTGAGGTTCGCTGGAAGGCGAATTACGAGAGCGAGCAAGCGCCCGAAGCGGTGGGGACGATTTCCACGCGACGGTGTTCCGCATCCCATTTTACCAAGCCATCAGACTTAGCGAAGAGGGTGTGGTCGCGACCCATGCCTACATTACGACCCGCGCGCATTGTGGTGCCGCGTTGGCGAATCAGGATAGAACCGGCAGTGGCGAATTCGCCGCTGTAAAGTTTAACGCCGAGGCGCTTGGAGTTTGAATCGCGGCCGTTGCTGGAAGTGCCGCCACCTTTCTTGGTTGCCATGGTAGTACTTAATTAAGGGTTAAGCAGAAATCGTTTCGACTTTGATCACGGCCAGTTCTTGGCGGTGTCCGCGGCGGCGGTAGTAACCTTTACGACGGCGGTGCTTGAAAATGTCGATCTTCTCGCCGCGCTTGTTCTCGAGGATCTTGGCGGTGACTTTAGCACCAGCGACGGTTGGGGTGCCGATCTTTGCAGAGGCGCCTTCACCCACGAGGAGTACTTGGTCAAAAGTGAGAGTGTCCCCTTCGTTCTTACCAGGGTACTGGTTAACGATGAGGATGTCGCCTTGCTTGACGGTGAACTGGCGACCGGATGTGATAAATGTGGCCTTCATGGCTGTCGGAAGGTCGGAGCAAATGGTGTGAGGGGTGGTTGGCAAGGGGAATTTAAAGAATTAACCGGGTGCCGGGTGCGGGGTGGCGGCAGTCGGGGTGAATGGAGGGCGGAATAATCAATTTTGCCCACGGTATTGGCATTTCGGGTGAATTCGGGCTTCCCAGGGGGGCTGGGTGGGTCAAGTTTTAGGGGGTGAGCTCACCCAAGAATCCCAGCGACGACCAAAGTGCTGATGAAATCCTGTCCAAAGAACTAACCCGCAACTTGGCAATGGGCCCCCGGGTGCACCCGACTGCTTATGTGCATGAGCGGGCGGTCCTAATTGGAAATGTGGAAGTGGGCGCCCAGGCGAGTATTTGGCCGTGTGCGGTTTTACGTGGCGATGTGTCGCCGATCTCAATTGGTGAAGGTTCGAATATTCAAGATGGTGCCGTTGTTCATGTTGCGGACCACTTACCTGTAACCATCGGCAGTAAAGTCACGGTCGGCCACTTGGCGATGATTCATGCCTGCACCATCGGCGACGAGTGCCTCATTGGAATGCACGCCACCGTCTTGGATGGTGCGGTCGTCGGTGCGCGCAGTATCGTCGGTGCAGGTGCGTTAGTGACAAAGGGCACAATCATTCCTCCGGGCTCAATGGTGCTGGGGGCGCCGGCAAAAATTATTCGTCCGCTGACGGCTGAAGAGCAGGCCTCTTTACCAGGTTGGGCGGAGAAGTATATTAAAGTAGCGGCCCATCACCGTCGCTTCGAGTGAGTGTTGAGGCATACAGGGTCAGGGAAGAAGTGCGTGCCGCAGCTCTGTGGCAGGTAGAGAAGGCGGCACATGAAAAACGCGCCGATGCACTGGTCGATGCCCGCCGGCAACGTGCGGCCCGCGGTGAGCGCGATCCAGTGGAAGATTTCTTATATACTTATTATCCTTTTCGTTACAGTGCGTTGCGACGGTGGACGCCGGGGGCGCGAGTGGCTCTGGCTGAGGCGGAAGCGCTGTTAGCCGATGCACGTTTTTACCGCGGGGCGGACGGTTTGGTGCGCGTGGTTGATCCCACCGAGGCGGATCGCCGTCGTTTAAAATTTACGCACGACCTTTGTGTGGCGGTGGCGAATCGCCCCGCCTTCTTAGGCTGCTTCGGTTTGCACGAATGGGCGATGGTTTATCAAGATGCGGCGCAACGTCGACACGCGCAGTGGCCGTTGCGCTTGGGGGCGGAGGGCACCGATGCTGTGGTGCGCGCGATGCCGATTCGGTGTACGCACTATGACGCCTTTCGTTTTTTTACGCCCGCTGCGCGGCCGCTGAATCGGCAGGCTCCGGATTTAGCGGGTCGGTTACAGAATGAGCAACCCGGCTGCATCCACGTCACGATGGATTTATATAAGTGGACGATGAAGTCGATGCCTTGGGTGCCATCGGATTTAGCGGCGGACGCTTTGGCGTTGGCGCATGAGGCACGCTCGGTGGACATGCGAGCGAGCCCTTACGATTTTTCCGCGGTCGGTTTGGTGCCGATATGTATCGAGACGGCGGAAGGAAAATCTCAATACGAGATGGAGCAACGTCGGTTAGCAAAATGTGCGGAACCGATTCGGGCGCGTTTGATTGCGGCCCTGGAGCGAGCGCTGGAAATCTCTAAGCCTTAAGGGGCGGAGTCGACAAACGGGCCCGCTTCATTCCAGCCGATTTTAACCTTCGAAAGGTACCACGATTTTCCTTTGTCGTTATTGCCCTGGAAGAAGAGGTAGGTCTGACCATTGTTATCACGGAAGATTCCAGGATGCCCAGACTCGCTTCGATTCCAGGTGCCTGGGGCGCCGCGGGCTAATAAAGGTTCGGTCGAAAGACGCTTCCAGGTGATGCCGTCATCGCTGCTGGCGACACCGATTTGTTGTGGCCAATTATTATAAGCGCCCGCGTAGAACATGTAGAATTTATTTCCCTGACGAATAAGGCTCGGTGCCTCGATACATTTATCTTCCCAAGTAAGTTCTGGCTTTAAAATGGGAGCATCCACAAGCTGCGTCCAACATTTGCGCGAAAAATTAGAATCGAGTGGAGCGGAGGCGACGCCGATGAGTTGGATTTTTTGAGCGGGGTCGCGGCTGGCGAAATAAAGGAAGAGGCGATCGCCGATGGGAATAATTTCGGCATCGATGGCGCGGCCACAGGTCCACGAGCCGTGAGGACGGAAGATGGGATTAGTCGGTTCGCGTTCAAAATGAATGCCGTCCTTCGACCACGCGTGGCAGATCGCATCTTGCGCCGCGAGTTCGCGCGACCAGGGTGCCTTTTCTTTATTGTTATAACTTTGATAGAATAAGTGAACCGTATCACCGAGCACTAAGGCTGCAGGAGCACAGAATCCATTTACTTCGCTCGGGTGGGCGGGTTCGAGTGTCGTAATAGTTTCCCAGCGAACGAGGTCAGGGCTCGTGGCGATGGCCACGCGCCAACCCTTTGATGACGGCACCGAATAGTACATCAAGTAACGACCTTGGAATTTGATGACGGAAGGATCTTTCGCGGCAGGCGAACCTTCGGCGGTGATACCGCCGAACATCATGATACCCTGTTCGTTGAATGATTGAACGTTGTCGGCGCCCAGTGGCTTTTTATTCTGACAGCCGGTTAATGCGAAGAAGAGTGCCCCGAAGAGAATGCGGGTGCAAAGGGTGCTCAATGAAGAAGGGGCGTTCATCGCCCTTCTTTTAGACCACGGTTTTCAGCAGTAAATAATTAAGTGAAAACGCGAATACCCGCCTCGCGCATTTCGTTGAGGCGTTTCTTCAGGGTCGATCGATTGATGCCGAGGATCATGGCGGAGCGTAATTGATTGCCGCGGGTCTCTTCCATGGCCCGGCGGATTAATTCGGCTTCGATAGTTTGCAGGATATTTTTTCCGTCGGCTTGGCGGTTGTGACGGTAAATAGCATCGTAGGCTGTGGCCATCGAGTTGGTTGCGGATGCGACCTCAATCGTGTGGGCGATGGTTGTAATACGATTACTTTCGACGACGGGTGCGGCCGTAGCAGTGGCACGGCGAGGAGCGAGAACTTCTTGAGGGAGGTCTTTGGCGAGAATAGTTTCACCCTTGGCAAGAACGTTGGCGCGTTGCACGACGTTTTCGAGTTCGCGAACATTGCCCGGCCAATCGTGAGCCATGAGCGCTTCGAGCGCTTCATTGGAAAGGCGCTTTGGTTTCGTCTTACGTGCGGCCGCTTGGCGCTGCAGCATATAGTCGATCAGCATAGGGATGTCGTCCTTGCGATTGCGCAAAGCAGGCAGGCGAATACGGAAAACGTTGAGGCGGTAGAATAAGTCTTCGCGGAATTGACGAGCGGCGACCATCGATTCCAGATCTTTATTGGTAGCTGCCACGAGACGAACGCTCACCTTTAAAGTGGTGGTGCCGCCGACGCGTTGGATTTCGCCATCTTGGATTGCACGGAGCACTTTCGTTTGAGTCGGCAATGACATATCGCCGATTTCATCGAGGAAGATCGTACCGCCGTCGCAGAGTTCAAATTTACCAGGCTTCTGATTGGCGGCTCCGGTGAAGGCGCCTTTCTCGTGGCCGAAGAGTTCGGATTCGATTAAGTTTTCGGGAATGGCGGCGCAATTAACAGCGATGAAAGGACCCTTGGAACGGAGAGAGTGTTGGGCAATACAGCGAGCCACTAGTTCTTTACCGGTTCCGCTTTCACCGGTGATTAAAACGGTGGCGTCGCTCGCGGCGACTTGTCCGATGGACTTCAAAACCTCTTGCATCGGTTCGGAGCTGCCGACGATGCCTTCTTTGTAATCAGCAGGATTGACGAGGGCACGACTCGATTTACCGGCCGAGGCGAGATCGCGTCGGGCACCGAGGGCACGATCCACCAACGCAATGAGCTTCGCTTGGTCGAAAGGCTTCATCACGTAATCGTAGGCACCAAACTTCATCGCCTCGATGGCGGTCTGCGTGGTGCCAAATGCGGTCATCAAAATTACCATCGCTTGTGGTTGGGCACCACGGAGCATTTGCAATGTTTCGATTCCCGTCATACCGCCCATGCGGTTGTCTAGAAGAATGACATCGGGCTGTTCACGTTTCGCGAGGGCAACGCCACTCTCTCCGCTGTCGGCTTCAATGACCGTATGGCCTTGGCCCGATAGGGCACGACGCAGGGAGTAACGAAGGTCTTTATCGTCATCGATAATTAGCACTTTGGCGGACGTGGCAGTGGCGCTCATGAGTAAAAGTAGGCAGTTATCGTGCCAGTCCCTAAATCTAGGGTATAAGACTGGTTAAGTAAATGAAGTTTGCCTATTTTTAGACAAACGGGTCAAAAATTACGCCATTTACTAGCGTAATTTAATAGTTCAGATGTGGGGCATGCGTCAAAATTGGAAAAGCCTTAGCTTGGGATTAATCGTCATTTTAGGCGGTTTTTTTGCCATCAGCAATCTATGGCTTACTTCAGCTGGAATAGGCCGAACTTTTGAAAACGCAGATGAGGTTCCTGATGGCTCGGTTATGGTATTATTGGGAGCGGTGGAAGCATTTTATAGGAATGGCAAAGTTGAGCCTAGTGAAGTGTATTGGAATCGCATTCACGCGGCAGCGACCTTGGCTAAAACGGGACGGATTAAATTAATTATCGCTTCGGGTGCAGCGGAACAATCCAACAAGATGGCAGCACATCTAAAAGCCGAAGGTGTAACTTGCCCGATTATTTGCGATGCCTTTGGCGTACGCACATTGGACTCGGTACGTCGAGCCTCTACGAATTACCCTCACGAGGAGATTGTTTTTGTTTCACAAGAGTGGCACTGTGATCGCGCTCTCTGGATGGCGGATCGTGCCGGCATCAAGGCTTGTAGTTATCCAGCTGATTTCGGAACTGGCGCCGAAGCGTATTTTGGAATGGTGCGGGATCTTTTGGCTAAGCCAAAAGCGGTCATTGATTGGCTGGCAGGCAGTCAGCTTTCTACCTCCCAACCGATTGGTACAGGTTTTATTACTTTTACTAACTAAGCTCGTTCATGCCGTCCATCGGTGCGACGGATTAAGCGGCCCTGAATTTCTAAAAGTGTGAGGGCGCTGGCGGCATCGGCGAGTGAGCATAGTGCAACTTCAGCAAGTGATTCGGCGTCGTGAACGGTGCCCCCGCGGAAATGGTGAAGCCACTTGGCCTCTTCGGGCGGGATTTGTTCTAAAGGTATCAAGAGTTGGCCACGAGCTTCGCCGAGTTCGGCGAGAATATCGTCCACCGAAGTCACAAGTGTGGCTCCATCGCGAATCAGTGCGTGGCAACCGCGGCTGTGCGTGCTGTCGACGCGACCAGGTACGACGCAGAGGGTTTTTCCTAAATCGGCGGCAAAGCGTGAGGTAATCATGCTTCCTCCATCATTATCGGTTTCGATAACGATGACCGCTTGGACGAGTCCGGCGACGAGGCGATTGCGTTGTGGAAAGCTCTGTCGATCAGCCGGACGGCCGAGAGGGAATTCGGAAAGAATGCTCCCGCGTTCGGTGATGCGTCGCCGCAGCTTAATAGCTTCGGGTGGATAAGTTTGGTCGAGCCCATGTCCCAGTACGGCGACCGTGTGGCCATCGCTGGCGAGAGCACCTTCGTGCGCGGCGCAATCGATGCCGCGGGCGAGCCCGCTGATAATACACCAACCCAATTTGGCGAGGTCGCGCGCAAAATGGTGAGCCAATTGAGTGCCGTACGGTGTGCAATGTCGGGAGCCGATGATGGCGACGGAGCGTGCGACGGGAAGGGCGGCACCTTCAGTGTACAGGACTAAGGGCGGATCCCAGAGTTGTTCGAGGGCAGTGGGCCATTCCGCCGTTTCATTTGAAATAATTTTAAAGCCTTTGAGTTCGGCGGACGACTTTTCTGTTACCCAATCGAAATCTCTTTGAGTGAGCGATTGGATCATCGCCTCATTGAGGCCTTTTATTTTGCGAAGTTGGCCTGCGTTCGCACGCAGAGCCGTGGCGAGATCTTGATTGAAGGCATCACGCAGGCGACGGACGGTAACGGGACCGATACCCTGGAGGCCGTTAAGCAAAACTTTCTGTGAAAGCGTGTCGGACGGAATCGAAAACACGCCGCAGTGCGACGAAACCTTATCGTTGTCGCAAGGCCAGCGATAGCCCAGAAAGCAGCTGGGTGGTTCGCACTGCTTCTTCCCCTTGTTTTTCTTTTAGTAAATCCGCCGCTTGGGCATGCCAAACCACGGCTAGTTCGACCGCTTCAAGTGCACTGAGTCCGAGGGTTTGGCGACGAGCCAGAACGGATGTTACAATGCCTGCGAGTAAATCGCCCGAGCCGCCACGCGCTAAGATGGGTCCACCGAAAGGAATGTGCCAGGTGTGTGTACCGTCGGTGATGCAGGTCATGGCGCCTTTTAAGACGACGATGGATTTTGTTTTACGGGCGTACGCCTCACCAGCAACGACCGAAAGTTTTTTACCACTCAGGCGTTTAAATTCTCCAGCATGAGGCAAGAGGACTCTCACGGCTGCATGTCGTGCCGCTTTGATAATCTCGGGGCGTAACGCGTCGGCATCGATTACGAGGTCGGCGGTGCACTTGCTGACAACAGCAGAGATAAATTTTATTGAGTGCGGCCCCATGCCTGAGCCAATGAGCAGGGCATCTTTGTTTTTGAGTAATGCTGCGATCGCTCGAAGGTTTTTAGCCGAGAGGGCTCCGTGCTTATCGGTGGACAATCCGTACCACATGGCCTCGGGGTACGCGACGCACGCTTTGGCTTGGATGGACTTTGGTAAGGCGGTGGTGGTTAAGCCAGCTCCCGCTTGCAGGGCGGCAGCGGTATTCATGATGACCGCGCCGGGCATGGCTTCGGAGCCGCCGATAATGAGTACCCGACCTTGGCGACGTTTTTCAGTTTGGGCGGAGCGTGGCTTACTGAGTGGTGCTAGCGCGAGGTGGGTACTGCAGGCCTCGGCGGTTTCGGCTAAGGGTAGTCCGATGTCGGCGACCCGAATTCGCCCCACAAATTTTTGTGCTTTCGGTGTAAGCAGCGGACGCTTGAGGCAGCCAATCGAAACCGTGAGGTCAGCGCGAAAAGCGGGACCGGTGCAGCCATCGCCGAGCCCGCTGGGTAAATCGACCGCGATGCGGAGCCCAATTAGTTTTTCTGACGCACGAATCAAGCGTGCGAGTTGCGCGTTAAGGGGCGAGTGAAAGCCCTGTCCGAGGATGCCGTCGAAAATGAGACAAAATTTTTCGTTGTAGAGCTGAGGTAGTTTTTCCGCCGAGACGACGCGGGCTTTCTTCTTAACTTTCAGCCATGCTTTTAGGGGTAGACCTGAGGTTGGAGCTTGGTTGGAAAATACGACCGTGATTTGGGTGGAGCGACCAGCAGCTAATTGTGCGGCGAGTAAGGCATCGGCACCATTTTTTCCTGAACCGACGAGTGCGAGAACCGACGACGGTTTGCGTCCGAGGAAAGCTGTCGACTCTTGGGCAATCGCACGAGCGGCACGCTGCATGAGCGTCCAGCCGAGCTTCATGTTTTCTCTGATGAAGGCGTTCTCGACTGCGGCGGCTTCGGCGCAGGATAAAACAGGAAGGCGGAGGTTGAGCTTCATTTAGCTCACTAGCACAGCGAAGGCTTGGGCCAGTTGATCGGTGTGGGTGAGTGAGAGCAGGATTTTTTTGGCCCCGCGTTCTGCCAAAAGTTTTTGGGCCTTGTCGTCCAGCTCAACGATGGGCTCTCCTTCGCTGCCTCCCAGCACGCTAACACTGGTGAGTAAGAATTTTTCACAGATACCTGTACCGAATGCTTTACTGACCGCTTCTTTAGCGGCGAACCGTGCGGCAAGAGAAGGGTAGGGGTCGGCTTTCGCTAGGCACAGTGCCTGCTCTTCAGCGGTAAAAACTTTATCGAGAAAATTCTGTCCGTGTTTGGTATGGGCGGAACGAATGCGCGCGATTTCAGTGAGATCCACGCCCACGCCTTTTACGTTGCCGCCTTCTAAGTTCATCGCGCTGCCCGCAAGTGGGCTTTCATCTCGGCCACGGCGGAGCGGGCACCCACGATAAGGGCGCGGGCGACGATGGTGTGACCGATGTTAAGTTCGTTGAGGTGAGGCAGGGTAAGGATAGCCTTGATGTTGTCGTAGTTAATGCCGTGTCCCGCGTTGACGATGAAGCCCAGTTGATGAGCGCGTTCGCAGCCTTGGCGTAGGCGTTCAAGTTCCTCGGTAGCTTGAGGGGATTGCCAGGCGTTGGCAAAAGCACCGGTGTGAATTTCTACAACGGGCGCTTTGGTTTTTTGGGCGGCTTCGAGTTGATGGGCGTCGGCACCAATGAAAAGAGAAACTTCGGAGCCGATCGCACTCAAGGCTTGGACGGTTTCGGTGACGCGTGCGAGCTGTCCGGCCACGTCGAGTCCGCCTTCGGTGGTAACCTCTTCTCGCGATTCAGGAACGAGGCAAACAGCTGCAGGCTTTAATTTTTTCGCAAAGGCAATCATGTCAGGCGTGCAGGCCATTTCTAGGTTGAGTCGCACGCCAGGAATGGCCGCGATCGCAAAAACATCTTCGGGCTGAATGTGGCGACGGTCTTCGCGCAGGTGAATGGTGATGCCGTCGGCGCCGGCGGCCATTGCTTCGCGTGCAAAAGTGAGTGGGTTGGGCTCGGCGTGAATGGAAAGATGCGTCCCGCGGTAGCGAGCTTGGCGCAAGGTCGCCGCGTGATCGATGTTCACACCAAGAAGGATGGGGCGGCCGGATTGCATGCGAGGGATTAAACTTAACTTCTCTGGTAGAGAGTCACGTCCGAATTAAACTATCCAGCACTTAGTGCGGATTCAACGCCGAGTTTTATATTATTTTGCCGTTGCAACGGACTGCTTCTTTCCCCGTTGTAAAGCCAAGGCTAAGGCGGGTGCGGTGGGAGACTTAGATTTTTGGGCGAGCGATTCGGGGTCGCCAGCATGGATGAGTTGGCCGCCGGCTTGGCCGCCTTCGGGCCCAATCTCCACCAGCCAATCGGCTTCGGCAAGGACATCGGGATGGTGTTCAATCACGATGACTGTGTGCCCTTGGTCAACAAGTGCATGTAATAATTCGATAAGCCGTTTGCAGTCGGATTGGTGGAGGCCGATGGTGGGCTCTTCTAATAAATAGAGGTTGGGCTTAATGACGCCACGGCTACGTTCGCGGAAAGTGGGCAGGCCTTTGGCGAGTTCGCTGACGAGTTTCAGACGTTGTGCTTCACCGCCAGAAAGAGTGGGGCTGCTCTGTCCTAAGGTTAAATAACCGAGGCCCGTTTTTGTCATTAGCTCACAGAGATCTTTGAGTTTAGCGTCGAACGAGAAAAATTCGGCACCCTCTTCAAAGGTCATCGCCAAAAGATCGGCGGCGGACTTTCCGTTCCAGCGAATCGCACGAGCAGCGGGGCCGTAGCGGGTGCTGCCGCATTCTTCGCAGGGCACATAGGTGTCGGGCAGGAAGCTCATCTCGAGTTTGATACGGCCGGCACCGGAGCACGCTTCGCACCGTCCACCTGAAGTATTGAAGGAGAAGAAGCCAGCGTCGTGTCCGCGAATCGAAGATTCGGGCAACGCAGCGAGGCGTTGGCGGATTAAGTCCCAGGCCCCGATGTATGTGGCTGGCGTGGAGCGTGGCGTTTTACCGATGGGCTCTTGGTCGACGATGACCAGTTGGCGGAAGGATTCGAGTCCGCTCAAGGAGGCGAAAGCCACTTTTCCTTG
>CANGNX010000009.1 GCA_947455415.1 Opitutia bacterium | reverse complement strand
GAGGAGGGCGGGACTCGAACCCGCGACCCGCAGCTTAGAAGGCTGCTGCTCTAATCCAACTGAGCTACCCCCTCATGACAGCCAACTTAGGCGGCTGCCAGGAAATGGGCAAGCCGTCAGAGCGTTAGCAAATTAGGTCTCTGAACTGATTGAAATCTGCCGATAGGCCGCTCGGCATGCCCTTATTGATGACCGAAACCGCATCATGCGAGTGCAGCGACTCGAGGTGCGAACAGGCGATTACGAAGTCGCGCACGCGCGCATCTTGGTCAAATTGATCGTACACTAAACGTGCTGCGTCTTCCACGAACTTGGAGTAGGCACCATTCAATTCTGCAAAGGCTTGTTCATCTTCGCGCTTCACCATGACTTGAGTCTCGGTGTGCAACGCCGCCAGGCAAAGCTCCTGCATATCCTCGACGTATAGGTGCTTGCTCGGTGAAATTTCTGCCACCACTCGTGCCTTGGAGCGCTGGGAATGCGGGATACCGTATACATCGCGCTCTTCACGGGCGTGTTCCGTTAATTCAGCTGAGCACGGACAAGCCGATGAATAAACAAAGTCGAAATGAATGTAACGGCGGACGCGGTCTAAATCATCAATGGTACCTTCAAAAATCGCGCGGTAATACTGCCAGCCTTCGAGCCCTGAGCGCAGTGACTTTTGCATGATTGGGTAACGGAATTCCACCATGATACGAGCCCGACTGCATTCGAGGTCCTTCTTATAGCGGAGCAAAATTTCTTCGAGCAACTCGTGCGACAGGACACGATCCTTGAATTCGTAAAACGTGCGCATGATGCGCGACATGTTGATGCCCTTGCGGTCAGCGGCGAGGGACACCGAGCCCGTAATGGTACATTCTAGTGGCAGAGGTTTGCCCTCGCGAGCGACGACCAACATCGGCAAACGGAAACCTGAAATGCCGACATGTTGAATGGGAACATTGGCACCTTGAATCTGCGAGGCGTCCTTGTTCTGCATATCCGGCAGAGTTGCACGGTAGGCATCATCGGCACGGAAATTCCGGTCGTAGCGTCGCGAGAGGTCGCGACTGCTGCGGGCGGGCTTATCGGCTCGGTGGGTCATAGATTCAAGGAGGGCGAAAGGTCCAATTTGGCAAGCGGACCGAGAAATTGCCCCTGCGCTGGAGCCACCTGCCGGATTTGAACCGGCGACATTCTCATTACGAATGAGATGCTCTACCAGCTGAGCTAAGGTGGCGTCGCAGAGGACAGGTGAACATGAGCAGCCTAAAACTAAAATCAAGCCTTGGCATCGTGTAAAAGCCCTCGCCTCCCCGTTAAATCAGACCAAATTAACCATTATCCCCATGCGTGCCGACCTTATCGCCAACGAGTTTAGCCTGCCCGGCCGAGCCGCTGCCGTTCGTCCTTTTGGTGCGGGGAACATTAATGAGACATATTTAGCCCTCTTTCGCGATGGCACGCTCGAGCGCCCCGCAATCATCCAAAAAATCCGGCAAACGGTTTTTCCGCAACCCGCCATTGTGATGCAAAACCTGCGAGTGCTTTCAGAACACCTGCAAAAAAATCTGGAGGCTGAAGCTGAGCAAGCGGACCGGGCGTGGGTTTTTCCAGAAATCATCCCAACGAAAAACGGTGAAGATTTTATCACTGAACCCAATGGCGATATTTGGCGGGCCCTAACTTTTATTCCAGGGGCACAGACATTTGAAACGGTGCAAGGCCCGGAGCATGCCTTCGAGGTCGGTCTCGTCCTCGGGCATTTTCATCGCCAAGTAGAAGGCCTACCCAGCACCCAATTTAAGGTGGCCCTCCCCGGCTTCCACGACGCTGCACAATACCTCGCTCAATTTGAATCGGTGCTCAAGACCGAGAGCGCTGAGTCATTAATCAAGGCCTCGCCCAGCACCCGCAAAGCGGTGGAATTCATTCAGACGCGCAAACCATCATTGCTCCTTCTGTCGCAAGCACTCGCTCAAGGTAAATTACAATTAGGAGTAACGCACGGCGACCCCAAGGCGGGAAATGTGATGATTGAAAATGAGACTGGTCGAGGAATTGGGCTGATTGACCTCGACACTGTACAGGCCGGATTACGTGAACACGACTTTGGTGATGCCGTGCGCTCACTTTGCAATCCAGCCGGCGAAAGTCCGGTCACACTCAGCGACGTCGAACTCGACCTCGAACTCTTAAAAGCCTTTATTAATGGGTATAAAATCGAAGTCGAACGGATGAAACAGCAACCAGCCGAAGCCTTCTACTACGAAGCCATTTTAGGGATGACGCTCGAGCTTGGCTTACGATTTTTGAGCGATCACTTAGCGGGAGACCGTTACTTTAAAGTCCAACAAGCGGGACATAATTTATACCGCGCCCAAGCCCAATTCAATCTGGCCGAGAGCATCGAAAAACAGGCGCCGTTAATCCGCGAACTTATCCAAGAGCTTTAATTTATGGATAACCTCCCCGCGAGCGTTTGGATTGCTGGCCTGTTGCTTGTCTTGCTGATGGGCCGCGGTGCCTGGCGCGGCTACAAACGAGGGCCCCTGCGTCAGCTTGCTGGACCCTTCGCCCTAACGGTCGGGCTATGGATGGGCTGGGCGGTAGGTAAAGACGCGGGGCACTTTCTTTTACAGAGTACAGGCTTCCCATGGCTACTTCGAGGGCTTGCTGGCATCATGCTTGTAACCTGTGCCACTGGCCTAATCGTTTACGCATTGCTCTGGTGGCTGGGCAAGCGGCCAGCGGGTGTCGATGAGGCAGAAAGCCCAGTGACCGGAGCAATGGTGGGATGCTGGACGGGCCTACTCTACTTTAGCATCTTACTTCTTGCACTCTGCTCAGCCGCCTCGATTTTTGAACTCATTTCCTCGCCCAAGGCAGCGTCAGCACATTGGAGCGTGCGAACCAGGGATGAACTGGCGTCGACCTCCTATACAAGTTGGCTGAAGGATTGGTCGCCGGTTCCCGAGCGACAAAAAACCCAAATTGATCTGCTTAAAAAGGTCATGGCGGACCCAGCTGCACAGAGGCGGCTCATTGCGCTTCCCGAAATTAGAGCCCTGGCCAGCCACCCCTCCCTCTACCAAGCCCTTGAAGATAAAAAAGTTCGTGAGTTATTGAACAACAAGGACTTAAGTGGGTTGCTAGACAACCAAAAGGTGCGAGTGGTATTGGCGGATGAGCAACTGCAGAAGCAGGCGGAGACGATCGATTTGGTATCTATCCTCCAGGAAGCCATAAAATCACCCGGAAAGCCTTAGAAACAGCCATTTGGGCTGGTCTAGGCCTGAGCGAATGTCTAGCATCGAACCTCTTACCCCTTCTATAAGCATGCCCATGAAGACCCTCTCCATTTTTGCCTCCTTAATGATTACGGCCGCAAGCTATGGTGCGACCGACGCGAAGCCGTCCGAAAAAGCCGAAGCCAAAGCGCCAGCTGCGACCGAGAAGCCGCAGCCCATTCAAATCGAAGCCTTAGATCTAGAGGGTAAGCGATTCATCCTCGTTAAAATAATTTCATCCCCCGAAGCGTGGGCAGCCTTTGAACGCGATACTCAGTTTATCTCTGCCCAACAAAAAGATGCGGCACTCACCAAGCAGCTTGCCGACCTTGCCTTAACCACCCCCGAAAAAGAGGCGCGCGGCAATGAGCTCCAGGCCAAGATTACCAAGCTGCAAGAGAACAATGCGGCCATGGCCAAAACCTATAATTTTGACCTCTCTCGCCAATACTTGGTCGTTGCGACCCGCGTACGCGTGCTGACCGCACTCAGCAAAGAGGAGTACGCTAAGTTGAGCGCCGAAAAAGACTTTAAGGCCGAAAACATCGTCAACGGACCAGAGGACAAGAAGTTCTTAGTGCGCGACACCGTTACGGGTGCCGGCGAAGTCGAAACATTTAAAGTTCAAGTCGGTCGCATCCTCGAAACCAAGCGTGCCCTCCAAGGTCTTATCGAGGCCCAGCCACGCTACACCAAAGAAGAAGACAAAAAGAAAATCGAAGAAGCGATTCGTAATACCCAGACCGAGGTAAACAAGAGCCTCGAAGAGTTTAAGAAAACTCGCGGCTTTGAAATCCCTGTTGAATTCAACATCCAAACCGCCGAAGCCAAACTCTACACCCTCCTCACAGACGAAGAGAAAAAGAGCCTCGAAGAAAAAACCGAATCCAAGGCACCCATTTCCGAAAAGAAATAACCCCTACTCCAACCCCTACTCACAACTATGACCACCGCACCTACCACCGCTCCCACAGCGTCAACGCCCGCCGTTGATACCAACCTGCTCCGTCACGAAGACAAAGTCTTCTTCAAGTACGTCACGATCAATAACGCGGAAACGATGCAGCGCTTCAGTAATGACCTTCGCGCCATGACTGCCCAAGCGCAACGCATTATGGGCATCGCCCAACGCATTCAGTCGGCTCTCACGGGCAACGAAAAAGAAGCCCTCACTCGCGCTCGCGATGCCGAGTTGCTCGACTTCAACCAGAAGGACGCCCTCTTTGAAAAGGTTTACGGTTTCAAGGCCGACCACGTAACCATCCGTCCTAACCTGATCCAAAATACTTCCATTCGCTTGATGACCCCCGTCAACGACGAACAAATCGCCACCCTTCGCAAGGATCCTAATTTCAAGGAATCCGACATCGTTGCACGCGGCAACTCCAAGGTGCTCCAACTCTCCGTTATCACCGGCGGCGAAATCCCTGTGCTCGAGCGCAATATCAACATCGTCCAAGCCCAGCAAAACGCCGTCATTCAACTCACTGCCGCTGAACAATCGGCCAAGACCGAAGACGAAAAGAAGCGCATTAAAGAAGAATTGGCTAAAGTGAAGCAGACGCTGACCACCAATGCTGAGCACATGGGCAAGACCTATGGCATTGTTACGAACAACTTAATCGTCGAAGTACTCGAAGGCGTCTTCTGGGTCGCGATGAGCGAGGATGAACTGAAGAACTACCTCCAAAAGCGTGATCAAGCTAAGCCTGCGAGCGTTGCAGCCGCAGCCGCAGCAACCCCAGCAGCTTCTGCCGCAGCCCCTAAGGCCGCCGCAGCTCCTGCCCCTGCCGCGAGCAAGGAAAAGAAGGCCTAATCCGCTTTCACCTTGAAACTAAAAGCCCGTCCTTCCGGACGGGCTTTTTTTTACTCAAATAAGTCGCCTTGGACTGACTTCGGATTGGGGGGCGGCGCCGACTTCACTTCAGGTGCAGAGGCTAAGCCATGTTTTTGCTGATAACGTCGTAGCGTGGAGTGCATCTCCATCGTGTTCAAAAAATCCATCACGCCCGTTTTATCTTCGTCGGGCATTTCGCCGATTTCAAAATCGAAGTGAGTCTGGAATCGCACCAAAGATAAATTAGAGCGGATTCGATCCGCTTCCAATTTTACCTGCTCAGCAAAACGAACGGGCTCAATCGCTTCCGCCGTGAGAACAGCCTCGAGGCTACCGTATTGCTTCAACCATTTTACTGCGGTCTTAGGCCCGACGCCCTTGAGTCCGGGAATATTATCAGACGTATCGCCCACCAGCGCCAGGTAGTCAGCGATGAGTGCCGGCGGGACGCCAAACTTTTCTTCGACGCCAGTGGCATCTAGACGACGCCAGCCGAGGGCGGGATTAGCAGTGGGCGGCGGAGCCAATTGCATGACCGACCCACCGACGCACTGACCAAAGTCTTTATCGGCACTCACTATAATACACTCGTCGCCGTGTTGGGACAGTCGATGCACCGCCGTAGCAATTAAGTCATCGGCCTCGACGCCGCGCTGTTCGATGACCTTAAAGCCAAGGAGTGCAGTGAGCTTTTTGATTTCGGGAAGCTGTAGAACGATGTCCTCTGGCGTCTCATCGCGCTGAGCTTTGTAATCAGGCAATACCGCCAGGTGACGATCGGAGCCACCTAGGTCAAAGAATACGGCCGCCCGGTCGGGCTTCTCGTTGTCACGTAAGTCCTGCAATGACTTCATCCAGCCGTGCAGTGCACCAGTGGGAAACTGGTCGGAGGAACGACGGAGGTTGGAGCGCTCCATCGCAAAATGACTGCGAAAAACAAGATTGAATCCATCCACGAGCAGCCAGCGCATAGTGGCTATCATCTCTGGCTCGCTGAACTCTTCCAGAAAAAAGCAGGCCCGCCGAATGGCGGGCCTGTATTAACCACTAGCTATAAGATTACTTAGCCGAGGGCGCAGTGGTTGCTTCCACTGGCTCGCGGTAAACTGCGCCACCAGGAGAAGAGATAATTGGGTTCTGGAAGGTCGAACCCGCACGCAAACCAGGCAAGTTACTGCGCAGTGGAGCACCACCTGGAGAAACCAAGTTAGCTGTCACGAAGACCGTGAGGTTCTTCTTCACTGTCGACTTACTAGTCGAACGGAAAGCGGTGCCCAGAAGAGGAATGTCTCCGAGGACCGGAACCTTGTCGTTCACGGTCTTAACCTCTTCACGGGTCAAACCACCGATTACCACCGTAGCACCATCGAAGATGGTAACATCGGTTGTCACTTGACGTTGATTAAAGATCGGCTGGAAGAAACCCGAAGGAACGGTAACCGAAGTGCCGCCAGTGATGGCAACCGAAGTGCCACCGTACTCAACAAATCCTTCGAACTCGGTAACGGTGGGCTTGAGGTTCAGCGCAATTGAATCGTCGGCGCCCACAGTTGGGGTCACCTCTAAGGTTACACCAACCTCTTTAACCGTGAAGTCTTGGGGTGTACCCGCTGTAATAGCCACACCATCTCCGCCTCCAGTTTGCGTCGCGGGCGAAACAGTGGCCTGTGTATCGCCGTACGACTGGGGGTACCGTAACAACTGAGCAATCGAGATGGTGGCCGTTTTGCCGTCGAGCACCGTCAAGCTTGGTGCCGACATGATATCTGCTCCGGCATTCTGCTCAATGGCCTTAAGGAAAATAGATAAATCGTAAGAACCAATTGATCCTATCTTGGCCGCTGCAGTACCAGCAGTACCCCCGAAATTCGGTTCATTCCCGCCGTAGTTTAGTTTACCAGGAATTTCAGGCGGAAGTGAGTCAGCGACTTTTGCACCGTTAACGCTAACATACTTTGAAGCTGTGGTGGAGTTTTGAGCAGAATACATTGAACGTAAATTAGTCTGTGCGCGGACTGAAGTAGTACCAGAAACCAGCAAAGATACATTCGAGGAGAGTTCATTCAGCGCTGTTTCCGTAACCTCAATAAACTTCGCCTCGATGTGGACCTGTTTGATGTCCGAGTAGCGACGGAGAATATTACGGATTTTTTCCAGGCTCTTGCGATTTTGCGTCACAATGAGCGTCGTACCGTCATAATTCAGCTGAGCATTCTCAGTGAAGACCACGCCCGAACGTGAAAGGAAGTTTTTAATTCCTTCCGTACGAGCACTTGCATCACCAGTGGAAGCCGTTCCTCCGCTGAAAGCACCTGCAGCACCAGCTGCCGCAGGAGCAGCACTAACATTGATGCCCGTCATCTTGGTTTCTGCCGCGGAGCTCAGAGGGAAGAATTCGGTCTCCATGTCACCCGAACCCGTGTCAGGGCGAAGCTCGATTACGCCTTGGCTAATAGTGTAAGAGAAGTTGACCTGCTTCACGATGATATCGAGCGCCTGCTTCAGGGATACGTCGCTCAAGGTCATGTTGACCGACGGATTCTTGTGCTCGGGGTCGACCACGTACATATTCACGCCCTTACCGTCTTTATCATAAGACTTGGAGATGGTGATCAACTGCTGGACCGCACGGTCAAACGCCATGTCGCGAATATTGATTTCAGGGACCATGATGGCGCTGAGTTTGTCCAATACTGGATCGGACTCCGTCTTGCCGGAACTGGAGGCCACTTCGCGGTTATAGACTTCGGGAAGCTTCCACGATTCGTCCAACTGCTCCATGAGTTTACCTTTGGTGACGCCACGATTCCACTGACCGGAATTTTCGGAGATACTTTGGCGAATACGAACCTGGAAAGCCTTGGCCTCAGAATTGTTTGGCTGATACTGTAAAACTTCGCGATAGGCGTCCATCGCGCCCGTGTAGTCGCCGTAGAGGTAGCGCGCGCGACCTTTAACTAAAAGTTCTTCAATGCGGGCATCCTTAGCCTTCAAGCCAGGGGACATTTCTTCGATACCAACATAAAGTGGGTCGGACTTCTTCGACTCGTATTCCGCGCGCAAACGCTGGGCGGTGGAGCTATTGTTTCCGTTAGCCTTCTTGTTTCGTTCTTCGTACTCGCGAATGTAGGCATCAGCCTTCGTCATTTCACGTGCGTCGATGGCCGCAATCGCACGGCGAGAAAGAATCGTCATACGATCTTCGTCAATCCGCTGAACCAGGGAATCGGTCGCGATATTAATCGGGAGGCCGGCACGTGCCTTATCTAAATTTGCAGTCGCGTTATCATAATCACCCTTGCGGATGAGCTTCTCGGCGGCGTCCACTAAGTCTTCGGCGGCATCAATACGTGCCGAGTTAGCTTTCGCTAAGCGATCAACCTCTTCGCGAGCCAAATGGTCGGCACCTTTGTCGCCCGATTCGCGACGTGTTAAAATTTCTTGGCGAGCCAAAGTGACATCATCACGCAAGGACTGTGCAGCGGTGTTATTGGGCAACGCAGCGGCAACGCCATCCAAGATTTTGAGCGCGGCATCATAGTTGCCATTGTCGGCAGCGTCATTCGCCGAAGCGATAGCCTGTGGGACTTCGCGGAAAAGGGCCTTTTGGTTTTGGGCCACTGACTCAAGGAGAGAGGTCGCGGGAGCAACCGTTGGTTCAACTGGAGCCGCAACCTTTTGAGCCGCTGCAGCTGCTAAAGCTGCTTCAACCGAAGCCAACCCTTCCTTGGCACCTTCATCTGCTCTGTCGATTTTGAGAATCTTGATATAGCCATCGCGAGCGGCGGCGAGATTGCCGTCTTCACGTGCCTTGAGTGCCTCGGACAGAAGAATGGTCTTCTGTGTAACGGGGTCGACGTCTTGGGCGACAAGAGAGCCAACGGCCACCAAGGCCACAACGGCTAACCAGGCAAGACTGCTACGGGGGATCGATTTCATCGGGGAGTTTTAGAAAGGGTTATTTTTTAGGGGAGGGTTTGTTTTTGTCGGCTGGCATCGCGGCGGGGACGGGGGCTGCAGGCTTGGCTGCGTCCTTATCTTTAGCCGGATTGGCCACTGCAGGTGCAGGCACTGAAAGGGTTTCCAGGAAGGACTTTTCGGGCTTCTTGGGGTTGGGCTTAAAGGTCTTCTCAACGGTCACCGTCTTGCTATCCAAGTCAATTTCTTTGATAACAAAGCGGGCGTTTTGGTACTCAAACTTATCGCCAACGGCATGGAACGTCCAGGTTGTGGCAGCATCATCAGAGGCAACCAATACAACGTCGGTGACATCCGTAAATTCCAAGGGTTTAACTTCGTCCAGGGCGATTAAGCGACCCTTCAGCTCAGGGCTGTCGTCTTTCACCGTAAGCACACCTTTAACGAAAGATACCGGGGTGATGGGCAAGGAGGGGTCGATGGGCTTACCGAGCTTACAGCGCTCGTAATAGGCCTTGGTATTCACGTTTTCGATGGTGAACTCACGGTCGGCTTCCTTTTTCGAGCGTGCCGCCATCGTACCACGGAGAAGGTACGGATAGAATGGGTGACCGACCCTAACGAGACTCACACCAAACGGCGGAATCGGAATGTCTTTTTGAGACGAGGGAATGTACTCGGCGTCCTTCGTCTTCCAATCGATGTCGACGGTGGTGAAGAGATCGTAATTCCAGCCGTCTTCATCCTCCTTCAGGGAGGACCAATCGTTCAAATCTTTAACCAGGGGAGTCTTCGGAGACGCAGGGTACTCAACGCCTTGAGCGGGGGCACTTAATTCAGGCAGAAGCTTGGTGCGCACCTCTTCGGACGGTAGCAAAGGCTTAACAACGCTAGGTAGAGCACCTTGATCCAAGGCCAGCCAAGCCGTAGCACCCAATGCGAGCACGAAAAGTGCGGCGACGATTAAATAAATATCTTTTCGGAAATTCATGGTGGTGACTCTTTATTTTTTAGCGGGCGTCGACTCGGGCGAGTTTTTGGTTTCCACGACGGTCAGGTAGTCAACTTGGACTGCGAAATGTGAAGGCGTCTGACGGACAATCAACTTGCGCTCGTCTTTAACTGGCTCGGGCTTGCCACTTGAAGTGGAACTCGCATCGCTCGCAAAGAAGTCGGGTAGACTCGTGGGGGCGTTCGAAGCATTATCATTGGTGGGAGCAACCGCCGAAAGCATTTTGATGACTTCCGCCGTGGGCACACTCACCTCAATCGAGGTAACCACAACGGGGCGACCGCTGGCCCGGAGTTTATTGACGTAGTTGCGAAGCGTAGCGGTGTTCGAAACAAAACGAACCCGGAAAGAAAGTGCTTCGACCAAGCCAGGCTGACGGAAGGAGCGGCTGGGACTAAATTCATCGCGCTCGTTACGGATGCTTTCGTTCGGACCCATCGTTCCGGCTCCAGGCTTTCCTTCGGCAATCTTCTCAAAAGTCTCAATCGGTTCACGGTCAATCGACTCGAGCAAAAGCGGCGAGCGGACGACTCCATCGGCTCGTGATTCGGCTAAAGTTTTGTAAAGGAAATCGATAATCTTGCGCTGCTGATCAACGCGCGTGAGTTCCTTCTTGGGCGAAGCACCTTGATTGCGGATGTAACGACGGAAACCAAAATCACATTTTTCGTTCGGCAGAGTGCGCACTTCCTTTTCGACCGCACTCTTGGTCCATTCATCCACCGATTGCTTAATTAATGAAGCGAGCTCCGAGCCATTGCTCAGTTTAGGCTTACCAAGAATGCGTTTGTCTTCAGGGCCGGCAATGGCGGCTAATAAATTTTGGCGGTGGTCTTCGAGTTCGGCCAAGTCGCGCTTTGCCACTTCGACATTCGTGGTCGTCAATGAAACCGCTGGAGCATCGGGCACCAAAGCGTGTCCCTCTAAAAGCTTTTTATATTTCTTCTGCTCGGTAGTGAGTTCCTTGGCTGACTTGGTCATCTCCGAATAGGTTAGCCAACTCATTCCCACGACACCTACGAACACCATCGCCAAGGCGATGAGTACACTGAAGAAGATTTTGTTTTTTTGGAAATTTCCCATGGCTTAGAGCGCTTTTTCTTTGCGAATGACGATGGTGAAAATGATCTTAGGCACGTTCGCCTCCTTGTAATCAGGTTTAATTTCGTCGGTCGGAATTTCCTCAACAAAAGGTGATTGCTTGAGGCTCGTCATCAACGCGCCCTGGCGATCAATCAACTCTTGTGCATTAAATGGCTTACCCGGCGCCACCTTGTCGAGCAAGGTACGGGCCGTCACGATTACCTTAGTGCCAGGAATGGTCGAGGCATCAGCGGTTTGATTCTCTGCCCCCTCGATGGGGGTCGAGGTGGACTGGTCACGCTTAACGTGAATTTCTTCAATCCAAGTATTCTTGCTCGCCGCGACACGCGTTTGCAGATCAGCCAAAAAGAGGGGCCAATTAGGCGAATTGGTGGTGACAAACTCAAGCTGCTGATTGGTCGCCAAAACTGCGTTAGCCTCTTCTCGCGTGGTCTTGATGGCCGACTGGTAACCCGTGAGCTCCTTCGCTTTCGCTTTTAAGGCAACGACCTGCTTAGCATTGTACTCGCTCGCATCTTGCAGGGCGAGCCAGACAGGCAATGGGGCGAGAGCGACGAATAAAGCGGCGGCGACCAAGAACGGCTTACGCGCGTCGAAAGTCATTTGCGCGGCGATGTCGCGCGGGATTAAATTCACTCCCTTGAGTTGAGGTAACACTAAACGTGCAGCCTCACCAATCACTTCCGAAATTTGGTAAACATACTGCGCCACGTAATCGGGCGTTAATCCTGAACCCAAGGTAACGACCGTCGAGGGGTCAAAAATTTCGACCGGCAATTTCAGCGACTCGGTTAACTGTTCGCTTAAACCTGGGACTGCAGCGCCACGACCGGTGATTAAAATGCGCGTAGGCTGACGGCCTGCCGTGCCTCGGCGAATGTTGATCAAGCGACGATTTAAATCCTGGGCGAGTCGACGATTGAAACCTTGAGCGTTAGTTTGAATCAGCGCCAATTGAGGGTCGCCTTCGGCCAAACGAACCTGGCCGGTAAAGTATGCAAGCTTGAGCGCTTCTGCTGCCACGAAGGGCTGACCCGAATTGTCAGAGATACCTTGCGTGAGAATGTTGCCACCGATGTTGGCCGACTGGAGATTGGCACCTGCAGGCCCGACGAAACTGAGGTCGGTGGTGCGTGCACCCACATTAACAATCAAAACTTCTTCGGCGCTGTAACCGCCATGCAATTGCGCGGCCTGCGCATCGAGCAACGGCGAGGCCTGGATCGAATAAGGGCGCAAACCGGTTGCTGAAATTAGGTTCGCAATACGACTCGCCACTTCGATGCGCAGCGCGAAGAGCAGCACCTCCGCCTCCACACCGTCCGAAGACACGACTTGGCTATCCCAGACCACTTCATTGAGCGGGTAAGGGATATTATTTTGAGCCTCAAAAGCGATGATTTGAGCCTGACGTGCGGCCTCGACTTGAGGCACCTTCAAAGTCTTCTGCAGAAGTAAAAAACTTGGGGCCACGACCGTCACCGCTCCAGAAATTTTGTGCGTCGTTACGAGGCGACCGACGGCAGCCACGGCCGCGTTCAACCATTCGTCGTCAGACAAACCTGGCATCAATTCTTCCGCATAAAACTTATCAAGGAACAACCGCGAGGACTCAGCACGGAAAGCTGAAATCGAGACGTGCGAGGCCGCGAGGTTAACAATGATGCTTTTTTTCTGACTCATTCGAACGGAGAATTAGGAATTGGCGATTAGCGGGCAGGGGTGTCTTCGCGGATGTACTCGGGCGAAGGTGGCACCGCCACAGGGGCGTCTGGATAAGTGATTAAATACTGTGGACGCAAAATGCCTGAATTGATCGAGACTCCGCGGTCCGCCGCATCCTTGGCCGCATCGAATTTAAGCTTCTGCGAAATCTCGCGCGAAACCGCCCGTTGCTGCTCCGCCACGAGGCTTCCCTTGGCGTCAAAAATTGGCTCTTCAGTGCCCGCAACTTCCAGTCCTACGAAATAAAAATCGGGGTCTTTGTTAATTCGATCGCGCTTCACAATGTCGCCGGGGAGGTAAAATAAAAGCGAGCGCGGCGAGCCGACTTCCATGGTGAGAACAGTCGCAGTCGAACGATAGTAGTTCCAATCCTCAGGCTTAGGGGAACTGGTTTTATAAATTTGCGTTACGGTAACCTTCACCTTGTCGAGCCACCGCTTATTGAGCGCTTTAGGATCAGGGTTATTCTTAGCCTCGAGTTCAACCTGCATCCGGTTCCATTTATTAACCTGACCGCCGAGCGTTACTTGTAAAAATTTTACATCACGAACGATGACATTGGGCTTGCCCGATGCACCCGTCGTTTTGTCAGCCGGAGCGGTCGCTTGTGCGTGGATAGCAGAAACGGATAAAACCAACATCGCCACGTGGACGCATAGGGCTTTAAACTGGGGCATAAGCATAAAACTCCAAGGCATAGAACCCCCCAAAGCAAATCGAAAAGAACCCCCTGAACTGCATTTATCTATTGCAACATAATTGCATTAGATTAGCCCACCTTGTCTCGCCTTGGTTTATGAAAAAACTCTGTTTGATTTTGGCTCTTTTATGGGCAAACCTTGGGCTAGGCCAGACGAAGGTCGTCTCAACTTTCACGGTAATCGATTACTGGGCCCAAAGGCTCACCCCAAGCAGCATCTCTCATAAGTCATTGATACCTAGCGGCGGAGAGCTCCATGGTTATCAAATTAGCCCAGCCGACCTACGCCTTTTGAACGGCGCAAAGCGCGTCATCGGACTGAACCCGGCCACCGAACCCTGGCTAGCGGACTGGGCTAAGGCCAACCACCGCGAGGCCGATGTCATCTGGCTTAACCCGGATCCATCTCAACTGCACCTGCATGCTTGGTTAAACCCCAATGAAGCCAAGCGCATGGTCTCCGCCCTTTCACTCGCCTTGACCAAAAGCTTCGGCACGCCTGATAATGAATCGCAAGTTCTTCTCAATGAACTACTTAAAGAAATAGATTCAACGGCTTTAACCATAAAAACCTTGCTGAAAGCCATACCTGAGAGCCAGCGAAAAATCATCGTATACCACCCCAATCTTGAGTCGTTTGCCGAGTATTTCGGACTCCAAGTGGTGGCGACCATCGTCGACAGCAGTGTAGCCGAATCCGCCGACCCATCGCTTCAACGGTACTCGGAGATTTTAAAACTTATAAAAAGTCAGAAGGTCCGGGTAGTCGCCTACGATGAAGGCCAAAGCAGCCGTATCGCCCAGCAGCTTGCCCTCGACGGCGAATTACCTCCACCCATCGCACTGTCTTTTGAATACCTTCAGCCGCCAGGAAAAGAAGGCGACACTTGGCCTTCGATGATGATACTCAATGCACGAAGAATCGCTGAAGCCCTCCAAAAATAATGTCACGGCTCACCGCACATTGGCACCAAATGATAAGCAATGCCTGCTTCGGACTGCTGCCGGCAATTCCCTACGCGCCAACGGATGATGCCGCCTGTCAGGGCGTCGCCATAAACGCCCATAACCTTGCCGTGGCTCCAGCACCTGGAAGTCCGCTGGCTTTTTCGAGCGCCAATTTTGAAATCCCCTGCGGCTGTCGCACGGCATTGATCGGTGCTAACGGCTCAGGAAAATCGACCCTACTAAGAGCACTTGCAGGTCTCACGCCAATTGCATCGGGCGAGGTTAAGGTCCTCGGCGCCAAACCCAGTTTAGGTCGCAGCCGAATTGCGTACCTCGCGCAGAAGCCCAGCTTCAACCAGGACGCCCCCCTGCTCTTGCGTCGACTCGTCCAAATGGGGACGTACTCGCACCACGGCTGGTTCGAAGAATGCGAACATAGCGACGCTGCCGTTGACCGCGCGTTAAGTCGACTGGGCCTATTAGAATTATCCGAACGCTCCGTTCACACCCTTTCGGGAGGCCAACTGCAACGTGGTCTTTTGGCGAGAGCAACCGTCCAAGGGGCGGAACTTCTTCTACTCGATGAACCCTTTGCGGCTCTCGATCAAACCAGCCGAGAAATCGTGGAATCCTTTCTCTTTAATCCGGACAATAGCTTCACCGTCGTCATGGCCACCCACGACCCCGCGGACTCCCAAAGGTTTGATCGGGTTTTAGAACTTAAAAACGGGCAACTAACGACGGTGCATGCATGTGCCGGACACAACCACCGCCATGCTTAATCTGCTACTCGCTCCACTATCGGAAGACTTCTTCCTCCGTGCGGTTATCGCCATTTTTTTATGCGGCGTGAGTGCCGCCTGCCTCGGAACTTACATCATCGTCCGACGCATGGCATTCATCAGCACTGCCCTCACCCACTCTATTTTACCTGGCGTAGTCGGAGCGGCCTTGCTCGGACTCTCCCTTTACCTAGGCGCCTTGGTCGCCGCTTTACTCACCGCCGCCGGTGTTGCTTGGCTATCTAATCGTAAAGGCTCCAGTGAAGACAGTGCCATCGGCGTCATGCTTTCTGTCATGTTTGCCCTTGGGATTGCACTCATGTCTTTGAGCCGAGCCTGGAGGGATTTCACGGGGCTACTTTTTGGGAGCATCGTCTCGGTTGGGACGGAAGATTTGGTGATGATTGCCATCACCAGCCTCGTCGTGCTGCTCGTCCTCCGGGTCTTACACAAAGAGTTGGAATTAGGATCTTTCGATGAAGAATATGCCCATTTAATTGGTGCCCGCCCCCAACTTCTTCGCGCGGTTCTACTCATTCTTATCGCCTGTGCTGCCGTGGCCTGCGTGCGGCTTGTGGGCGCCCTACTGACTACCGCGCTCTTCGTTATTCCAGCAGCAACGGGCCTACGGCTAGGCAAAACTTTGGCTCAAGTGATGGCCTGGAGTACGGGTTGCGCGATTGTCGGAGGACTGGCTGGCCTATACTTATCGTATTACATCGCAGGCATGCCATCTGGCGCAGGAATAGTACTGTGCTGTGCCACGCCCTACTTCCTCGTGCGTGCCCTTAAGGGTTGATGAAATTTAAACTTTTGGGGGTCCGTCGGTCGGTCCACTCGAACCTGTGCCACCATTGGAGCGCTCGTCAAACGGTCTCCACAGCGGACGCGGACCACCTCGACCGCTCCGGGAGAAGCGATGGCGGCCGCCACGGTGACGGCGCGAAGAAGACCGTCTGGAAAACCTACGGGAACTTCCACGTTGGCGACGCGAAATCAACCAGCTACGCAAGCCGAACACAACCACTAGGGTAATGACGGAGAAGGTAAGGAGGTATGAAAGGAATTCGTCCATCAGAGGTTAGCTAACAAGTGTGAAGGCGATTACAATCCTTAGAGCTGATTTGTCAAAGTTATGTTAAAACGGATACGAGCCTACGGAGGGACACGAGCAAGAGTAATTATAATTTTTTTGTATAATTATAACTCAAGGCAGGTTGCCAAAAACCGTGCCTAGGGCTATAACGACAAATCCCTAAATGAGTAAAAAATCTAAACCGTCTCGGCTGACGCACGTTAAAGAGCCACACATAGTCGTACAAGAGGCCGTGACATATGCAGGGAAGGCTTTGGCTGCTAAATCGAATGATAGCGGTCAGCTCGACGCTCATAAAAAAATCGCCGACGCCATCGAAGTCTCAACCTCCTTACTCTACAAGTGGCGCGAGCCGCCTAAAGGCAAAGGCAGCGGACAACCCAACCCACTCGATCGCGTCGCCAAACTGATTCTCGCCACGGGTGACGATCGGATTGTTGATTGGCTCGCACACAAAGCCGGCGGACATTTTCATCGCGATGAGACCCACTCGCCTGACCCTGAATTGAATCGTGCGTCGAATGCTTTAATCAAAGAGTTCAGCCTACTGATTGCCGACGTCGTAAGTGCCGTTGAAGACCAAGAAATTACCTGCGAAGAGTCGCAACACCTGCGCACTAAATGGGATGTCCTACGCAAACGCACCGAAAGTTTTGTGCGAGCCTGCGAAAAGGGCAATTTCACTAAGGGTAAAAAATAGTCTGTTGACCCCTAGGGATTTTGCATAGGGTAAGCCACATGTCGGCTCACCCTATTCATCACTATGGCCACCCCGTGCTACGCACGAAGGGTGAAGCCGTGCGTGAATTTGGGCCGTCGTTACGCATGCTGGGCAACACCATGCTCGAAGCCATGCGTGCCGCCAAAGGCATTGGTTTAGCGGCCCCACAAATCGGGCTGAGCCTACAGTTGTTCGTCATCGATATCTGCGACGATGAATACCAGCCCATTTACGATGGCAAAAAAGTCGATGCTCAAACCATCATGCCCTTACTCCTGGCGAACGCCAAGGTAACCATACCCGAGGGGCCCAGCGAAACTTACACGGAAGGCTGTCTTTCATTTCCCGGCATTACGGGCGACGTGAATCGAGTCGAAAGAGCGATTGTTAAGTTTCACGATGCCGATGGAGCCGCCCATACGCTAGAGTGTGAAGGCTTACTGGCTCGCTGCGTGCAACATGAGCACGACCACTGCCAAGGCGTGCTTTTCATCGATCGCATGAATCGTGCCCACCAATTACTCGTCGCGAGCAAAGTAAAAAAGTTGCAACGCGCCACGCAGGCCGAGCTCAAAGCCGCTAAGAAAAAATCCTAAAGTTATTTACCGGCGGGCTTAGCCGCAGGCGTAAGATTTTCCAACTTCAACAGAACTTCGCCTACAGCGATGGTGCGACCATCGGGCGTTTTACTAGAAACCCTGAAAGATTTTGTCATACCGACCGCGGGCTGAGCTAAAATTTTCCAAGAGGCTTTAGCACCGTCATCGGACGGCATGTCGCCACTCAATAAATCATAGAGCGACTGACTGGAGCCGACACCCAAATTACCCACTCGCACACAGAGGTGACGTAGCAAAGCCACGCCCACGGGGCTCGAATCGCGATCGTACGATAATAGAAAATCACCACTCGACGCTAATCGCGGAATAAAACTTTTGTCGTCCTTCAAAATAATAGAGGCGCTGTAAGCCTTGGGAAGGGTCTCCGCAGGACCCATCGTAGTTAAATAAACTTCCGAACCAATCACCCGCATGGTGAAGGCATCCGCCAGACGAACCACTAAAAGACCGGCCGCATCATCCGCCGTCAGCGGATAAACTTCAGCCCAAATAATTGCGGTCTGACCTGCTGCCTTAGGCGCCACCCAGTCCGCCGAAAACTGCGGCACTGAACTTCCGCTGGGGCGCTTGAAAACATAGCCACTGGCGGGCACTACAGCCAAGGCGGCCGGATCAGCCTTTACCCACGCCTCGCGCAAGGCCTTAGCAATAACAGGAGTACGATAAATCTTATCCGAACCCAAAATAGTCATGGCACCAACAAGGTGCTGATTCTTAAAACCACCATCGCGTGCCACTTTTTGTAAACGCACGGCGGACTGGAGCAGTGACACATTCCACAGGGTCTGCGGCAGCGGCTGTTCATAATTCAGCGTCTTGGTAAGCTCAAGATAGCGCGCGGTAGCAACTTTTCGCAAACGTTCAAGCGAAGGCATTGCGCGTGCACTCTGCTCCTCTCCTTCTTTAATAATTTTTTGGGCGCGTGCCTTAACTTGCTCTGGAGTTTCTTGGCCTGCACCCGTTGACGGTGCCCGCGGTGCATTCAGGATACTGGTGCCCGTTTGAATACGCTTCTTGCCCGCGTCATCTTGCTGCTTAGCGCTGCTCCATTCCGCGCGGTCGCCCGCACTGACCAAATAGCCTGGAACCGCGTCATCCGACAATACTTCAACGGATTTAGCCGTGTCGCCACTGGCGGCTAAAAATACTAAACCTGCGAGAAAGATTCCCATAAATTAAGCTTCGTCGAACTTGCGAGAGAACAATGCATCCATCTCGGTCAAAAACTGGGCAGCATCCTTCCCCGAGGCGGAGAATTTAAGGCGGGAGCCCTGCCCGGCAGCCAGCATCATGAGGCCCATGATGCTCTTTCCATTAACGACTTCATCGTCCTTGGAGACCGAGATCTCCACGTCGGGGTAACGGTTGGCCAATCGCACAATTTGTGCCGAGGGACGCGTGTGTATGCCCATCCGGTTTTGGACGGTAAATTCACGAATTTGGACCTCTGTGTTTTCTTCCATGGAGTTTAGGCGAGGTGTCTTAGAAAAGATAAAAGAAAGGGTGTTGGCTTGGCTAACGGGTCAAGTCTATTCCCCTCTTAGGCGGGTTCGCTTGACCTTCCCGCCCAGACCCCTCCAATCGAAGGAAACCAATCACCGTGGCCAAGAACGCTGTCATCACACATCCTGAGTCTTTGAAGCGACCAGCCGGACCTTCGGAATATGCCAAGGACCCCGTCAACGCATCGCTCTCCAAGGCGGATAAAATTGCCCTCTACACCAAAATGGCACGCGTTCGCCATTTTGAACAACGCTGCATCCGCACGTATCAACAAGGTAAGATCGGCGGCTTCCTTCACCTTTATGTCGGCCAAGAGGCCGTTGCCGCTGGCACAATTTCACTCCTCGGTAAATTCGACCACATCATCACGGGCTACCGCGACCACGCACATGGACTCTTAGTGGGAATGAGCATGAAAGAGTGTATGGCTGAACTCACCGGCAAAGTCACAGGCTGCTCCAAAGGTAAAGGTGGCTCGATGCACTACTTTGCACCGGATAAAAATTACTGGGGCGGACACGGCATCGTCGGTGGTCAAGCCCCGCTCGGCACCGGCTTAGCTTACGCCGTTAAGTACCGCGGACAAAAAGGCTCTTGCCTCACCTACATGGGCGATGGCGCCATCAATCAAGGTGCAGTCCACGAAGCTTATAATTTAGCCGCACTCTGGGATCTCCCCATTATTTTCGTCATCGAAAACAACGGCTACTCGATGGGCACCTCGCAAGAGCGTTCCACCGCACACCCCGGCTGCTTAGCCAAACGCGCCGAGGGCTACAACATGGCCTGGGACGTGGTTAATGGACACGACGTCTACGAGGTACGCGCCAAAACCGCCATCGCCCTCAAGCGTGCTCACGAAGAATCCAAGCCAACGATTTTAGAAATTTTCACCTATCGCTACTTCGGCCATTCGATGTCGGACCCCGATAAAACGTATCGCGACAAAGAAGAAGTAAAAGGCTACCGCGAAACAAAAGATCCGGTTTTCCTTTTTGAAAAAGAACTCCTTAACGAAGGCGTACTCACCAAAGAACTAGTGGAGTCTATCAACGCTGCCGCGATGGAAGAAGCCGACGCTGCCGCGGTCTTTGCTGATGAATCACCCGAACCCACCTTGGCCGACATCACCAAGCACATCTATTGGGAAGAAGATAACCGTGGCCCCAAGACCACAAGCAGTGGCACCATCATCTTCGAATAACCCTTTTATAAAAAACTTCCATGGCTGTTATTTCCTACCGCGAAGCCCTTCGCGCCGCAATGCGCGAAGAACTTAAACGTGACGAAAACGTCGTCATCATGGGCGAAGAAGTGGCTCAGTTCAACGGTGCCTATAAAGTGACCGAAGGACTCCTTAAAGAGTTCGGCCCTAAGCGCATCGTCGACACCCCAATTTCAGAAGCTGGCTTCATTGGCCTCGGCATCGGTGCGTCCATGTTGGGCATTCGCCCTGTCATGGAATTAATGTTCTGGTCCTTCTCCTACGTGGCATTCGACCAAGTCGTCAATAACGCCGGCAACATCCGTTACATGTCGGGCGGCCTGATTAATTGTCCCATCGTTATTCGCGGACCCGCCAACGGTGGCACCAACGTCGGCGCCACCCACTCACACACGCCCGAAGCAATCCTCGCTTCACACCCAGGCATTAAGGTGGTTTGCCCAGCAACGCCTTACGATGCGAAGGGCCTGATGAAAGCAGCGATTCGCGATAATGACCCCGTCTACGTCATGGAGAATACGATTCTCTACAACGATAAGGCTGAAGTGCCCGACGAAGATTACATCGTCCCCATTGGCGTGGCCGACATTAAACGCGAAGGCACCGACCTCACCATCGTCGCCCACGGTCGTGCCGTCATCACCTCACTCAAGGCCGCCGAAATTTTAGAAAAAGAACACGGCGTTAGCGTCGAAGTTGTCGACCTCCGCTCCATTCGTCCGCTCGACGAAGAAACCATTCTGGCCTCCGTCCGAAAAACGCACCGCGCCCTACTCGTTGAAGAGAACAAGCCGTTCTGCGGAGTAGACGCTCAAATCGCTTATCTGATTCAGTCGCGCGCCTTCGATGAACTCGACGCCCCAATCGGTCGCGTTTCCTCCATCGACGCCCCACAGATCTATTCGAAGAAACTCGAAGATCTCCAACTCCCCTACCCCGCGCGCGTCGTCGCCGCGGCCCTCAAAGTCCTCGCCTAATCTCCAACCTTTTTCTCCCATGGCCGAAATTATTGATATGCCTAAACTCTCCGACACGATGTCGGTAGGCACCGTTGTGAAATGGAATATTAAGGAGGGTCAAACGGTGGCCTTCGGCGATATCCTCGCCGAAATCGAAACCGATAAAGCCACCATGGAACTGTCCTGCACCGTGCCAGGAACGATTCTTAAAATTTACGCCGCCGCTGGATCGCAACTACCCGTGGGCGAACCGATTTGTGCGATTGGTAAAAAAGGCGAAGCTGCACCCGAGCCACAAAAAGCGGCTGCACCTAAAGCCGCCGTGCCTGCCATTCCCGAAGCAACGGGCATACCCTGCATTCCTGAAGCACCCGCATCTGCCAACACTCCGATTGCGACGCAATCCGACGGCAGCCGCACCAAGGCCTCTCCCTATGCACGTCGCATGGCCGAAAAAGCCGCACTTAATGTGGCCGCACTCAGCGGCACCGGCCCCGGCGGACGGGTCGTCGGACGCGATGTTACCGCTGCAGCCAATGCACCTACTGCTGCACCAGTTGGCCCCGTTAACGTTGCCGTGACTCCTCCCGCCGACGGCAAAGGTATTCAGCCTGATGCCGATTCACCTGTCAGCGGTATGCGTGCGACGATTGCTCGCCGCTTAATTGAATCCAAAAATACCGTCCCTCACTTCTACCTCGAAGTTGAAGTCGACGCCGCCCCCCTTCTCGCCCTTCGCGAAACCCTCAACAAGCGCCTCGCCGAAGCAGGCGGCGAAGCTGGACTTAAACTTTCGGTTAACGATTTCATTCTCAAAGCTTCTGCCGAAGCACTCCGTCGCGTTCCAGCCGTGAACGCATCGTGGGCTGGCACCAGCATTCGCCAACACTCCGCCGTGCACCTCGCTTTCGGCGTCGCACTTGAAGATGGTTTGGTGACTCCGGTGATTCGCGACGCACATTCAAAGTCACTGCGCGACATCGCCGTCGACGCCAAAGGGCTCATCGCCAAAGCGCGCTCCAAGAAGCTTTCGCCCGCTGAAATGTCGGGCTCAACCTTCACCGTCACCAACCTCGGCATGTATGGCGTGACTGGCTTCTACGGCATCATCAACACGCCGAATGCCGCGATTCTTTCTGTCGGCGCGACCATCAAGAAGGCGGTCGTAGACGCCAATGATCGCATCGTGATTGGTCAACGTATGGCGATCGGACTCTCCGGTGATCACCGCGTGGTCGACGGCGCTAATGGCGCTCAATTCTTACAGGCCCTCAAGCAAGTCCTCGAAGAGCCCACACTGATTCTAATCTAAGTCGCATTCATCGCGACGATTAAGCCCTGTCGGAAACTTCCGGCAGGGCTTTTTATTTTTACAGACTGCGCACCGAGGAAAGTCCGCCGTCCCAGTGCAACACCTGACCCGTCATAAATTTAGCGGCGTCTGACAGCAAGTACCCCACTAGTTGTGCGGCGTCATCGGGCACACCGACACGTTGCAAGGGGTGGCGCTTAGCCGAGGCTTCTTTCTTTAAGTCCGAATTCAATAAGAAGGAAGCCAGCGCCGTATCGGTCAACGAAGGTGCAATCGCATTCACTCGAATCACTGGCGCCCATTCGGCCGCCAAACTTCGTGTCAGTCCTTCAATTGCTCCCTTTGCGGCGGCAATGCTCGCATGCATCGGCATGCCCTGCGCCACGGCCACGGTTGAAAACAAAACCACCGAAGCATTACCCGAAGCTTTGAGTGCAGGTAGGGCCGACTGCAAGGCGGCGACAGCACCGAGCACATTGACCTGAAAATCTTTTTGGAAATCCTCCGCCGTCAGCCGGTGAAACGGCTTCAGTTGAATTGTGCCCGGACAATAAATCAGGCCGTCGAGCTTCTCCGGCCAAACCAAAGCACTCGGACTTGTGGCATCAAAAAATTGCGCGGTAACCTGCGTATCGGCCAAGGCCTCGACCTTGCGACCCGCCACATGCAACTGATGGCCGGCCGACTTTAACCGCTGTAAAGTCGCCAAGCCAATGCCGCTGTTACCACCAATGACCGCAAACGTTTTGCTCATGGGGCAACTTTGCCGCCCGTCACCTAAGGTCAAGCGAACCGCTTACTTTTTAGAACTAAAATGACGATGCATGTACTTCAACCCCTTCACCGGAATATCATCCCGGCGGGGCTCAATCTTGCGCCAAATGGCCGCTGCCTTCGCAATGACTTTCACGTCCGGCGTAAAAGATTCGATCACGATATCATTCTTATAACCAACTTTCTTCAGCGCCGCCGCAATCGACTTCCAATCCAAGGAGTCGGCCCCGGGCACGCCGCGATCCGTCCCGCAGGCGTGGAAATGCCCGAGCTGCTTGCCGACTTTTAAAATCGCCTGCGCCTGATTCTTCTCCTCGATGTTCATGTGGAAGGTGTCGAGGTGTAGCTTTAATACCGGTGAACCTACTGCCTTCAGTAAACGCAAGCCTTGGTCGCTCGTGTTTAAGAAATCGGTTTCAAAACGGTTCAAGGGCTCCACGCATAGTTCAATATGCTTCTGCTCCGCATACTTCGCGAGCTGCTTAAGGTTCTTCACCACGAGCTTGAAATGCTTAGCCTTGGTTTTGTCATCGTGTGCCCCCACGCGACCCACGACCGAGTAAATTGGTCCAATGACACGCGGACTTTCTAACGCCACCGCTAGATCCACCAGCGACTTCAAATACTTCATTGCCGTTTTTTGTTCCGACTCACTGCCGCGAAAATCTCGCCCTGGACCCATCGCTGCACAAACCGAACCAATCGCTAGACCCGATTCATGCGCGGCCTTTTTTACCACCGCGGCATTAATGTGCTTGGGGTCCTCAATGGCAATTTCCACCGAATCAAAACCCCACTTTTTCATCTTCTTAAATAGTCCCACACTCTTCGTGGTGAACGGAGATGTATATAAGAACGTGTTTAAGCCAAAGCGCATCGGTGATAGGGGTTAAAAATCAATCTATCGCTCTGCTTACATGGGGTCAAGGCATCGCACCCTGTCTCGTCATTCAAAAATGGTCATAACCATAAAACTTCCGCTTTCCTATTCTCGCTCGCATCGTAAAATAAAGCCATGGACAACCTCACTCACGCCGCTCTGGGTCTCTCCGTGGGCGTAGTCGTTGCCAAACGCGGAGGCTCACTGCCCGCCGCTGCCGTGGCCGCCCTGCTCGCCGCCGAAGCCCCCGATCTCGATGTGTTTATTCGTAATGCCGACGACCCTCTGGTTTCTTTTCGGTGGCACCGACATTTCACACACAGTTTCGTATTCATGCCCGTGTGGGCCGTGCTCAGCACATTCATCACGGTCGGATTTTTCCGTTGGATCAACCAACCGTGGATTCCTTGGCGTAGCCTCCTACTTCCCGCCTTCGCTGGTGCACTGACGCACTTGCTCTGCGATGGTTGCACGAGTTACGGCACAATGCTGCTTTGGCCAATTAATAATATAAGGTACGCCTGGGACTGCCTACCTATCATCGATCTCTTCGCCACTCTGCCATTAGTCGTCCTCACCATCATCGCACTGAAACAAGGTTCTAAAAAATGGGCGAGCGTGGGCCTCGTCTGGTTTTGCTCCTACGCTGTACTCGGCCTCTGGCAGCACCATCGAGCCGAAAAAACCATGCAGGCTTATTTCGCCGCCGAAAAAATCGTGCCCGAGCGCCTCGCCGTTAAGCCTACGATTTCTAATTTAATTCTCTGGCGTGTCATCTGGCTCGAAAAAGGCCAATGGCATGTGGCAGCGGTGCGGGTTGCGCCTGGCAGCGATTCTCAAATCGCACTCGGTGACACTCGTGCCGCGTGGTCGCCTGCCGCCGCCGGCAATCCACCCCCTGGAACTTTTGGCGAGAAAATCATCAAAGATTTTTCGCAATTCACCCAAGACTGGAATGCTTACACGCTTACGGATAGCGGCATCCTGGTCGGCGATATTCGCTTCAGCATGCTTCCCACCAGCGGGCGGTGCCTATGGTCTGTGTATTACGGTAGCGATGAAAACGATCATCACCTTCCCCAAGTCACCAAAGTAATAATGGATCGCGGCATCCAAGACGGTGACTGGTCTCACTTCGGTGCACTGCTACTCGGCACCGACCCCGCTTACCTAAGCTCGAAACGATAACTGGCCGTGGCGTGTGATTCGACCGGCAAGTGATCCGCCTGTGCCGGACTAAACTTTGAAGCGCGTACGGCTTGTAGGGCCGATTGGTCCAAAGCTTGGTTGCCCGAACTCACGACAACCTCAGTCGAACGTATCGCACCAGTGGCCGAAATAAGTATCTTAAGAACCACACGACCTTCGATGCCAGCCCGACGCGTACGCTCTGGGTACACGGGCTCTTTCCGAATTAAAAATGCCGGTGGTACAAATTCGGCCGGAGACACACCGCGACTCTCAACTTTGTTCGCTACTGCTACCGAAGCGGGAGCCACCACCACGACCGTTGTCGAAGGTTGAGTAATAGCGAGCAACGCTTGGGGTGTCACAACTTGAAGGTCGGCTGTCGGTGCCACGACGGCACCCTTTCCGACCGCGATACCCTCGGGCACTTCTCCAGGCTGCACAATCGCCTCGTCCTCCAACACCACCAACATCAGGCCACCGTCATTTGATTTTTCTGCATGCGAGGCGGTCGAACCAGCTGCAACAACACACGCCAACGCAGCCAAGTGGAAAAACCCAGCGGCCGACCAAATCCAGCGATGTCTTTGTGTTTCAAACACAAGGCAGGGTTTATCTTCAGGGGTTAACAGTCAAGAGTTGGCCGTGTCATCCGGGGGAACGGCCATCCAAAGCAGGCGCCACTTTCCATAAGGATGCTTTGGCGTGGGGCGATAGAGACGCTCCAACGCCACCATGCCCGCCTTGCGAAACTTAATTCCTTCCGCCCCAGATTTTAGACCCAACATCATTCCCACCATCATCGAGAGGTGCGGATTGTGACCGACAATTAAACGCGAGCCCACCGACTTCGCCAATAGCCTCGCCGTAAGCACTGGAACATCATCTGGCGCCAGGCCTTCTAGCTTTCTAAGCGGAACCTGTACCTTGTAATACTTCTGCAAAAGCTGCGCCGTCTCAATCGACCGAATCAAGGTACTATGCTCAATCACACGGACCGTTGCGACGGCCTCTTCGACGGCTTGCGTTGAAAGCTGGCGAACCTGACGCCGCCCCCTCGGTGAGAGCCGACGAAGCGCATCAACCTCGCCCGGTAAAGCATGGGCATGCCGCAGTAAAAATAGCTTCATCTGACCCCGACCTTAGCCGTCCATCGCCCCATGGGAAATGCAAAGGGTGAAGGCCATAAAGGAGCCACCACATTGGCCAATCTAGGCTATTCGTGATCATAATACCCCTATATTAGGCACTTTTTCTACCAAAACACCCCAAACACCCTAGGTTAAAGAAAGTAGTGAACAAATGTTCATTTTACTTGCCAGCGTCCGTTCGTTTGCCAGTTTAGCCATCTCATCCAAATTAAACCCATGTCCACCACCAAAGCCGAAGCCTCCGCTAAAGAAAAAGCCGCCACCACCTCTGCTGAGCGCAAGACCCTCGACCTCGCCCTGTCGGCCATCAACAAGCAATACGGCGACGGCACGCTAATGCGCATGGGTGATGCGACCAAGATGCAAATCTCCACGGTGTCCACCGGCTCGGTCGCCATCGATCTCGCCCTCGGCGTCGGTGGCCTACCCCGCGGTCGAATTGTTGAAATCTTCGGCCCAGAGTCTTCCGGCAAAACCACCCTCTGTCTTTCCATCATCGCTGAAATCCAACGCCAAGGCGGCAATGCCGTCTTCGTCGACGTGGAACACGCGCTCGACCCACGCTACTCCAAGGTCGTCGGTGTCGATCTCGATAACCTTTTAGTGTCTCAACCAGAATCCGGTGAAGACGCCCTCAACATCGTCGAGACGCTCATCCGCTCCGGTGCCGTTGACGTTGTTGTAATCGACTCCGTTGCTGCCCTCGTTTCCAAACAAGAACTCGACGGCCAAATGGGTGATGCCACTGTTGGCGTCCAAGCCCGAATGATGAGTCAAGCAATGCGCCGCCTCACCGCAGCCATCAGCCGCACCAACTGTATCTGCATCTTCACTAATCAAATTCGCGAAAAAATCGGCGTGATGTTCGGCAGCCCCGAAACCACTCCTGGTGGTCGTGCCCTAAAATTCTTCTCGTCCGTGCGTATCGACATTCGCCGCATCGGCCAAATCAAAGAGCCCAGCGGCAAAGTCATCGGCAATCGCACGAAGATCAAAGTCGTTAAAAACAAAGTCGCGCCTCCTTTCACCGAGTGCGAATTCGATATCATGTACAGCGAGGGCATCTCTCGTACTGGCTCCGTTCTCGATCTCGGCATCGAACACAAGATCCTCGAAAAGAAGGGTGCCTGGATTGCCTATAACGGCCAACTCATCGGCCAAGGCCGCGAAGCCGCTAAAGACTACCTCGCTAAGAATCCTAAAGTTCTCGAAGAGCTTCAAAAAATCATCCTCGAGAAAGTTCAAGTTGTTGGCGGCATGACCCTCGCTGCAGGTGCTGGCGAAGGTGTTACAGCTGAGTAATTTATCGTTGTTGGCTGTCATAGCCCGGGCCGCACGCAAGTGCGGCCCGTTTCATTTAAAATACTAGACCGACTTGCTTTTAGGGAGCGCCCTAGGTATATTGACTATCCCCTGCAGTGTTCGACAACCGCGGCAGCCTCCGTCTCCTACGAACATAATATACGGGAGGTGCGACCCGACCGGCCTCGTCCGAGCCGTGGCAACGTACCGCCCACCTAAATCCAGGAAACACTGGAGCTCCAATCGGAATCG